>CALFEY010000001.1 GCA_937958295.1 uncultured Pseudomonadota bacterium
CTGCAGGAAGCCGGGGGCGTCCCGGTCGGCCGTGGTCCATGTGGCCACCACGCCGATGCGGGCGTCGCTCTCCGCGCACCGACAGAGGCGATCGAACCACCCGTCCGCGAGGCGCACGCGAGGATCGACGAGGACGACATCCGCGTGGCCGGCCTCGCGTGCGACCGCGAGCGCGGCGACGATGCCGCGGCCACTCGCGCGCAGCCACACGCACTCCGCGCCCGCGCTTGCGGCCAGGCGCTTGCGCAGGAAGCCCTGGCGCAGCTCGGTCATCGCGTCGTCCACGAGCAGCAGGCGATACGGCCGCCGGCTGCCGCGAAGCTGTGCGATCAACGCGGACACTTCGGCCTCCGCCCCGCCGAGCGGCACCACCACGTCCACGAAGTCGCTCGCGCGCTTGGCCATTCGTGGTCCGAAGCGCCGCGCGCTACCGGTCATTCCAGCGGTGCGCCAGCCGCACGAAACCCATCTCGCGCGAGTCTCCGGTCACCACCAGCGGACGCTCCACGTGATCGAAGAGGCGCACCCCTTCCGGATCCAGGGCGTGCGCCCGCACGAAGTACTTCCCGGGCAGGAGCGGCAGCGCGGGCAGCGACACCGAGAAGGCGAAGCGATCCGCGGACACGCGCGTCGGCGCAACGCCGTCCATGTCCGTGGCCACGCCATACACCGGCGTGCCGTCCGCACGCACGATGCCCACGAGCACCACCGGCACGCGGCCATCGGGGGAATAGACCTCACCGGCGATCCACAGGTCGGCGCCCTGCGCCATCACGTCCGCCGGGCCGATGTCGAGCGACTGCACGGCGTATACGCCGGTGCTCGCGGCCACGCGCGGGTCGATGGGGGTCTTGGCGCGCGCCGATTTTTCCTCGTGGAAGGCGAGGTAGGCCTGTGTCACGTCCATGGCCGCGCCGTATTGCACGACCTCTCCCGTGCGCAGCCACAGAGCATGCCGACAGAGCTTCTGGATGTGATACATGCTGTGCGAGCAGAGCAGGAGCGTGCCGCCGTCGGCGAGGTAATCCTCCATCCAGGCGATGCACTTCTTCTGGAAGGACTCGTCGCCGACGGCAAGGACTTCATCGGTGATGAGGATGTGCGGGCGCAGCGCGGTCGCCACCGCGAAGCCCAGCCGCACCACCATCCCCGACGAGTAGTGCTTGATCGGATCGTGGATGTGATCGCCGATGTCCGCGAAGGCGATGATCTCTTCGCGCTTGGCATCGATCTCGTCCGGCGACAGTCCCAGCAGGGCGGCTGCGAGATCGATATTGGCAAGACCGGTGTAATCGGGATGGAAGCCCGAGCCGAGCTCCAGCAGCGCGCCCACGCGGCCGTTCACGGTCACGCGGCCGCGCGTGGGCGGGATCACGCCCGCCACGATCTTGAGGAGCGTGGACTTGCCCGCGCCGTTCTCCCCGATCACGCCGAGCGAGGCCCCCGGCTGCAGCGAGAACGTGACGTCGTCGAGCGCGCGATACACGTTGGCGGCGCCGTGGCCGCGCAAGAGATCCCACACCAGTCGCAGCTGGCCGCCACGGCTGTCCACTTTCGCGTAGTCCTTGCCCACGTGATCGAGCGCGAGGAGCGGCGCACGACGGCCCGGCGCAGCGGCCGCCGTCGCGGGGCTGCCCGCACCGCCCCCGTCCGGCCCTGCATTCACAGGACTTGCTTCGTGGCTCCCGCCCCCGAGCCCAGCCTTGGGCGGGCTTGCCGGGCTCATACGAAGTCCTCGAAGTGCGGTGAGAGCCGGCGGAACACCCAGCGGCCTGCAAAGAACAGGGCGAGCGCCACGACGACGGCGACCGCATCTGCCCAGTGCAGCGCAAGGTTGCCGTTGAGCAGGGCGTCACGCAGGCGCCCCACGAGCCAACTGAACGGATTGAGCGCCACCCAAGGCCGGATCGCCTCCGGGACCAGGTTGAGCGGGTACAGGATGGGCGTGAGGTACATGAGGATCATGAGCCCGGGCATCAGCACGTGCTCGACGTCGCGCACGAAGACCTGAAGCGCTGCGAAGAAAAGGGTGACGCCGATCACGCCGATGGCCAACACGATCCACAGTGGGATCGCGATCAGCAGGCCGGACAGGTGCAAGGGCTCGCCGTAGATCACGAGCGCGACGATCACGGCGAGATAGCCCGCAAACTGCAGGAGCAGCGTGGCGCACACCGACGCGTACACCACGAGCTCGTGCGGAAACGCCACCTTGCGGATGAGCCCCGCGTAGTTGCCGAGGCTCGTGGCGCCGCGCTGGATCCCCTCCTGCGCCGCCAGCCACGGCCACAATGCCACCGCCACGAAGGCGAGGAAGCTCTCGTTGCCGAATCGCTGCGTCTTGAAGATCGTGGTGAAGACGAAGTGGTAGACGACGAGCAGCACCAGCGGATGCACGAATGCCCAGGCGAGGCCCGTAATGCTGCCGAGGTAGCGCGTGAAGAGCTCGCGCCGGAGGAAGTTGGCGAAGAGCGCGCGGTCGCGGACCCCGGCGGAGGGCGCGGGGACGACGCTGCCGCGCGCGGAGGTGGCCTGGGGCATGCGCGCGAGGATACTCCGCGAAACGGTGGGACCCGTCTGCGGGTGTCTACTTCGACGGCGGAACCGCCGAGGACTGGCCGGCTTCCTGGGCACGGCGGATCGCTTCGCGATCGACCTTCGGGGTCAGCGCCTGCACGGCGGCCTCGTTCACGGCCGTCTTGGGGTCGCTGCGGATCGCGGCGATAGCGGCGTCGCGCTTCTCGTCGACGTAGCGCCGCTTGAGGTCGGCGAGGATCTTCTCGCGGACCTCGGCGTAAGGCGGCAGCGTTCCCGGTCGCTTATCGTCCATTCGGATGATGTGCCAGCCGTAGGCGGAGAGCACCGGGGGCGACAGGTCGCCCGGCTTCTGCAACGCGAAGGCGGCGGACCCGAAGGCGGGATCCATTTGCTTCTCCGCGAACCAGCCAAGTTGGCCGCCCGCCTGGCCCGACGCGGGATCGTCGGAGAGCTCGCGGGCGAGCGCGGCGAAGTCAGCCCCCGCCACCAGCTTCGCGCGCGTCTCCTCCGCCTTGCGACGGGCCTCGGCGGAGGTGTTCTTCTTCGTCGTGTCGAAAAGGATATGCGAGGCGCTGACCTGCGCCGGCGTGGTGTAGGCCGCCTTGTCCACGAGGTACAGCTCACGGGCACGGGATTCGTAGCGGGCGAGGTTGGAGTCGAACTCCGCTGCGGCGGCGCGCTCGACGGCGTCCACCTCCATTGCGGCGAGCAGGCGATCCACCTCGAGGGCGATGCGCGCGGCATTCTCGGGCGGCGCATCGAGCTTGGCCTCGCGCGCCCGGGTAGCGAGCGATTTCTGGACCAGCATGCGCACCAGCAGATCATTCACGCGGCGTGGATTGCTGCCGAAGCCTTCGCGCATGTCCGCGGGCAGCTTCGTGAGCTCGGCGTCGTACTCGCGCCGGGTAACGGACGCCAGGCTATTGGAAATGAGGACCGTGTCGGGCGCCTGCACGATGTACTGCGCGTGCGCGGGGGGTGTGGCAAGGGCGAGCGTCCCCAGGACGAGCGCCAGGAAGCGGGAGAGGAAACGGAGTAGCGGCATGGATTACCACAGGTCGCCGCATGCCGGTCGGATACGACGAGGCTGCCTGCATGAAGAAAAAGGGGCGAGGATTGCTCCTCGCCCCGGAGTACTGCGAGATGCGAACCGATTACGGCGCGATGCTCTTCGTGAACTTGTGGTTGAAGTTGCCACCGTAGTTCGACTGGATGGCGGTACCACCGCTCGTGAGCGTGCCGTTCTCGAACACCGTGGCGGAGAAGCCGATGACCGGCAGACCGTTGAAGGTGGTGGAGAGCGTGGCGATCGTGCCGCCCGTACGCGTGTTGAACACCGTGGAGCCCGGGCCGACGAGTTGATGACGGCTGCCCGAGGTCAGCGGGAAGTTCAGCGCGACCCAGCCGTTCACGAAGTCGGTCTTGACGGCCGAGAAATTCTTCGAACCGAAGACCGTCGACGCGGACGGGGTGGACGCCGACTGCGGGTAGATGTACGAAATCACGTTCGCTTCCCAGCACAGCGAGTCCGTCTGGGTCGGCGGCGGCGGCGAGAACGACGATTGCGAGACGATCGTGCGCTCTTCGCGGTCGTACTGCGTCAGGAGCACTTCGTCGCAAGAGCCGCTGGCGGTGAAGTTGCTTTGGAACAGCTTCTGCGCCACGCCCGTGCCGGCGAACACGTATTCGCGCTTGGTCGGGAACGTCACAACCCAGTCCGTGCTCGACTTCGTGCTCACGTCGAGAACGAATTCGTTGAAGACGTTGTTGTGCATGATGACCGCGGACACCGGGTCAACCGGGTTGCCCGGGGGCAGCGACGGCCAGCCCGTGGTGACGTACACGTTGAAGCCAGCCACCGTGACCGAGGTCTTGGGGTTGACGAACGCGAGCGTCGGGCGGATGTCGCCGGCGGGGAACCACAGCTTCGTGGTGGAGAAGCCGTCGAGGGCCGTGGGGTCGTAGCCGAAGTCTTCGCCCTTGAGGACGTTGATCAGCGTCATCGAGCCGAACAGGCCGCCCGAGCCCGGCACCGTGTTGGTGTCGGCAGTGGGTTCGACCAGCGCGGATTCCGTGCAAGGCGGAACGCCGTTCACGTGGGTGGCAGCCGTGGCCGTGGAGCCGACGACGTCGCCCATTTCGATGATTTCGACGTAGCCTTCACGCGTACGGTCGAGCGACGTGCCGCCCTTGTCGTCGTTGCTACCCGTGTAGGCGTAGTTCACGAACGTGGTCGGCGAGGCGGAGCTCGTGGAGACCTTGGGGATCGTGCAGGACTTGTCCGCGGTGAAGATGCCCGCGCCGTCGGTCGTCGGGATGATGGCCGTCGTCCAGACGTCCTTCGCCGACAGGTACAAGTTGAAGTCGAGGACTTCGCGCGAGTTCTTGCCTTCGAGGAAGCGGACCTTGACCGCCTTCGCCGAGCCGGTCGAGTTCACGACCGACAGGAGCGAGTTGTAAGCGGCGTCGGAGCCAACCAGACCCGTGGGAACCACGCGGACGGTGTAGTACGGATAGATCAGGACTTGACCCAGACCTTCCGGGTTGACCGACACCGCTTGCGCGACCCCAGTCGCGCCCAGCGCGCCCAGTCCCGCGAGAGCGGCGTACAGCGACTTGTGTTTGAACGTATTCATAGTGGGTGATGACTCCTTTTAATTGCCGTTTGACGTGATCGGTTTCGGACCAACAGCACGCGAATCTTATTACAGGCTACCTTCGATTTCAAACGAATCGAACCTCGAAAACGTCGCGGACTGTGGATTTTCCGCAACGTCTCAAACCGGCGACACCTATCTTTTCCACGACTTTTTTGCCTTTTACCGGCCGTAGACGTACCACGCCTGGGCGCCGTCGACGATCCACGATTCGCTCACGGGGGTCACGATCCCCTTCATCTTCTGGTGGTCGTACGTGAGCATCAGGCTCACGGTACAGGCGTCCCCGTCGCAGACGACCGAGTTGATCTTGATCTCCCGGAAGGCATTTCGGCGGGTATTGAGCTTGTAGCGGTCGAGGGACGTGACCTCCCGCGATCCGGGGCTCATGTAGAGGTAAGCCCCGTCCAGGTCGTCCTTGATGAGGAGGTTCCAGCGCTCGGTAGCACGGCGAGTGACGAGGGCCTGCTTGGCCTCGGGCGTGGTGGGGGCGGCGCCCGGGGCCGTGACGGTCGCGGCCGGCTTGGGCCTGTCGCCGCCAGGCGTGGTGGCGCAGGCCGCCAATCCCAGCAACACCACTGTCGCCAGAACCCGACATCCGTGTCGGGTAACAGCGACGGTAATCGGCGAAATGGCGTGAAAATCGAAAAATCTGCTGAAAACCATCAATCTGCAACCGCCTTCCATGGAGCTATAGAGGGGATGAAAGTGCACCCCATCCTCCCCTGCCGGACCTTGCCCGGCCCGCGAATATATAGAAGCAAGGGGGTGGAGTCAACGCAAAGCGACGCCGGCCGGAGCGAGGCTCCCGCCGGCGAAATTCCCGCACAACCGCATGTTTACCCCGTCATTGCGCCGGGGCGCCAGGCGGGGGCGACTGCTCCGGCGAGCCCACGCCGCGGGGCAGGATGACCTGCGCCGGCGCCCCTGGCGGGGGCGGCAGCAGCGGCTGCGAGGTAAGCGGAGCGAAGGCCGGGTTGACTGCCGTGTCCGGGAAGATCGGGCCGATGAGCGGCCGGATGATCGGCACGAGGGCGTCCATGTTCTCCATCCGGCGGCGCATCTCCTGGACCACCGATGCGATGTCGGTCTGGTTCTCGACCACGCGCGGGGTGATGAACAGGACGAGCTCGGTGCGGTTGTTTTTGAGCTCCTGCTGCCCGAAAAGCCCCCCGAGGATGGGGATGCGCGACAGCAGGGGCAGCCCGGAAGACGAGTTCTGGCGCCCTTCGCTGATGAGGCCGCCCATCACCATCGTCTGGCCGCTCGGGACGGCGACGTAGGTCTGGATGGAGCGGGTGTTGATCGGCGGTGCGCAACCGTCGCCGTCGCAGGTGCCGGGAACGCTGACCTCGGCCTGCACCTCGAGCGAGACCAAGCCCCCGGCATTGATGTGGGGGACGACCTGGAGCAGCACACCGGTGTCGATGTACTGGGACGTCGTGACCACGATGTTGTCGGTGCCGCCCAGGTTGCTCTGCTGGCTGATCGGGATCCGGTCGCCCGACTTGATGGTGGCCTTCTGGTTGTCGAGCGCCGCCACCTGCGGGTTGGCCACGATCTTGGTGCTGCCGTAGGTGTCGAGGAGGTTGAGGGCCGCCTGCACGCCACCAGGGAAGTTGGAGTTGTTGATGATGTAGGTGAATCCCTTCACCAGCGAGGCCGCCGGCGTGTCACCCGCGGACGGCAGGGCGGGATTGCGGTTGCTCGTGATCACGCGACCGCCGAAGAGGCCGCCCGATCCCGTACCGGAAGGCGCCCCCCCCTTGAACAGCCATTCCACGCCGAAATCAAGCTCGTCGGTGAGCGCGATCTGGGCGATCGTCACGTCGATCACGACCTGCCGCTGCGGCACGTCGAGCTTGCGCAGCGCCTGCTCGATCACGGCGTATTCCGCGGGCGTGGCCACGAACAGCAGCGTGTTGGCATCCTTGTCCGCCACCACCTGCAGGTTGCGCACGATCCCGCTGCCCTGCGAGCCGGCCGTGGCTTGATTCACGACGGCCTGGGCCGCCGGTGCCGGGGCAGGCGCAACCCCGAGCGCGCCGCTGGGCTGCGCCTGGAATGCGGGAGGATTGACGATGGTGCCGGCGGGCGTGCCGGGGGCGACCGTCGGGGTCGACGCGGACGTGGGCTGCGTTACCCGCCCCGTGAACGCCTGTTGCAGGAGCGGGCCCAGGCGTTCCGCGCGCGAATTCTGCAGGTTGTAGACGTAGAACTGCAAGCCGCCGCCGACGTCGCTGCTGCGGTCCAGGCGATCGATCCACTTCTTCACTTCCTCGAGGTACGACGGCTGCGGCGTGACCACGAGGATGGCGTTCATCCGCTCGATCGGCACGATCTTGAGGATGCCGGTGAGCGGGCTCGTGTTACGGTCGCCCACGATCTTTTCGAGCTCCTTCATCACCTCCTTGACGTCAGAGTTGGTGAGGGTGAAGACCCCCGCCGACATGCCGGCCATCCAGTCGATGTCGAACATGTCGATCGTGTCCATCAGGTGCCGCAGCTCGCGCTCGGTGCCCGCCAGCACGAGCATGTTGCGCAGCTCGTCGGGCCGCACGGCCTGGGCATCGCGCGCGAACGGCTCGAGGATGCGCAGCATCTCGCGCACTCCGACGTACTTGAGCGGCACGATCTGCACGGAAAACCCCGCGGGAAGCGCGCGCGACGAGTTGCCGAGCTGGGGGGTGATGTTGCCGCGCACCGCTGCGGCCTGCGGGACGATCATGAACATGCCGCCGCTCTTGACCATCGTGGCGCCGTTCATGCGCAGCAGCGTCTCGAGCGTGGCCGGCAACGCCTCGCGCGGAATGCCCGACGACGTGCGCAGGGTGACCGTGCCGCCCACGGCGGGATCGATCGTGTACGTCTCGTTGAGCACTTCACCCAGGATCGTGCGCACCACCTCGCGCAGCTCGGCCCCTTCGAAGTTCAACACCATCGCGCCGCCAGGCACTTGCGTGACAGGCCCCGGCGGCAGTCCGCCGCCCGGCTGCTGGCCGCGCACCACGACCCCGGTGCCCTTGTAGATATGGGCATTGTTGGGCGAAGGCGCGCCCACGCGGCTCGTCGCCTCCTGCATCGCGGTCGTGAGGGGCGGCGACCCGGACGTCATGGTGCGCTGGACGGGGGTAACCGGATACGGCTCGCCGGGCATGCGCGGGGCGGGCGTATTGCAGCCCGCCAGCGCCAGCACGAGCACGCTCGCGACGGCGCGCCGGTAGGGAATTCGATGGCGCAGGGTCATTGTTGTTGTGTTGGCAGCAGGCATTCGGGTATCGGCCGCCGGCGGCCCCCGTGACCCGGCCGGCGATTATCGCAAGTCGATGGCGGGAAAGGTCAGCGCCGCGGCTGCTGGTAGCGCTGGTACACGCTCTGCCAGCGCTGGTCACCCGAATTGGGGTCGCCCACCGGCACGGGCGGCATCGTCGGCGCCTGGATGGGCGCTGCGGCGTTCTGCTGGGGGACGGGCGCTCCGGGGGGCAGGCCCTGCGCGGCCGCTTCCTGGGCTCGCGCAAGGCGACGACGCTCGGCCAGCACCTCGGAGACGTCGCGCGCGCCCGGCACCTGGCCGGAGGGCGTGCCGCCGGGAATGGCCGGCGACGCGCTGGCCGTCACGGGACCGGCGCCGGCGCGGGGGAGCACTGGCTGGATCGTGGTCTTGGGGCCGGTGGCCACCTTGAGCAGCAGGTCCTCGGTCTCATCGCCGACGGCAAGCCGCATGCGATCGGGCTTGATCTCGGCCACCACCATGCCGTTGATCGTCTCGCCCTGGAGCACGCGCCGGGGCTTCCCCCCCTGCACCTCGCGGAGGAAGGCGGTGACCTTGCCATCGACGATCATCGTGCCAAGCAGCGCGAACTGGCCGCGCTGGATCTTGGGCTTGGCCGCTTCGGCCGTGGCCACCGCGGGCGGTGCCGGACGCCGCGTGGGATTGAAGAGCGTACGCTCGACGACGTCGTTGCCGACGGGTGCCACCGCCGCCGGCTGGTACTCGGGCAGGAGGGCGAGCGTCATGGGTTGGGGCGCGACCGGTGCGGGCGCGGCGTCCTCGGGCGTACCGGCGATGGCGGGGCCGAGCGTCGGCCAGGCCGCAAGCCCGGCCACCATGGCCACGGGCACCGACCACAGGGCCGCCCGACGCAACGCGGGGTGAAGCGTTTTCATCGCGATCCTCCGTTCACTTCGCAGGCGCTTGCGCGGCGGGGCGCACCTGGTCGGGATACGCCAGCGCGGACACGTCCATCTGCACGTTGTTCTCCGGCTCCTGTCCGGGGGCCGGCTTGAACCCGCGGAAGGCATTGAGCGGGCGAATCGACAGATTATCGACGATGAGATAGGGCATTTGCG
>CALFEY010000002.1 GCA_937958295.1 uncultured Pseudomonadota bacterium
TCCCGCGGCGCAGGCGGGCGGCAGCCCGCCCCTGTCTCCCGCCCTGCACGACGGCCGCCTCCGTCGCTTCTACCGTCGTTTCGAGCAGCCGATCCTCGTGGCGGCCGGCGCCCTGTTCGCCGTGGCGCTGCTCGTCACCTACGCCAAGACGCGTCCGGCGCCCTACGAGCTCACGCAGAAGGACATCGACGCCGCGGTGATGCACACGCTGGAGTCGGCCAACCTGCCGTCGATGGCCACCCGGGCGGTCGCGGCCATCGCGCCGTCGGTGGTGCGCGTGACGGGCTACAGCCCCGACACGGGCGAGGACGACCAGGCCGCCAAGGGCAATGGCGCCAAGCCGGAGGACCCCAAGGCGGGGCCCAAGGACAAGGGCGCCAAGGACGGTGCCAAGGACAAGGCGCGCGCCGCCGCCAAGGACAAGCTCGCCCGCAACGACGGCGGCAAGCCCACGGAGCCGGCCGCCAAAGACCGCGACAGCGCCAAGGACAAGGACCCCAAGGATCCCAACGCCACGCCGCGCAAGGACCCTGACGACGAGAAGAGCGGCTTTCCTGGCTACCGCAGCACGGGCGTGGGCACGGGGGTGGTGATCGTCGACAAGGGCGTGATCCTCACCAACCTGCACGTGGTGCTCGGCGCCGAGAAGATCAAGGTGCGTTTCTACGACGGCATGGAGGCCGAGGCCACGGTGGTCGGCATGCGGCCCGAGCACGACCTCGCGGTGCTGCAGGCCAAGGCCGTCCCCGACGACCTCCAGGCGGCCACGCTGCGCTCCACGGCCGACTTGCAGATCGGTGACCAGGTCGTGGCCGTGGGCTTTCCATTCGGCATCGGGCCGTCGGCGTCGGCTGGCGTGGTCTCCGGCATGAAGCGCGAGTATCACTCGCCGGAAGGCAAGCGCGTGCTCTCCAATCTCATCCAGTTCGACGCCGCGGCCAACCCGGGCAACTCGGGCGGGCCGCTCGTCACCGCCGACGGTGAGGTCGTCGGCATCGTGACCGGCATCCTCAACCCCACCAAGCAGCGCGTGTTCATCGGCATCGGCTTTGCGGTGCCCATCGAGAACGCCGCAGCGGCGGTAGGCATGTCGCCGTTCTGACCGGCTGCACTTCGACTCCAACGACCTCCAAGGCTCAAAGGCAAAGGCACGCATGGAACTCCGCGAAACGAACGGCGAAGTCGCCACCTTGATGGAACGCATCCTCTACGAAGTGAAGAAGGTGGTGGTCGGCCAGGACCACTTCCTCGAGCGGGTGCTGGTGGCGATCCTCGCGCAGGGCCACCTGCTCGTGGAAGGCGTGCCGGGGCTGGCCAAGACCCTCACCGTCAAGACGCTCGCCCGCGCCGTGCGCGGCACCTTCAAGCGCATCCAGTTCACCCCCGACCTCGTGCCCGCCGACCTCGTGGGCACGCGCATCTACAACCAGAAGACGGGCGACTTCGCCACTTCGCTCGGGCCGGTGTTCACGCACCTCTTGCTGGCCGACGAAATCAACCGCGCCCCCGCCAAGGTGCAGAGCGCGCTCCTCGAGGTGATGCAGGAGTACCAGGTCACCATCGCCGGCGAGACGCACTTCGTCCCCACCCCGTTCTTGGTGATGGCCACGCAGAATCCGATCGAGACCGAGGGCACCTATCCGTTGCCCGAGGCGCAGGTCGACCGCTTCATGATGAAGGTCCTCGTGGGTTATCCCAACGAGGAGGAGGAATTCGTCATCGTGCAGCGGGTTACCGGCGAGCCGGTGGACGTGACCGCGGTGGCCACCACCGAACAGCTCGCCGAGCTGCAGAAGGAATGCCGGCGCGTGTACGTCGATCCCAATCTCATCACGTATGCGGTCAAGCTGGTGGCCGCCACGCGCGAGCCCGATCGCTTCGGCCTCAAGGACTTCGGGCGCTTCCTCACCTTCGGCGCGTCGCCGCGGGCCACCATCCACATGATCGAGGGCGCCAAGGCGCTGGCCATGCTGCGCGGTCGCAACTACGTCCTGCCCGAGGACGTCATGGATATCGTCCCCGATGTCATGCGCCATCGCTTGGTGCTCTCCTACGAAGCCCTCGCCGAGGGCCAGACGGCCGACATGCTCATCCGCAAGGTGATGCAGACGGTCCGGGCGCCGGACAAGCCGCTGGAAACGCATGTCCGCGTCGCCAACGGCTGAGGCCGTCCTCAAGCGTCTCGAATGGACGGTTCTGCGCCGTCTGGACGGGATGCTGCATGGGGACTACCGCACGCTGTTCCGAGGCTATGGCCTCGACCTGGCCGACCTGCGCGAGTACCAGCACAACGACGACGTCCGCCACATCGACTGGAACGTCACCGCGCGCATGGACACGCCCTATGTGCGCGAGTTCAACGAGGAGCGCGAGGTTGCCGCGTGGTTCCTGCTCGACCTCTCGCCATCGGTGGACTTCGGCTCGGAGAGCGTGCGCAAGCGCAATGTGTCGAGCGAGTTCGTGGCCGTGCTCGCGCGCATGCTCACGCGCCACGGCAATCGCGTGGGCGCGATGTTCTACGGCACGGAGGTCGACAAGGTCATCCCCACGCGCAGCGGTCGCCGCCACGTGATGCACATCCTGCACGAGATGCGCACGCGGCCGGTGGCCAAGCAGGCGGCGCCCACCGATCTCGACGTGCTGCTGCGGGCGAGCCACGACATGATCCGGCGCCGGTCGCTGGTGTTCGTGATCTCGGACTTCATCAGCCGGCCGGGCTGGGCCGATACCCTCGCCAACCTCGCGCAGCGGCATGAAGTCATCGCCGTGCGCGTGTACGACCCGCTCGAGCGACAGATGCCCGACCTCGGCCTGCTCGTGATCCAAGATTCCGAGACGGGCGAGCAGATCTTCGTGGACACCCACGACAAGGGCTTCCGCAAACGCTTCGCCCAGCTCGCGGAGAAGCGCGAGGAAGAGTTGCGCGCGGCGTTCCGCCATTCCGGTGTGGATGCCCTGGAGCTCGCCACCGACGACGATCTCGCCGACGCGATCATGCGCTTCGCCGATTTGCGCAAGCGCCGCAGCCAGCTCGCCGCCGGCGGGGGCATGCCGCAGCACATGGGCGCGGCCTAGCGCCACCGCTCGCACCGAGGAGCACCGTGAAGTCGCCCATCACCTTCCTATGGCCCGATCTCCTTTGGCTGCTGCTCGTCGTGCCGCTGCTGGTGCTGGCCTATTGGTGGATCCTCCGGCGCAAGCAGAAGCTCGCGGTGCGCTACGCGAGCCTCGCGATGGTCAAGGACGCGATGGGCGTCACCTCGCGCTTCCGTCGGCACGTGCCGCCGGTGCTCTTCCTCGTGGCCTTGACACTCATGATCGTGGCCATCGCGCGGCCGCAGGCGGTGGTGATGCTGCCGTCGCAGCACGAGACCATCGTGCTCGCCATGGACGTGTCCGGCAGTATGCGCGCCGCCGACGTCGAGCCCAACCGCCTGGCCGCCGCGCAGGCCGCCGCCAAGGCCTTCGTGAACGACACGCCGTCGCACACGCGCGTGGGCATCGTCTCCTTCGCGGGGACGGCCGCTGTGGTGCAGCCCCCCACGCGCGAGCGCGAGGACCTCGTTGCCGCCATCGATCGCTTCCAGCTTCAGCGCGGCACCGCCGTGGGGGCCGGGATTCTCGTGTCGCTGAAGACGATCTTCCCCGACGTCGAGTTCGACCTGCGCTCATGGAATCCGCGTCCGGAGGCGCAGAAGAACACGCCGCTCGACCGCCGCTCGCGCGACAAGGACAGCGCCAAGGAGCCGGTCAAGCCGGTGCCGCCGGGGTCGTACCAGAACGCCGCGATCATCCTGCTCACCGACGGCCAGACCACGACCGGTCCCGACCCCATCGAATCGGCGCGGATGGCCGCGGAGCGGGGCGTGCGCGTGTTCACGGTCGGCGTGGGCACGGAGAAGGGCGAGATGATCGGCGCGGAGGGCTGGTCGATGCGTGTTCGCCTCGACGAGAACTCGCTGAAGCAGATCGCCAACATCACCCAGGGTGACTACTTCTACGCCGGCACCGCCACCGAGCTCAAGAAGGTGTACGAGTCGCTCAATTCGCGGCTCGTGTTCGAGCAGAAGCAAACCGAGATCACGGCCTTGTTCGCCGCGGCTGCGGCGTTTTTCGCCGTGCTGGCGGCGCTCCTGTCGATGCTCTGGTTCGGCCGCATCGTGTAGCGTCTCCCCGGGGGGGCCGGCCACGGCCGGCGCCCCGCGTTCGCGTGCCCCGGGTTCGAGCGGGCGAGCGCAATTGCCCCATGTTGGTGCTGGCGGCCTGGCCGCAGGGCCTCGCGGTGCACGACGGCACGGTTGTTGCTGGTTGCTTCGGTGCTCGCGTGCCCGCGCGGGCCTCGGTATCCGCGCTCTCTCCTTCACCCGATGCTGCGCTTCTTCTCCGACCTGCTCGCGCGCCTGTCCGTGGGGCGCAAGCTGCTGCTCATCTATCTGCTCGACCTGTCGGCCGTGATCTTCATCTCGGCCATCCTCATCAACGAGAAATTCATCGCGATCGACTTCGCGCGCAAGGAGATCGCGGGCAACACGTACATCTCGGTGGTGCGCGACGCGCTGGTGGACGTCGCGCGACCGGTGCGCAGCGGCATCGCCCCGCCCGATTACGGTCGGCACCTGGTTGCGTTGGCAACGGCGGAGGCGCGCTACGGTGCCGGCATGCAAAGCGCGGATCTGGTCGGGGCCTTTGCGCAGGCGCTGGAGCGCGTGGCCAAGGCGCCGCCGGCCGAGCGCCCCCCCCTCGCGACCGAGGCGCTGGACCGCGGGCGCGCGCTCGTCACGCGCCTCGGCAACCAGTCCAACCTGATCCTGGATCCCGACCTCGACAGCTACTACACGATGTCGCTGCTCCTGCTGCGCTTTCCGGACCTGCTCGACATCGAGACCGGGATCGCCGAGCGTCTCGCCGCGCATGCGGCGGTGGGGGCAACCACCACGAGCGGCGAACGCACGCAGTATTTCATTCAGGAGGGACGCCTCGATGCCGTGGCCAAGGGCATCGAGAGCGACTACGCCGAGGCCTTCGCGGCCGGCAAGCCTGCGCTGAAGGCGGCCCTCGACCCCTCCCGGGCGAAGGTCGCCGCGGCAATCGAGGCCTTTCGCACCGCCGCGCGAAACTACGTCGACGGCGCCCCGTCGCCTACGCTGTGGAACACCGTGGTGGAGGCGCGCGCGCAGCTCCTCGACACCCTCGCCGTGACGTGGAGCGCCGCCAACGACGAGATGCAACGCCTGCTCGACGCGCGCGTGGAGGGTTTTTTCCTGCGCATGTGGCTGCACCTCGGCACCACCTTGCTGCTGCTCACGCTGCTGCTCACCGCGGTGTTCTTCGTGGCCCGGCAGATCGCGCGGCCGCTGCGGCATCTTGCCGACGTGGCCGACCGCGTGAGCCGCTCGGCCGACTACACGCTGCGCGCGCGGTGGTCGAGCCAGGACGAGATCGGCCGCCTGGTCACCGCCTTCAACGACATGCTCGACAAGCTCGACCGCAACCGGCTCGTGCAGCAGGAGCTCGCGGCGAGCGCGCGCGCTGCGGCTGCGCAACAGGAGCTCGTGGATGCGATTCCCATTCCGCTCGTGGTCACGTCCATCCCCACCCATGACGTGCTGCACGCGAACCAGCCCGCGCAGGCGTGGCTCAACGGGCGCAGCGGCGATCCGTGGAGCGGCGGCCTCGAGTCGGGCACCCGCTCGCGGCTCTTCCAGCAGCTCGCCGATCGGGGCGCGGTGGACGAGTTCGAGGTGCGCTGGCGCGGCACGCGGGAAGCCTCGTGGGCGGTGCTGTCGGCACGTCGCCTCAATTATCTCGGGCAGGACGCCGTGCTCACCGCGTTCGCGCCGATCAATCACTTGAAGTCGATGGAACAGCGCCTCGAGCTGTGGGCCAAGGTCTTCGAGGCATCGTCGGAGAGCATCATGATCATGGACGGCCGGCACCGGCTCCTCTCGGTGAACCGCTCGTTCTGCCGCTCCACGGGCTATGAATTCCGCGACGTGCTGGGCGAGCTGCCGGGCTTCCTCGTGGCCGACCGCGACGGCGTGCAGGCCGGCGAACCCTGGTGGCGCGACGTCGATGCGCGTGGCTCGTGGCAGGGCGAGGTGTGGGTCCGCCGGCGCATGGGTGACCTGTTTCCCGCCTGGCTCGCGCTCACCGCGGTACTCGACTCGCTGGGCGAGATCTCGCATTACATCGGCATCTCGATCGACATCACCGACCGCAAGCAGAGCGAAGAGCGCATCCGCTATCTCGCGCACCACGACGTGCTCACCGACCTGCCCAACCGGTCGCTGTGCACCGAGCGCCTGCGACTGTCCCTGCAGCAGGCCGCGCGCGCCGGGCAGAAGGTGGCGGTGCTCTTCATCGATCTCGACCGCTTCAAGTACGTGAACGATTCCCTCGGCCACCACGTGGGCGACGCGCTGCTGCGCTCTGTTGCGCAGCGGCTGGGTGCGGCGGTCAGGGCGGGGGACACCGTGAGCCGGCTCGGCGGGGACGAGTTCGTGGTGGTGCTGGCGGCCGTCGATCACGAGGACGAGGTCGCGCGCCTCGTGGAGCAGCGG
>CALFEY010000003.1 GCA_937958295.1 uncultured Pseudomonadota bacterium
CAGCCGGGGCGCAGGGGCCGGGCCGCCAGGTAGCCTTGATCGGGGGTGACGCCGGCGCCGGGGAAGCCGGGAATCGACTCGACCTCCGCGTAGCCCAGAGAGTCGCACCCTGGAAAGGGATAGTTCCCGTGCGCCGGCCGTACCTCGATGTGGGCATCGTCGACCTGCGCCAACCCACGGATGTACTCGGGCATCTCGACCATGCCCTGCGCGAGGACGCGCAGCACGTCGTCGGGCGTACGCCCGCCGCAGGTGTGTTGCAGATAGGCGAACACCGCCTCGACATCGAACCCGATGCGAACGCCGCCGGCGGAGAGGATCGAGATCCCACCGGGGTCGGGCATCTTCTCGAGCAGCATGACGCGCAGCCCCTGGCGCGCCGCCTCGATGGCCGCCACGGCCCCTGCGGCCCCATAGCCCACCACCACCACGTCCCATCCATGGGCATCGCAGGGCATCGCTTCGTTCTTATGTTCCATATATTGATTGCATGACAGAGCTCATCAACAGCGCCGCATATGCCACGTCTTTATCTATGAGAATTAGCCATATCGCCGCCTAGCCCAGGGCAGCGCTATAATCGGAGGTGCTGATTCCAATCAACAATTGATCCACATAGTGCACGTATGGATCCGCGCTCCGGAAAGGCCTGTCCATGACGCAACTCGACCTCAAGTCGGAAATGACTGGCGTGATCTGCAAGATCCTCGTCGCGGTGGGGGACACTGTGGCCGAGGACGACACGCTCGTGGTGGTGGAATCGATGAAGATGGAGATCCCGATCGTCGCGCCCAAGGCCGGCCGCGTGGTGGCCATCCGCGGCGGCGAAGGGGACCCCATCAGCGAGGGCGATTCCCCTGTCACCCTCGCCGTGGACTGATGCCGTCCGCTCCTACTGCCAGCTGACCTTGCGGAAGTTGAGGAAGCCCGACCCCTGCTGGACTTCCCAATTGACGTCCTTCTTCTTCGCGAACACGTTGAAGAGCTCGGTGACCAGCAGCGCAGCCGCGTCGTCGTGGAGGATGCGCCCGATCTTCCGGAACGCCGCGCCGCGCTGCTCCGCCCCAGTGATGCCGTCGAGCTCGCCGATGAGCTTCTCCACTTCGGGGTTGTAGTAGTCCGACCACGTGCCGTCCTTGGAGAACGAGCCGCCGACCGGATGGATGGGGTCGTAGATGGCGTTGGTGAACTGCGTGGTGGTCATGGGTCCGGACTTGTGCGTGTTGTTGAGCCGGCTCCAGGCGGCGTAGTCGATCCGGTTGATCTTCACCCGCACGCCCACCTGCCCGAGATAGGCGGCCACGGCTTCGGCGAACTCCTTGGGCGTGCCCACGGCATCGTTGAGCTCGATGTCGAAGCCATTGGGGTAGCCCGCCTGCTTGAGAAGCTCCCTCGCCTTGGCGGGGTTGTACGGGTACGGCTTGAGATCGGGATCGGCGCCGTAGGGGAAATAGCGGGAGATGAAGGTGCCCATGGGGGCACCCACCCCGTGGAAGACCCCCTTGATGATGGCGTTGGCGTCCACGGCGTGGTTGAGCGCCTGGCGCACCTCGCGCTTGGACAGCGGCGTGCCCGGCACATTCGAGTAGAGCCGTACGTGCATCGGCGAGGACACCGGATTGACGATCACGGCGAGCGCCGGATCCTTCTTGAGCCGCTCGACGTCGGCCAGGGGCACCATCGCGGCGATGTCGATTTCGCCGGCGAGAATCGCGTTCACGCGGCTGGTGGGCTCCGGGATGTACTTGAACACGAGAAGCTTGATCCCCGGCTTCTCGCCGTAGAAGCCATCGAACCGCTCGAGCTCCAGGAACTGTCCGATCTTGTTTTCCTTGACCCGGTACGGACCCGTGCCGATCGGTGCCTGGGCGAACATCTCGGGATTGGCGAGCTTCGAGATGTAGTTCTTGGGCGCGATGAACAGGAACCCAGCGACCTTGTTCATGAACACGCCGTCGGGCTTCTTGAGCTTGACGACGACGGTCTGCGCATTGGGCGTCTCGACCGAGTCCACGACCGACGCGAAGAACGGACGCCGGGTGCTCTTGGAGGCGGGGTCGATGATCCGCTCGATCGAGAACTTGACGTCCTCCGACGTGAACGGATCCCCGTTGTGGAACTTGATGCCTGGCTTGAGGTTGAAGGTATAGACCAGGCCGTCGGGCGATATCTTGTGCGAGTCGGCCATCCGCGGGACGATGTTCCCCTTGAAGTCGAAGCCATAGAGCGTGTCGAAGATCTGCATGGCGTAGCGCTGCGAATCGCCGCTCGCGGTGACCAGCGCATCGAGGCTCTGGATCTCCTTGTCGAGGGCCACCACCAGCGTGTCGCGGTTGATCGCGGGGGTCGTCTTGTCCGCCGCGTGAAGCGGAGCGACGGTGATCGCGCCCGCCGCGAGAACTCCCAAAGCCATCCTGCGTAGCGCAGTCCGTCTTGCCATTGCCATCATCTTTATCCTCCGTCGATTGCCGCGCTTGTGTTCGCGCGGGCTACTTCCAGGACGTGCCGCGGAAATTGAGGAACCCCGAGCCCTGCTGCACCTGCCAGTTCAGATCCTTCTTCCGGGCGTATACGTAGACATGCTCGGACAACAACACGGCGGCCGCATCGTCGTGCAGGATGCGACCGATCTTGCGAAACAAGGCACCCCGGGCCTGCGGATCGACCGTGCCCTCGAGCTCGCCGATGAGCGCCTCCACATCGGGGTTGTAGTAGTCCGACCACGTGCCATCCTTGGAGAAGGTGCCGACGATCGGGTGGACCGGGTCGTAGATCACGTTCGAGAAGATCGTGACGGTGGCAGGGCCGGCCTTGTGCGTGTTGTTGAGCCGGATGAACGCCGGATAGTCCATGCGCACGATCTCGGTCTTGACCCCGATCTGGCTCCAGTACGCGGCGACGGCCTCGGCAAGCTCCTTCGGTTGGTCCGTGCCGCCGTAGAGCTTGACTTCGAAACCGTTGCGATACCCCGCCTTGGCCAGCAACTCGCGGGCCTTGGCCGGGTCGTAGGGATAGGGCTTGAGGTCGGGGTCGCCGCCGTAGGGGTAGTACCGCGAGATGAACGACCCCATGGGACTGCCGTTGCCGTACAGGATGCCCTTGATGATGGCGTTCGTATCGACGGCATACGAGAGCGCCTGGCGCACTTCGCGCTTGGAGAACGGATGGCTCGGCACGTTCGAGTACAGCCGCACGTGCAGCGGACCGCCGTTCGGGTTGACGAGCACCTCGAGACCGTTGTCGGACTTGAGGCGCGCGACGTCCTGTAGCGGGACCACGGCCGCCAGATCCACCTCGCCGCTTTGCAGCGCGCTGACCCGGCTCGCCGCCTCGGGGACGAACCGGAGCACGATGCGCTTGACACCGGGACGCTCGCCGATCGCCTGGCCCCAGTAGCCGTCGAACCGCTCGAGCTCGAGGTACTGGCCCACCTTGAACTCCTTCACCTTGAAGGGTCCCGACCCGATCGGCGCGGCCGCGAAGGCCTCGGGCGTTCCGAGCTTGGTGGCGTAGTTGCGCGGGATGACGAAGAGGAAACCCGCGACCTTGTTGAGAAAGGCCCCATCCGGCTGCTTGAGGACGATCGTGACGGTGTCCGGCCCGGTTTCGATGCCGGCCACCACCGGCGCGAAGTAGACGCGACGCGTGCTCTTGACCGCCGGATCGAGGATGCGCTCGAGCGAATAGCGCACGTCCTCCGGCGTGAGCGGGTCGCCGTTCTGGAAGCGGATGCCCGGACGCAGCGTGAAGGTGTAGCGCAGCCGGTCCGGCGATACCTTGACCGCGCTCGCCATGCGCGGCACCACGTTGCCCTTGGCATCGAAGCCGTAAAGAGTGTCGTACACCTGCCACGCGTACAGGAGCGAGTCTCCGGTGGAGGTGACCTGGGCGTCGAGGTTGCTGATGGACTTCTCGAGAGCGACGACAAGCGTTTCACGATCGACCGCCGGCTTGTAGTCGGCCGCACGGGCCGCAAGTACGCCGCCGGCGAGCAAGACGAGCGCCGCGCAGCGCAACGCGCCAAGCGCTGCCGCCGGCATGCGCGAACAGGATTTCGACATCGGGTGCTTCCTCCGTTTGGCCGATTAGTCCATATATTGGTATTGTGCGGCGTCGGCATCGCGCGCTTCCGCGAGGTCATCGTTGCGCCCCTCGGCACCTCAACGCTAGAGACAACAACGGCGGATGTCAATACGTGAAGCGCGAACCCTTGCCGGCTTCCGCGCCGAGCGAATATGATTATGCAGTTTCACAATATGGATTTGTGCGGTGCCACTAGCGGCACACTGCACCGACACGAACGGAGGCCCCATGGACAAGAAGCACCTCGCCGCGCTGCACGAGCGCCGCGAAGCCGCGCGCGCCGCCCCGCGGCCCGACGCCCTCGCCAAGATTCGCGAGCAGGGCAAGCTCACGGCGCGGGAGCGGATCGACGTGCTCCTCGATGCCGGAAGCTTCGTGGAGATGGGCGTGCTCGGGCGCAGCGGCCATCCCGACCTGCGCGACCGCACACCGGCCGATGGCCTCATCACCGGCCACGGCACGATCGACGGCCGGGTTGTCTACGTGGCCGCGGACGACGTGACGGTGCTGGGCGGAACGCGTGGACGCGTCGGCGAGATCAAGCTGAGCCGCGTCCGCCAGGCGGCGCTCGCCAATCGCCGGCCCTTCATCGCCCTCATGGAAGCCGGCGCGGCGCGCGTCCAGGAGTCCTACGGCGCGATGGCCGCAGGCATGGGTGCGCGGTTCAGCGAGCACTTCAGGATGTCCGGCCGCGTGCCGCAAGTGGCGGCAGCCATGGGCGGCGCGTTCGGCGGCCCGTCGTTCACGGCCGCGCAATCCGACTTCGTGACCATCGTGGAGAAGTCCGGCTTCATGGGCATGTCCGGCCCGCTGGTGGTCAAGGTCGGCATCCGGGAGACCGTCACGAGCGAGGACATCGGAGGCGCTGAAACGAGCGCGGTGGTGACGGGCCAGGCGGACCACGTGGGCGCGAGCGACACCGAGTCCTTGCAGGCCATCCGCAGCTTCCTGTCCTTTCTTCCGGGACACTGCGACGAGCTGCCGCCGGTGGCGCCGGCACGACCCGCGGCGCTCGACACGCCCGAAGGTCGCGAGCGGATCCGCGCGCTCATCCCCGATGCCTCTCGCCAGGCCTACGACGTGCGCAAGGTGCTCGCACTCATCGTCGATGCCGGCGAGCTCTTCCACTACCGTCCCCGCTACGGGCCGAACCTCGTCACGGCGTTCGGCCGGATGGCCGGCCAGCCCGTGGGCTTCATCGCCTCCAATCCGCAGGCACGCGCCGGGATCCTCGACGAGAAGAGCGCCATCAAGGCGCGCAAGTTCGTCGACCTGTGCGATGCGTTCCACATCCCGCTCGTGACGATGATCGACGCGCCCGGCTTCCTGGTGGGGCCCGAGATCGAGCGACAGCGCATGGTGTCGCTGGCCGCGCGCCTTCTGACTTCCATGTGTGCCGCCAGCGTTCCCCTGTGCACGATCGTGATGCGCAAGGCGATCGGCCTCGCGTACATCGCGCTGGGCGGACGCGTCATGAATCCCGACACCATCGTGGCCTGGCCCACGGCGCACTTCGACGTGATGGGGCCGGAGGCCGCCGTCGAGCTGATGCACGGCAAGGCGATCGCCGCGGCCGCCGATCCGGTGGCCAAGCGCGCCGAGATCATGGTGCTCCTGGAGCACGAGTCGAGCGCCTGGGAGGCCGCCGGCATGGGACTCATCGATGACGTGATCGACCCGGCCGAGACGCGCGACGTGATCCTCGCGACGCTGCACAAGACCGCCGCCGCGCGTACCGCCGGCTTCCGCCACCGCATCGATCCTTAAGAGGCGCCCGTGACCGTCGAGATCACCGTGGAGGACCGCGTGGCCACGCTCGTGCTCAACCGCCCCGACGCGCTCAACGCCATCGACCATGCGATGCGCGGCGCCGTGCGCGAGGCATGGCAGCGTATCGCCACCGACCCGGACGTCGACGTGGGCATCGTGACGGGTGCGGGCGGACGCGCGTTCTCGGTGGGGGCGGACCTCAAGGGCGCGCCGCCCACCGATCGCTCCTTCGCCTCGCAGGCGTTCGCGGACGGCAGCAACGAGTCCCTCACCGCGGGCATCGAAATGGACAAGCCGCTGATCTGCGCCTTCAATGGCCATGCCCGCGGCGGCGGGCTCGAGATCGGCCTCGCGTGCGACATCAGGATCGCTTCCGACAACGCGACCTTCGCACTGCCCGAGGTGCGGGTCGGCACCATCCCTGGCTCGGGTGGGACGCAGCGGCTGCCGCGAGTGATCGGCTCATCCGACGCGATGCTGCTCCTGCTCACGGGCGATGCCATCGACGCCCAGGAAGCGTTGCGCATCGGGCTCGTGAGCCGCGTCGTCCCGCTCGCCGACTTGCCGGCCGCGGCGCATGCCATCGCGTCGCGCATCGTGGCCAACGCGCCGCTCGCCGTGCGCGCCGTCAAGCGGCTGGCCACGCGCTTTCGCGACGTGCCCCTCGAGCAGGGCCTCATGGCGGAGCGGCACGTCTGGGGGCTCCTGCGCGACACCGACGATCGCGCCGAAGGGCGCGCCGCATTCGCGCAGAAGCGGCCGCCGAGCTTCAAGGGCAGGTAGCCGGGTGTCGCATGCACTGAGGGCGTTGCGCTCCCGCGACTATCGCCTGCTCATCTCGGGACAGGGCATCGTCCTCGTCGGCATCTGGTGCCAGCGGATCGCGGTGATCTGGCTCGTGTATCGCATCACGGGCTCGCCGCTGCTCCTCGGCGTCGCGGCGTTCGTCAGTGAGATCCCGTACCTGTTCGTGGCCCCGTTCGGGGGGCTGGTCGCCGACCGGGTGGACCGGCGGCGGGCCCTCATGGCGGTGCAGGTGGTGGGCGCAACCCAGGCCGTGGTGCTCACGGTGCTGGCCTTCAATGCATGGGCGTCCTACCCGGTGTTGCTCGCGATCACCTGCGTGCAAGGCGTGTGTCTTGCCCTCGAGAACCCGCTCCGGCAATCCATGGTGCCCGACCTCCTGGAGGACGCGTCCGACCTGCCGAGCGCCGTGGCGCTCGCCGCTTTCATGAACAACGCCGGGCGCCTCCTGGGACCGCTCATCGCGGGCTACCTCGTGGCCCACTTCGGCGAAGGCGCGTGCTTCGCCTTCTCGGCGCTGGGCTACGTCGCGGTCCTGGCGGCCCTGTCGCAGGTCAGGCTCAATGCACGCGCAAGTGACTC
>CALFEY010000004.1 GCA_937958295.1 uncultured Pseudomonadota bacterium
GCCCGTGGCCTACGCCGAGGTGTACACGGCGCTGCAGTCGGGCGCCATCGATGGCCAGGATAATCCGCTCGTGGCGAGCAAGCTCATGAAGTTCTACGAGGTCACCTCGCAGTTCGTGCTGACTTCGCACGTGATCGGCTACGACGTGATGAGTGTGACCACGAAGGTGTGGGACGCGATGAAGCCGGAACAGCAGGCGCGGTTTCGGGCCGCCGCGGAAAAGGCCATCGACGACTACGTGGTCAAGTTCAGCGCGGAGGAGAAGGCCACCCTCGACTTCTTCAAGGCGCAGGGCAACAAGATCTACGAGCCCGACCTCGCGGCGTTTCGCAAGCAAGCACAGGCCAAGCACGTGGCCAAGTATGGCAACGAGTGGCCGAAGGGCGCCCTCGAGCGCATCAACGCGCTGTAATCCAACGCATTCTGGCCTTCGCCGTGTCGGGCGCCGAGCTCCTCGTCGTGCGCTACTCGCCGCGTCGCGGCGAGGCCGCTGCGCTATCGCGGTGGCTCGCCGGGCACGCGCTGCCGGAGGCCGTGGCGCGTCCCGGCGTGGCGCTACCGCGAGGACTGCGAACAGCGTGTCTGGGGGGATGCTCCCCGCGCAGCACCGCTAACTAGCCCGCCGCGGCCATGTAGCGCGTGGATATCAGCAGCGATGCTTCCTGCAGGTCGGCGAGGTGCTCCCGCACGATCTGTCCGGGTTTGAACAGGCGCGCGATCCACACGAGGTTGATGCAGCCGATGGCGCGCGAGCGGACGATGATGGGCACTGCAATGGCCATCAGGCCGTCGTCGTACTCGGACTTCGGCTGGCTGACGTGCCCTCCCCAACGCGGATCGCGTGTGCCGAAGCCGCGCGCGCGCGTCTCGCTCACGATTCTCTGCAGCGCCTCTTCGCCGCCCACCTCGCGCAGGCCGGGGTCCTTCGCGATGCGGAGCTGGTTGATGATCGCACGGCGCTCTCGCTCCGGGCAGAAGGCAAGGTAGGCCCGCCCCGGTGCCGACAGTGCCATGTTGATGCGGAAACCGATGGACAGCCGGTGCAAGGAAAAGTAGGAGCGCAGCCGGCTGCTCTCCCGTAGCTGCATGTGCATGCCCTGGCGCACCGACAGGTCCGAGGGCCACTGGATCTTGTTGACGAGCCAGTCGAGCACGGGGCCGGCAACCTCCGCGAGCTGGTCGGAGCGATGCCGCCGCTCGCGCAGGTCGTGCGCTTGGCTTGGATGGTATCGCCCGTCCTCCAGGCCCTGCCAGACGAAGCCCGCGTCCTCGAGCGTGGCGAGCAGCCGCAGCAGCGTGGGCTTGGGCAGCTCCAAGCGGCGATGGAGGTCGTGCAGTGAGCCGCTGCCGTCGCTCTGCAGGCACCGCAGGATTGCCAGGCCCCGATCCAGTGCGCGCACGGTCTTCGGTTTCATCGTGTCGGCCGCAGCTCGCGTTCGTGCATTCCACCTGGTGGAACTCTAGCTGGATTCCTTTGTCGTGTCGATCTCTCGCCCTTAGAGTCGCCGCATCGTGGCCGATAGCTCCGCTGCCCGGCCATCAAAAGTGCGTGACACCCGCGGGTGATCGCGCCGGCGACAGGAGGAATCGTGCGGCATGCATTCGTGGTCGGTACCTGCGACACCAAGGCGCAGGAGCTGCGTTACGTGAAGGACGTGTTGGCGGCTGCGGGCGTGTCCGCCAAGCTCGTCGACGTGGGCACGCGAAGCGAGGACGCCGGCGCGGATGTCTCCGCGAAGCGCGTCGCACAGTCCCATCCGCAGGGCGCGCAGGCGGTGCTGGGCGAGACCGACCGCGGGCGTGCCATTGCCGCCATGTCGGAAGCCTTCCGCCATTTCGTCATGCAGTCCCGCGACGACATCGCCGGGATGATCGGCATCGGTGGGTCCGGCAACACCGCGCTCATCACGCCCGGTATGCGCGAGCTCGCCATCGGCGTGCCGAAGGTCATGGTCTCCACCGTCGCGTCCGGCAACGTGGCCCCCTACGTCGGCCCCAACGACATCGCGATGATGTACTCGGTCGTGGACGTGGCGGGCCTCAACTCGATTTCCAGGCGCGTTCTCGGCAACGCCGCAAATGCCCTTGCCGGAGCAATCCGCTTTCCGCTTCCGGGGACGCACGAGAAGCCGCGTCCCGCAGTGGGCCTCACCATGTTCGGCGTGACGACG
>CALFEY010000005.1 GCA_937958295.1 uncultured Pseudomonadota bacterium
CCATGCCGCTCTGCTTCAGCTTGTCCTTGGCCTCGTTCCACATTGCCGCCTTGGTGAGCGCCCACTCGACGCGCTCGTCCATCTCGCGCTGGCCGAGCGATTCGTAGAGCCGCACGCCGAAGGCGATGTTGTCGTAGATGGACATCGGGAACGGCGTGGGCTTCTGGAACACCATCCCCACCTTCGCGCGGAGGAGGTTGAGGTCCACGCCGGCGGTGAGCACGTTCTCGCCGTTGAAGTTGATCTCCCCGGTGGCGCGTTGGCCGGGATAGAGGGAGTACATGCGATTGAGGGTGCGCAGAAGGGTGGACTTGCCGCAGCCCGAGGGGCCGATGAAGGCGGTGACGCGCCGCTCGGCGATGTCGAGGCTCACGCTTTTCAGGGCATGGAACTTGCCGTAGTAGAAATCGAGCGAGCGAATCGACATCTTGGGAGGGGCGTCGACCTGACCGGCCGGCGCTGCGGCAGGACGCTGTGCGAGTGCGGTGTCGTTCATGCGCGTTCCTAGCGGGTAGAGGCTTGCCGGAATACGGAGCGGGCAAGGATGTTGATGAGCAGCACGGTGAGGGTGATCAGCAACGCTCCGGCCCACGCCAGCGACTTCCAGTCCTCATAGGGGCTGAGCGCGAACTGGAATATCACCACCGGCAGGTTGGCCATGGGGGCGTTCATGTCGAGGCTCCAGAACTGGTTGTTCAGCGAAGTGAACAGCAGCGGAGCCGTCTCGCCCGACATGCGGGCGACCGCGAGGAGGATCCCGGTGATCACCCCGCCGCGTACCGCCTTCAGCGTGACCATGAGGATCACCTTCCACATGGGTGCACCCAAGGCCACCGCCGCTTCGCGCAGGCTGTTCGGAACGAGGTGCAGCATGTTCTCGGTGGTTCGCACGACGACGGGAATGGCGATCAGCGCGAGGGCGACCGACCCCGCCCAGCCGGAAAAATGATTCACCTGCGCGACGTAGACCGTGTACACGAACAAGCCGATCACGATGGACGGGGCGGAGAGCAGGATGTCGTTGATGAAGCGGGTCGAGCTCGCGATCCAGCCTTCCTTCCCGTACTCCGCGAGGTAGATGCCCGCGAGGATGCCGATCGGTGTGCTGATGAACGTGGCCACGAACACGATGAGCACGCTCCCGGCGATCGCGTTGGCGAGGCCGCCCGCGGAGCCGGGCGGCGGCGTCATCTGGGTGAAGAGCGTCGGCGACAGGGCCGAGAATCCCTGCCAGACCAGCACCGCGAGGATCCACAGCAGGAACGCCATGCCAAAGCACATCGTGCCGAGCGACATGACGAGATTGAAGCGGTTCACGAAGAGCCGCCGGCGGTAGAGGTAGTTCACGGAGACGGGGCCTTAGGTCTTGTTCCCCTCGCCCCGGGCGAGCCTTGCGATCAGCAGCCGGGACAGGGCGAGGACGATGAAAGTCAGCACGAACAGCACGAGCCCGAGGGCGATGAGCGAGGCGCGGTGCACGGGATCGGCCGCCTCGTTGAACTCGTTGGCGAGCGCCGAGGCGATGGAGTTGCCCGGCTCGAACAGCGACGCACTGATCCGATACGCATTGCCGATGACGAACGTCACCGCCATCGTCTCGCCCAGCGCGCGACCGAGCCCGAGCATGATGCCGCCGATCACGCCCACCTTGGTATAGGGAAGCACGACGTTCCACACGACCTCCCAAGTGGTGCATCCGAGGCCGTAGGCGGACTCCTTCAACACCGGCGGCACGATCTCGAATACATCGCGCATCACCGACGAGATGAACGGGATGATCATGATCGACAGGATGATCCCTGCGGAGAGCATGCCGATGCCATTCGGCGCCCCCTTGAAGAGCGGCCCGAGAATCCACAGGTTGCCGAAGATCTTCTGCAGCAGCGGCTGGATGTAGTCGCCGAAGATCGGTGCGAATACGAACAGGCCCCACATGCCGTAGATGATCGAGGGAATGGCCGCGAGCAGCTCCACGGCCGTGCCGAGAGGGCGCCGGAGGACGGTGGGACACATCTCGGTGAGGAAGAGCGCGATGCCGAAGCTCACCGGAACGCCGATCGCCAGCGCGATCACGGACGTGACGAGGGTGCCGTAGATGGGCGCGAGCGCTCCGAAGTCGCTCGTGACGGGATTCCAGACGCTGGTGGTGAAGAACGAAAGGCCGAACTTGTCCAGTGCCGGCAGCGCGGAGTAGCCGAGGGCGAGGAGAATGCCCAGCAGGAGGGCGAGCACCAGGAGCGCGAAGAACCGGGTGATGTTCTCGAACAGCTTGTCCTGCCACACGCCCGCTGCCCGCGAAGCGGTCGGGGGCTCGGGGTCGCGCGTGACGCGCCGGGGCTCCGAAATACTCATGTGGGGCGGAAGTGCGGCAGCGGTGGACGGGGTGGCCATTATCGCCTCTTCGACAAGAAATCGGCCGCGAACACCGGGTTCGCGGCCGCGGCAGTGCGCGCTCGCCTGGGGACGACGCGGACTAGTTCCAGATCGCCTTGCCCGTGCCGTCCTTGAGCTGCGCCTTCCATGCGTCGGCCACGACCTTGGCTACCGTGTCGGGCATGGGAACGTAGTCGAGCTCGGTGGCCATCGCCTTTCCGTTCTTGTACGCCCACTCGAAGAACTTGAGGACTTCCGCGGCCTGCTGGGGCTTGTCCTGCTTGGTGTGCATCAGGATGAACGACGCGCCCGTGATCGGCCAGCTCGTCTTGCCCGGCTGATCGGTGAGGATCTGGTAGAAGCCGGGAGCCGCCTTCCAGTCGGCGTACGCCGCCGCGGCCGCGAAGCTGTCGTCGTCGGGCTGGACGAACTGCCCTTCCTTGTTCTGGACCGCCGCGGAGATCATCTTGTTCTTCTTGGCATAGGCGTATTCCACGTAGCCGATCGACCCCTTGATGCGCTGCACGTAGGCGGCGACCCCCTCATTGCCCTTGCCGCCCACGCCTTCCGGCCACGCCACCGCGGTGCTGGCGCCGACCTTGCTCTTCCACTCCGGGCTCATCTTGGAGAGGTAGTCGGTCCAGATGAACGTGGTCCCCGAGCCGTCCGACCGCCGAACCACGGTGATGGGATCGGCCGGGAGCTTGATGGAGGGATTGAGATCGGCGATGGCCTTGTCGTTCCAGATCTTGATCTTGCCCATGTAGATATCCGCGAGCACCGGGCCCGTGAACCTGAGGGCCCCCGGGGCGACGCCCTCGAGGTTCACCACGGGCACGACGCCGCCGATGACGGCCGGAAACTGCATGAGCCCGGCCGCCTGGAGGTCGTCCGGCTTCAACGGCATGTCCGATGCGCCGAAGTCGACCGTCTTTGCCTTGATCTGCGCGATGCCACCGCCGGAGCCGATCGACTGGTAGTTCATGCCGATCCCGGTCTGCTTCTTGTAGGCATCGGCCCACTTGGCATAGATGGGATACGGGAAGGTGGCGCCCGCGCCGGTGATGTCGGCGGCATGGGCGGAAAGGCCGAAGGCGAGTGCCCCGGCGAGTAGAAAAACTTGCATCGTGGTGCGCTTCATGGGTGCTCCTGTTCCTCTAACGATGCGCGGATTGTGGAGGTACGGTGTTACACCTCCATGACACCCCGCGAAGTGCCGGTCGGCGCCGCCGGCGCGCGACCGCCCATCCACTTTAGTTGCTATTGACTAGTAAATTCGCGCGTTGTAAATTAGCCTCATATTGTTGCTATTAGCTACCATGTCGAACAACGTCGAGTTGAGCGGCGACCTGCTCCGCGAAGTGACCCGTCTCTACGCCCGGGCTCAGCGTATGGCGGCGGACTGCTGCGCCACCACGCCCACGCAATGCCAAGTCATCACCGAGCTCGGTCGTACGGGCGCGATCCCCTTAGGCGAGCTGGGGCGGCGCCTTTGCCTGGAGAAGAGCTGGATCGGTCGTGCCGTCGATGGCCTGGTGGCGGAAGGCCTCGTCGCCAAGAGCACCAATCCGGCGGACTCGCGCAGCTGGCTCGTCAAGCTCACGCCAGCGGGCATTCGTCGGCACAAGGCACTCAACGACCAGCTCGAAGCCCACGCCGAGCGCGTAATGGATGCGCTGGCCGGCGCAGACAGGGCCTCGGTGCACCGGGCCCTGGCCCTGCTCCTGACTGCGTTGCGCGCGGATGCAGGCCTCACCACGGCCAGTTGCTGCGCGGCGGTGCCCACTGGTGCGGATATTGTTTCCCCTTAGGGCCTGCCGACAGGCCCCAGCATCATGGAGATTGGAATGAGCACGCTCACCTCCCCACGACAACTCCCCGTAGCGGTCATCGGCGCCGGTCCGGTCGGTCTGGCGGCCGCAGCGCACCTGCTCGAGCGGGCCATCGAGCCCCTGGTGCTGGAAGCGGCGCCCGCGGTGGGCGCGAATCTTCTCAACTACGGCCACGTCCCGCTGTTCTCCCCTTGGCGCTACAACCTCGATAACGCGGTGGCCCGGGCACTGTCCAGGCACGGCTGGCAGTCGCCGGACCCCGATGCGCTGCCGCTGGCCAGGGAGGTCGTGGAGCGTGTCCTCGCGCCGTATGTCGCGCTCGACGAGGTCAAGGCGTTCGTGCATTGCGGGCACCGCGTGATCGCAATCGCACGCGATGGCTTCGACAAGGTCAAGTCCGCGGGACGTTCCGCCGCGCCATTCACGCTCCGCGTCGCCACGAAGGCAGGCGTGAGCGACATGCGCGCCCGCGCGGTGATCGATGCCTCGGGCACGTGGACAACGCCCAATCCTCTGGGCGCCAACGGATTGCCCGCGCGCGGCGAGGAAGGCGCGGCGGCGCAGATCCACTACGGCATACCCGACGTGACGGGCGCGGCAAAGCAGCGCTACCTCGGCAAGCGCGTGCTCGTGGTCGGGGCGGGACACTCGGCTGCCAATGCCCTTCTCTCGCTGGCGGAGCTCGCCGACGAAGACGCCGGCACCCGCATCGCGTGGGCCTTGCGCGGCCACAGCCTTGAGCGCGTGTTCGGCGGCGGCGCTGCCGACGCCCTGCCCGCCCGCGGGCGCCTCGGATCGCATCCTCGCGCCCCCCAGGCCGCCGGGCGCCTGCAGCTCGTT
>CALFEY010000006.1 GCA_937958295.1 uncultured Pseudomonadota bacterium
GTCGACGAGGCGCACGAGCGCAGCCTCAACATCGACTTCCTGCTCGGCTATCTCGCGCGGCTTCTGGAGCGGCGGCCCGACTTCAAGGTGATCGTGACCTCCGCCACCATCGACGCCGAGCGCTTCGCGCAGCACTTCGCGCACGACGGCAAGCCGGCGCCGGTCATCGAAGTGTCGGGTCGCATGTTCCCCGTGGAGATCCGCTATCGGCCGCTCGCGGGCGGTCAGGCGGTGGTCGCAGCCGGGACGGAGAACGAGGCCGACGACGAGGAGGATCTCGAGGCGGCGATCGTCAATGCCGCCGAGGACGTGTGGCGCGAGGGTCCGGGCGACATCCTCGTCTTCCTCCCCGGCGAGCGCGAGATCCGCGAGACGGGCGATCTCCTCCGTGCGAGCCTCGCACGGCGCCCCTACGCGCGCGATGTGGAGATCCTGCCGCTCTTCGCACGCCTGTCGGTGGCCGACCAGCAGCGGGTCTTCGCGCCGAGCCGCGGCCGGCGCATCGTGTTGTCGACCAACGTGGCCGAGACCTCGCTCACGGTGCCCGGCATCCGCTACGTGATCGACGCCGGCCTCGCGCGCGTGAAGCGCTACAGCGTGCGCAACAAGACCACGCTCTTGCAGATCGAGAAGGTGTCGCAGGCGGCCGCGCAGCAGCGCGCCGGTCGCAGCGGGCGGGTGCAGGACGGCATCTGCGTGCGCCTGTACGCCGAGGAAGATTTCGCCAGGCGTCCGCGCTTCACCGATCCTGAGATCCTGCGCAGCTCGCTCGCCTCCGTGATCCTGCGCATGGCGGCGCTTGACTTGGGCGACGTGGCCGCCTTCCCCTTCGTGGAGCCGCCGCCGCCGCGCGCGATCGCCGACGGCTATCAGCTGTTGCAGGAGTTGGGCGCCGTCGAGGCGACGCGCGCCCTCACGCCCCTCGGCCGCGAGCTTGCGCGCCTGCCCCTCGACCCGCGCATCGGCCGCATCGTGCTCGCCGCGCGCGACTTAGGCTGCCTATCCGAGGCCCTGGTGATCGCCAGCGCTCTCGCGGTCCCGGATCCGCGCGAGCGCCCGCTCGAGAAACAGCAGGCGGCGGACCAGGCGCACCTGCGCTTTCGCGACGAGCGCTCCGATTTCCTCTCACTCGTCGCGCTGTGGGAGTTCTTCGCCGATCTCACGGCGCAGAAGCTCTCCCATCGCCGCGCCGTGGACGCCTGCCGTGCCCAGTACGTATCGTTCCTGCGGCTCATCGAGTGGCGCGACGTGCACCGCCAGCTCGTGGCCACGCTCGAGGAAGCCGGGTGGACGTGGTCGTCTGCGCTGCCCAAGGCTTTCGACGCGGCCCGCTATGCGCTCCTGCACAAGGCCATCCTCGCCGGGCTCCTCGGCAACGTGGGCGTGAAAAGCGATGCCGAGGAGGGCTATCTCGGCGCTCGTGGCATCCGCTTCCACCTGCATCCGGGCTCGGGCCTCGCGCGCAAGGGCGGCAAGTGGATCCTCGCGGCGGAGCTCACCGAGACGTCACGCCTATTCGCGCGTTGCGCCGCGAAGATCGAGCCGGAATGGATCGAGGAAGTGGCGGGCGATCGCGTCACCCGCGACCATTTCGAGCCGCACTGGGAAGACAAGCGCGGTGAGGTGGTGGCGAGTGAGCGCGTGTCGCTGTACGGCTTGACGCTCGTCGCCCGGCGCCCGGTCTCGTTCGGGCGCATCGATCCGGTCGCGGCGCGCGAGGTCTTCATCGCGCAGGCGCTGGTGCCGGCGGCCTTGCGCACGCGCGGCGCATTTCTCGCGCACAACCGTGCGCTGGTGGCCGACGTGCAGGCGCTCGAGGACAAGGCGCGCCGGCAGGACGTGCTCGTCGACGAGTCGACGATTGCCGCCTTCTACGCCGCGCGCGTCCCCGCCCAGGTGCATTCGCTCGCCACGTTCGAGCGCTGGCGCGAGGAGGCCGAGCGCCGCGATCCCCAACGCCTGTTCCTCACGCGCGACGAGCTCATGCGCCACGGCGCGGCGGCGGTCACGGCCGACCTCTTTCCGGAGTCGCTGCGCCTGGACGACGTGGTGCTGCCGCTCAAGTACCGCTTCGCCCCCGGCCATCCGCTCGACGGTCTCACGCTTACCGTCCCGCTGCGCCTTCTGAACCAGCTTCCCGACGCCCGCCTCTCCTGGCTCGTTCCCGGCATGGTGCGCGAGAAGGTCACCCATCTTCTCAAGGCATTGCCGAAGGCGCTGCGCAATCGTGTGATCCCGGTCCCCGACACGGTCACGGCGTTTCTCGATGCCGCGCCCACCATGGGCACGCCGCTCGCGCAGGCGCTGCGCGACTGGCTCGCCGCCCGCCTGGCCACGGCGGTGGACCTCGCGCTGTTGCGCGACGTCGAGGTGCCGCCGCACCTGCTCGTCAACGTCGCCGTGGTGGACGACGCCGGCAAGGAGCTCGCGTCCGGCCGCGACCTCGCCCGGTTGCGGGCACAGCTGGGCGAAGCCGCGGCACTTTCCTTTGCCGACGTCGATCCGTCCTTCGAGCGCAAGGGCCTCGTGCGCTGGGACTTCGGCGACCTGCCATCGTCCCTGGCGCTGACGCGACGCGGCGCGCGGGTCACGGGTTATCCGGCGCTCGTGGACGATGGCGACAGCGTCTCACTGGCCCTGCTCGACACCCGCGAGGCCGCCGACGCGAGCACCCGCGAAGGGGTGGTGCGACTCATGGCCCTCGCCCTGCGCGACGCCATGGGGCGCTACGACAAGGGTGGTCCCGGCTTCCAGGACGCCGCGCTCAAGCTCAAGGCCACGATCCCCACCGACCGGCTGCTCGCCGACGTCCTGGCCGCCGCGCGCATGCGCGCCTTCCTGGCCGACGACGACCTGCCGCGCTCGGAACGCGAGTTCATGGAACAGGTCAAGCGCGCCCGCACGCGTCTGCCGGCGGTGATGGAAGGGGCCTTCAGGCTCCTGGGCGAGATCGCCGTGCGCCATCACGCGCTCGGCCAGCGGCTCGCCGCAGCGCCCAAGGCCTGGGCGCGGCTCGCGGCCGACGTGCGCGCCGGCCGCGATTCCCTGGTGCATCCCGGCTTCTTCAGCGCCACCCCGTGGGAGCAGCTGGCCGAGATTCCCCGCTACCTCACCGCCCTCGACCGCCGTGTGGCCAAGTACGCCGAGCGTCCCGACCGCGATGTCCGGCACGCCGAGCAGGTGGCGCAGTGGTGGCGACGCTATCTCGAGCGGCGGGAGGAGGAGCGGGCGGCGGGACGCGCGGACCCCAGGCTGGTCCCGTTCCGCTGGCTGCTCGAGGAGCTGCGGGTGTCGCTGTTCGCGCAGGAGTTGAAAACGCCCTTCCCGGTGTCGTTCAAGCGCGTGGAAAAGGCCTGGGCCGAGCTTTCGCGCTGACCGCTCGCGGCCGGCGGGTCGATGTCGCGCGCGCGGGGAATTCGCATGGATGGCACACCGCGGCGGCGCCGGCGGGGCCGTTTGCCGGGCAGGCGTACCCGCATGGGAACGGCCGTGCTACAGTAAGTTCGCGATATTGTTGCCTAACACCTTGACGAGTCAGGCAAGCCCCGGTCCATCCACGACGTGAACGCCACGCCCTCCGAGGCCGTCGCCAAGCGGCAGCCATCACGCGAGCTCGCGCGCATTCTCAACGAATGCCGCGACATGGCGGTCACGCGTCTCACGACATCGTTTGCGCAGATCCTGGACCGCGTGAGCGACACGCTCATGGACCGCGCCAGCAAGACCGACGTCCGCGAGGAGCAGCAGATGTTCCTCGACGCGCGCGGCACGCTCAAGAGCGATCGCCCGGCGTTGATGGCCGAGTTCGAGCAGCAGTTGCGCAAGCTCATCGACGAGCGGGTATCCGGCCGCAGTGATGACAAGCAGAACTTCCACAAGGCCGCCGACGCCACCAATCTCACGCTGGTCGAGACGCAATCGATGGACGAGGCGGTGCTCGCCGGCAATATCACGCGCGTGGTGGAGAATCTGTGCCACGACGAGCTCGCTACGCTCAACCGCGGCGTGGGCTACCTCCTCGGCCGGCCCGACCTCGCCACCGAGGCCAACCCGCTCGGGCCCGCCACCATCGTGGGCGCCTTCTCCAAGGCGGTGGGTACCCTCAAGACCGACCGGCGCACCAAGTTCCAGATCATGAAGGATCTAAACCAGGCTCCGCTCGGCGACATCAACGTCATCTATGCGCACCTGAACCAGCACCTCACGCGTCTGAACATGATTCCCGCGCTCGGGCGCGGCGGCGTGATCAACCGGGGCGGCCCGGCCGACCGGGCCATTGGCAAGGCCGGTGCCGCGCCTTTGCCGCAGGCGGCCCCGGAGAT
>CALFEY010000007.1 GCA_937958295.1 uncultured Pseudomonadota bacterium
GAACCCGCGCTGCGATCTCGTCGCGCTCGCGCGCCCCGATGGCGCCCAGCGCGGCCACAAGGTCGCGCACGCGCGGCGGCGCGCCGTTCATCTCGCTCCCGGGGCCGAAGCGCGCGCACGTGCCGTCGGCCAGCAGCGCGTCGATCGCCCGCACGTTGTGCACCATGTTGCCGTAGGCGATCGAGCGGGAGCCGCAGGAATTGTTCCCGGCCATGCCGCCGAGCGTGCACTGCGCGGACGTGCTCACGTCCACCGGAAACCACACGCCGTGCGGCCGCAGCCAGGCGTTGAGCGCGTCGAGCACGATCCCGGGCTCGACGGTCACCGTCCCGGCGTCGGCATCATGGTGGAGAACCTTGGCGAGGTGCCTGCTGTGATCGAGGATCACCGCGGCGCCCACCGTCTGCCCGCACTGCGAGGTGCCCGCACCTCGCGGCAGGAGCGGCACGCCGGCCTCGGCGCAGATCGCGAAGGCGGCGCGCACGTCGTCGTCGTTGCGGGGCACGACGACGCCGACCGGCATCACCTGGTAGATCGAGGCGTCGGTGGCATAGCGCCCGCGCGACGCGGCATCGAAGAGCACGTCGCCCATGACGGCACGGCGCAGCTTTGCCCCGAGATCCGCCCGATCGTTCGCCACTGGACGCGGATGAAACTGCAGGCGATGGGTGTCGGGCGGGTTCACGGCAGCACGGAAGGAGCGGCATGCGCCAGCGCATCGAGCACGCCCGCGCCCTTGGCCGCGAGGTGCGCCCGCAGCAAGGCCCCGAGCGCGGGGCCGTCGCGGGCCTCGAGGAGAGCGATCATCCGCTCATGCTCGCGTGCCGCCTTGGCCCATTTGTCCTCGTCGAAGTTCGAGCGGAAGCGCAGGTTCTGGATGCGCAGGTTCTGCGTGGTGTACGTGTGCGTAAGGACCGCGTTCCGGGCCGCGACATTGATCCGGTCGTGGATCAGGCGGTTGAGGTGGTAGTACGCCGGCAAGTCGCGGCGAGCGTGGCAGGCAAGCATCTGGTAGGTCAGCGCCTTCACGTGCGAAAGCTCGCTCTCCGTGATGCGGGCACAGGCGAGCTCGCCGCCCAGCGCCTCGAGGGCTCCCATCACTTCGAAGCTGTCGCGGATGTCGGCGATGGACAGCAGTACCACCTGTGCGCCCCGGTTGGGGGTGAGGTCCACCAGCCCTTCGGAGGCGAGCATGCGGAAGGCTTCCCGCAGCGGCGTGCGCGAAACGCCCAACCGATCGCAGAGGGCGCGCTCGTTCAGGTGCGTCCCGGCCGCAAGCTCGCCTTCGATGATGAGCTCGCGCAGGCGATCGGCCACGGAGGCCGGCAAGGTCGCCGAGGCCGCCCGCGCGAAGGTCGCGGCCTCCCCATTTGCAACAGATTCCAAATCGGCGCCCGTCATGCCGGTATACCGCGAGGGGCCCCAGGCAGCGGCCCCCGTCGAGCAGCAAATTCGACCGTGTAATTGCCGCCGATCGTCAGGTAGTAGCGCTTGGCCTTTGAATTCACTGGAATTTGCACGATAATCGAAGCCGCCGCGTGGCCGGAGACGAGGGCGGCAATCACCCGCTTCGATATCTCCGCCGCCGTTATGTATACCACTTCAGTCATGCCGTAAAGCGCGTGATCGTCATCGGAGGTTGCGGAACGTGGAAATTGTCGAGGCCGACGCCAGTCTCGTATCGATACAGCCGCAGATGCTGCATGAGGCGGTGGTGGCGCAGCTCCAGCGCATGATCGTGGAGGGGGGACTCGTCCCCGGAACGCGCCTCAACGAGCGCATGCTGTGCGACAAGCTGGGCGTGTCGCGCACGCCGCTGCGCGAGGCGTTCCGCGTGCTCGCAGCGCAAGGTCTCGTGAGCCTACTGCCGAACCGCGGCGCGGTCGTGCTGCAGTTGTCCACCAAGGATATCGAGGAGACCTTCGAGGTGATCGCCGGGCTCGAGGCGATGGGTGGCGAACTCGCGTGCGCGCGCATCACCGATGCCGAGGTCAACGAGATCCGTGCGCTGCACTTCGAGATGCTCGCGAGCCACGCGGTACGCGACCTGCCGAGCTATTACCGACGCAACTTCCTCATTCACGACGCGATCAACCGGGCGGCGGGCAACGACGTGCTGCGCGAAACCTACGTCACGCTCAACAGCCGCCTGCAGGCGCTGCGCTTCCGCTCGAACTTCGACCGCGACAAGTGGGACACCGCGGTGCGCGAGCACTCCGAGATGGTCGAGGCGCTCGAGGCGCGCGACGGCGCTCGTCTGGCGCGCGTGCTCCGTAAGCACGTCCTCGCCAAGTGCGCGTCCGTCCTCGCACGGCAGGCGGTAGAAGCCGAGCAGCTTCGCCCCGACACGACCCAGCCCTAGCGTAACCGACGGCCCGCCGGCCACCGCCGCCAGGCCGGGCCACACCCATGCTGCCGGCCCGGCGCGTGCCGGCGCGCCCCCGTTCGATTCGACCTGGCGCGGCAGCTCAGGGCCCCCTTTGCCTGCCCGAGCGCCAAAGTCCTTGCGGCTTTGCAGGTTGTCGGACTACACTAGATTTTGTATACCAAGCGCGAATGTATTCGATCCGCGCCTTCGCGAGGCCTGCATGTTCCAGCTCGACAGCCACCCATCCGGCCGGCATTTCCTGCAGATCCCGGGTCCGACCAATGTTCCGGACCGAGTCCTGCGCGCGATGGACCAGCCGACCATCGATCACCGTGGACCGGAGTTCGGCCGCCTTACGCTCGAGATCCTCTCCGGACTCAAGCCGGTCTTCGGAACCTCGGGGCCGGTGGTCATCTATGCCGGCTCCGGCACCGGCGCATGGGAAGCGGCCCTCGTGAACACGCTGTCCGCCGGCGACCGGGTGCTCATGTTCGAAACGGGCCACTTCGCCACGCTCTGGCGCGCAATGGCGCAGAAGCTCGGGCTCGAGGTGGAGTTCGTGCCGGGCGACTGGCGCAGCGGAGTGGACCCGGCGCAAGTCGAGGCCAGGCTGGCGGAGGATCGCCACCACACGTTCAAGGCCGTGATGGCCGTGCACAATGAGACGTCCACGGGGGTGACGACCCGCATCGGGGCCGTGCGCGAGGCAATCGACCGCGCCCGTCATCCCGCGCTGTTCATGGTCGACACGATCTCGTCGCTCGCCTCTCTCGATTACCGGCACGACGAATGGGGCGTGGACGTGACCGTCGCCGGCTCGCAGAAGGGTCTGATGCTGCCGCCCGGCCTGTCGTTCAACGCCGTGAGCGACAAGGCGCTCGCCGCCAGCAAGACCGCCCGACTGCCGCGCGCGTATTGGCGCTGGGACGAGACGATCACGGCGAACCGGCAGGGCTACTTTCCGTCCACTCCAGCCACCAACATCCTCTACGGCCTGCACGAGGCGCTCGCCATGCTGCACGAGGAAGGCCTGCCCAACGTGTTCGCGCGGCATCAGCGACATGCGGAGGCCACGCGCCGCGCCGTGCGCGGATGGGGCCTCGAGATCCTTTGCCGCGACCCCGCTGAATACAGCGGGTCGCTGACCGCGGTGATGATGCCCGACGGCCACGATGCCGATGCGCTGCGCCGCGAGATCCTCGCCCGCTACGACATGTCGCTGGGCACCGGACTCGGCAAGCTCGCCGGCAGCGTGTTCCGCATCGGCCACCTCGGCTTCTTCAACGATCTCATGCTCTGCGGCACGCTCTGCGGCGTGGAGATGGGACTGTCCGCCCGCGGCGTGCCGCATCGCAAAGAAGGCGTAGGCCAAGCGCTCGCCTACTTGCAAGGCGAGAGCGCCACCACCACCGCACAACGACGCGCAGCATGAAGCAGACGTAGCGGTTTCGCAGCGAACCGCGCCGCACGACCGGCCCCGTCAAGAGGGCCCGCGGCGCACCGACCCCAGGAGGAACGCATGAATCGATTCGTCAAGACCGCCGGTGCGCTGGCGATGCTCGTGCCCTTAACCCCGGCATGGGCATGGGAGCCCTCGAAGCCGGTCGAGATCGTGGTGGCGGCAGGGGCAGGCGGTGCCTCCGACCAGATGGCGCGGATGATGCAGGCAGCCGTCCAGAAGAACAACCTGATGAAGCAGCCGGTGATCGTGTCGCTGAAGGGCGGCGCCTCCGGCGGCGAAGCGCTCATGTACATGAAATCGAGCGAGGGCGATCCGAACAAGGTCCTCATCGCCTATTCGCTGATCTACATGCTGCCGCTCGCCGCGAAGATCCCATTCAACTGGCGCGACCTCACGCCCGTGGCGGTGATCGCCATGGACGAGTTCGTGCTGTGGAACAACGCCAGCCAGCCGCAGAAGAACGTGAAGGAGTTCATCGCCGCCGCCAAGGGC
>CALFEY010000008.1 GCA_937958295.1 uncultured Pseudomonadota bacterium
GACCGTGCGCGAGAAGCTCCCCGAGGGCTTCCAGCGCGCCGAATTCCTCCTGCAGAAGGGCGCGCTCGATCTCATCGTGGACAGGCGCCAGCTGCGCGACGAGCTCGCGCGCCTGCTCGCCTTGCTCACGCGGCAGCCCGCCCCGTAACGCGCGCCCGGGCAACCACCCCCGTGGAGCGCCCCGCCACGCTCTCCGGCTGGCTCGCCTACCTCGAGACGCTGCATCCGAAGGCCATCGCGCTCGGCCTCGAGCGTGTGCGCGCCGTGCGCGCCCACCTCGCGGCGGACGTCGCGTGCCCCGTGGTGACCGTGGGCGGGACCAACGGCAAGGGCAGCACCTGCGCCATGCTCGAGTCGATCCTGCGCTGCGCCGGATATCGCACGGGGCTATACACGTCGCCGCATCTTTCGCGCTACCACGAGCGGGTGCGCCTGGATGGGCGCGAGGCTTCCGACGACGAGCTCGTTGCCGGGTTCGACGCGGTGGAGGACGCGCGCAAGGCCGCAGGCGACGTGGCCCTCACCTACTTCGAATTCGGTACGTTGTGCGCGCTGTGGCTCTTCGCGCGGCAGGCGCCCGACGTGCTGCTGCTCGAGGTGGGACTGGGCGGCCGGCTCGACGCGGTGAACATCGTCGATGCCGACGTGGCCGTGCTCACCGCCATCGACATCGACCACGTCGACTATCTCGGCCCCACGCGCGAGAACATCGGGCGCGAGAAGGCGGGCACCTTCCGCCGTGGCCGTCCCGCGGTGTGCGGTGACCGCGATCCGCCGGCCAGCGTCGCGGCCGCGGCGGCGGCAATGGGCACCCCCCTGCTCGTGCTCGGCCGCGATTTCGATTACGTCGACGAGCGCTCGCAATGGCGCTATCGCGGCCCCCGCGGCGAGCGCTTCGGCCTGCCGGTGCCGGCCTTGCGTGGCCGCTACCAGTTGGGCAATGCCGCCACCGTGCTCACCGTGCTGGACCTTCTGCACGCGCGCTTGCCGGTGAGCGCGCAGGCTGTGCGCGAAGGGCTCGTGAACGTCACCTTGGCGGCGCGCTTCGAGGTGTTGCCTGGCCGGCCCACCACCGTGCTCGACGTGGCGCACAATCCCCACGCCGCGCGGGCGCTCGCGGACGCGTTGTCGACCATGGGTTACCACCCCGAGACGATCGCCGTGTGCGCGATGCTCGGCGACAAGGACATGGCCGGCGTGGCCGCGGCGCTGGCGCCTCGCATCGATCGCTGGTGCGTGGCCGGGTTGCCCGGACCGCGGGGCAGCGGCCCCGAGCCGCTGCGTGACGCGCTGCGCATGGCCGGCGTGCCCGCCACGGCCATCCGGACGTTCGACACGGTGTCCGCTGCCTACCGCGCAGCGCGCGAGCTGGCGGGGGAGGCTGCTAGAATCGTCGTGTTCGGATCGTTCCATACCGTGGCCACCGTGAAGGATCTCCTCGCGGGCGAGCACGCGGTGCCCGACGGCCGCCGCCCCCTTCGACCATGACCGCTGCCGACGACGTCAACCTCGACGACCTCAAACGCCGGGCCCGGCGCCGCCTCGTGGGCGCCATCGTGCTCGCCCTCGTGGTGGCGGTGGTGGTCCCCATGCTCCTGGAGAGCGACCCCAAGCCGCTGGGCGAGGACGTCGCGGTCAAGATCCCGCCGGTGGACGACGGCAAGTTCGTCAATCGATTGGCCGACAAGGGCAAGGCGGACCCCGGCAAGACCGATTCGGCGAAGGCGCCTGCGACCAAGGCCGAGCCCAGGAGCGAGGCCAAGGTCGAGCCCACGCGTCCTGAACCCAAGGCGGAGGCCGCCAAGGCGGAGGGCGAGGCGGCGCCGAAGAGCGCCGAGCCCGCGGAAGCGGCGAAGGCCGAGCCCGCCAAGATGGACGCCCCCAGGGCCGAGGCATCCAAGGCGGAGCCCGCGAAGACCGAGGCTGCCGCTGCAGCCACCCCCAAGGCCCCCGCCGCCAATGGGGCCGCCAACGGTGCCACCCCAGGGGGTGACTTCGCCGTGCAGGTGTACGCGTTCTCCGATGCCTACGGCGCCAACTCTTTGGTTGGCAAGTTGAAGCGCGCGGGCTACCCCGCGTACTCCGAGCAGGCCAGTACCAGCAAGGGCACGCTGTGGCGGGTGCGCATCGGCCCCTATGCCTCCCGCGAGAGCGCCGCCGCGGCCCGCGACAAGCTGAAGGGCGAGGGGTACAACGGGATCGTCGCGGCGGCGAAGTGAGCCCGCCCGTCCCGTCGCCTCGCGGCAGACGAACTCGATGACGGTTCTGGACTGGTCGGTGATCGGCGTGCTCGCGCTGTCGATCCTCCTGGCCTACGCCCGAGGCTTCACCCGCGAGCTGATCGCGCTCCTGGCCTGGGTGCTGGGTTTCTTCGCGGCGCTCGCCTTCTCGCCCCTGGTGGGCGCGTGGCTGCCGGAATTTGGCGGCAGCCCGGTCGTGCGTTACATCGTGGCCTTCGTGGCGATCATGATCCTGTCCATCGTGCTGGGCGCGCTCGTGGCGTGGCCTCTCTCCACGGTGATCCGCAAGTCGGGCCTGGGCTTCGTGGATCGCTTCCTGGGCGGCATCTTCGGCATCGCGCGCGGGGTGGTGCTGGTGCTCGCGTTCGTGCTGATCGCGGGCCTGACATCCCTGCCGCGGCACGATTGGTGGCAGAATGCCGCCCTTGCGCCGGTCCTCGTGGCCGCCGCCCTGTCGTGCGCCCCCTGGCTCCCCGCTGAATGGGTGCAACGGCTTGATTATTCGCGCGAAGGCCGCATAGTCCAGGAACGCGGCCCGAAGGTTTAGGGGGCAGTCGAAAGGGTATGCCATGTGCGGCATCGTAGGCGTGGTCGCGCACACGCCGGTCAACCAGCTCCTCTATGACGGGCTGCTTCTGCTCCAGCACCGGGGCCAGGATGCCGCCGGCATCGTCACGAGCGAAGGTCCCATGTTCCACATGTACAAGGGACCGGGGCTCGTCACCAACGTGTTTCGCACGCGGAACATGCGCGACCTCATGGGCTCGTCCGGGATCGGCCATTGCCGCTATCCCACCGCCGGATCGGCGTTCTCCGAGCTCGAGTCGCAGCCGTTCTACGTCAACTCGCCCTTCGGCATCACGCTTGGCCACAACGGCAACCTGACCAACAGCGAGGCCCTGAAGCGCGAGCTCTGGGAGCTCGACTTCCGCCACGTCAACACCAACTCGGACAGCGAGGTGCTGCTCAACGTGCTGGCGCTCGAGCTCGAGCGCGCCGCGCAGCACCATCGCCTTGACCCCGAGGCGATCTTCCGTGCGGTGGCAGGTGTGCACAAGCGCTGCCGCGGCGCCTACGCTGTGGTGGCGATGATCGCGGGCTACGGCATGCTTGCCTTCCGCGATCCGTTCGGCATCCGTCCGCTCATCATCGGCAAGAACGAGGCGATGGGCGGCACCGAGTACATCGCGGCCTCCGAGTCGGTGGCGATCGAGCCTTTGGGCTTTCACGTGCTGCGCGACGTCGCGCCGGGCGAGGCGATCTTCGTCGACACCACCGGCAAGTTCCATGCACACCAGTGCGCGGAGAAGCCCTCGCTCAATCCCTGCATCTTCGAGTTCGTGTATCTCGCGCGGCCCGACTCCGTGATCGACGGCACGTCGGTGTACGAAGCGCGCCTGAACATGGGGGGCGCGCTCGCCGAGAAGATCCGCAGCATGCCCGAGGCCCAGGACATCGACGTGGTGATCCCCATTCCCGATAGCAGCCGGCCCTCGGCGCTGGAGCTTGCCAATCGCCTCGGGCTCACCTATCGCGAAGGGTTCGTGAAGAACCGCTACATCGGTCGCACCTTCATCATGCCGGGCCAGGCCATGCGCAAGAAGAGCGTGCGCCAGAAATTGAATCCGGTCGGCATCGAGTTCAAGGACAAGGTCGTGCTGCTGGTGGACGACTCGATCGTGCGCGGCACCACGTCACGCGAGATCGTCAATATGGCGCGCGACGCGGGCGCGAAGAAGGTGTATTTCGCCTCGGCCGCGCCGCCGGTGCGCTTTGCCAACGTGTACGGCATCGACATGCCGAATCAGGACGAGCTCGTGGCCACCGGCCGCACCGAGGCCGAGATCGCCACCGAGATCGGCGCCGACCTCCTGATCTATCAGGAGCTCGATGCGTTGAAGGAAGCCGTGCGCGCGGCGAACCCCAAGCTCGTGAACTTCGAGGCGTCGTGCTTCGACGGCAAGTACATCACGGGCGACATCACCGCCGATTACCTCTCGCACCTGGCGCTCGAGCGCAACGAGGCGCGGGGACAGGCGGAAGCGGACCTCCTCGAGGAAGAAAAGGTATAGTTCGGCGGACCAAAGTGAGAGCCTGCCTTGGTCCGGAGCCAGTCATCGACTGACGTTCGGTCGAGGCTGGACCTTCAGCCGCAGACCTTCCCATGCCTTTGAAGCGAGTGTTCTGCGGGCGACTCTGACTTGGCGCCGCCTTGGGCGGCACGGAGGGTCCCGCCTTGCGTCAGCCTCCTACCGCAAACACTTCCAACGGCGTGCTCACGCCCTTGAAGGATGTGGGTCCCAGCGACTCGACATCGGCGCGCTCGCCGAGCGCGGCCCGCGTGACGGCGTCGATGAGCAGCGTGCGCTGCGCGACCTTGGTGTGCTGCTCGATGCGTGCGGCGAGGTTCACGGTGTCGCCGATGCACGTGTAGGTCGCGCGTGCCTTGGTGCCGGCGTAGCCCGCGATCATCTCGCCGGAAGCGATGCCGATCCCGATGCGGATCGGGGCCTTGCCCTCGGCCTCGCGCTGCGCATTGAACAGCTCGACGAGATCGGTCATCTCGAGCGCGGCGTCCACCGCCGCGGTCTCATGGCCCGGAAGCTCGAGTGGCGCGCCGAACACCGCCATGAGGCCGTCGCCCAGCATCAGCGTGACGATGCCGCCGTGGCTCGCGATGGCATCGAACATGAGCGCGTAGTAGTTGTTGAGCAGATCGATGGTCTCCTCGGCGCCTTGCGCCTCGGCGAGCGGAGTGAAGTCGCGGATGTCCACGAACATCACGCTCGCGCGTACGCGCCTTCCGCCCAGCGCGAAGCCCGACCGTTCGAGGTCGAGGGCCACCTCGGGCGTGGCGAACTGCCGCAGCAGCTCCCGCTGGCGGTCGCGCAGGCGCTTCTTCTCCAGGCTCGCGCCGATTCGTGCCCGCAGCAGCACCGGATTGACGGGCTTGTTGAGATAGTCCTCTGCGCCGAGCTCGATGCAGCGCACCACATGCGCGATGCCCTCCAGCGAAGACGTCACGATGACCGGCACCTCGCGCAGCGCGGGATCCTGCTTCATGGCGGCGAGCACGGCGAAGCCGTCCATCTCCGGCATCTCCATGTCGAGGAGGAGCAGATCGAAGCGCTCCCGCCCGAGCATGTCGAGCGCGATGCGTCCGTTCTCCGCGGTGGCCACCGCGTGGCCGAGGAGCTCGAGGTTGCGCGACAGCAACAGGCGGTTGACCTTGTTGTCGTCGGCCACGAGGAGCCGTGCGGTGCTACTCATCGCGCAACATCGTCAATGCGGCCGCGGCGCGCGCGTACTCGGCTGCGACGGGGACGAGGGCCTGCGTACCCTGTGCCTGCGCGACCGGGAGCCCGCCGAGCTCGAGCTCCCGCGCGAGCGCGCCGAGAGACATCGCGCCGAAGGTGTGGCTGTTCGATTTGAGCGAATGTGCGGCGCGGCGGAAGCGGTCGGCATCGTCTTTGGCCAGCGCGTCGCGGAGCTCGTCGAGCATCGCGGGTGCCTCCGCCAGGAAGGCGTCGACGAGCTCGCGCACGAAATCGCTGCCCGTGGTGTCGCGCAGCTCGGCGAAGGTCGCGCGGTCAATGGGGTCGATAGGGTTCATGCCTGGCTCCGTTCATTGCGCATGGGAGCGCGCAGCAGGGCCGCGACCAGGTGGTCGACCCGGATGGGCTTGGTGAGGTAGTCGTCCATGCCGGCCGCGAGGCACATCTCGCGGTCGCCCTGCATCGCATTCGCGGTCATCGCGATGATGCGCGGCCGCTCACCGGCGGACCAATGCGTCGTGATGCGGCGTGACGCCTCGAGGCCGTCCATCTCCGGCATCTGCACGTCCATGAGGATCACGTCGTAGGTCTGGCGCGCGACGGACGCGATTGCCTCGAGGCCATTGCTCGCGAGATCGGCGCGGTATCCCATCTGCTGGAGCAGGCGGATCGCGAGCTTCTGGTTCACCACGTTGTCCTCGGCCAGGAGGATGCGCAGCGGGTGGCGCGCGCCGAGGCCGGGATCGAGGACGACCTTAGGCCCCGGCGCGGAAGGCTTGGGCACGGCGTCGCGGACCAGCAGCGAGACAAGCGTGTCGAAGAGGTGGGACTGGCGCACCGGCTTGGCGAGGAATGCGGCGAAGAGCGTCGCATCGTCGCCGGCTTCGCGGCGGCCGAGCGAGCTCCACAGCACCCGTGGCAGATCGGGGCGCGTCTGTCGCAAGCGGCGGGCCAGCGCGACGCCGTCCATGCCGGGCATGTGCATGTCGACGATCGCGACGTCGAATGCTTCGCCGCCGGCGATCCACGCGAGGGCTTGTTCGGGCGTTTCGGTATCGCGCGCGAGCATGCCCCACTTGGTGGCTTGCAGTCCCAGCACGCGTCGATTGGTGGCGTTGTCGTCCACCACCAGCATGCGCTTGCCGGCGAGCGCTGGCTGCACGCCCGTGATCGTGTGCGAGCGTGCGGGCGCTACCTCGGCCACCTGCGCCACGATCGTGAAGTGGAACGTGGCGCCGCGCCCGGGACCTGCACTGTCTGCCGCCATCGAGCCGCCCATGAGCTCGGCGAGGCGCCTGCTGATCGCAAGCCCGAGACCAGTGCCGCCATACTTTCGGGTGGTGGACGAGTCGGCCTGCGAGAACGACTGGAAGAGGCGACCCTTGACCCCGTCGTCGATCCCGATCCCGGTGTCGCGCACCGCGAAGGCGAGCGTGACGTGCCCTGCGACCGGAGGCCTGGCGGTCACCGTGAGCACTACCTCGCCTTCGTCGGTGAACTTCACCGCATTCGACAGCAGGTTGAGGAGAACCTGCCGCAACCGCGTGACGTCGCCGGCGATGGCCGCCGGCACGTCGCCCTCGAAGAGGTAGGCGATATCGAGGCCCTTCTCGACCGCACGCGAAGAGATGAGGTCGATCGCCGACTCCACGCACTCGCGCAGGTCGAAGGGCGCCACCTCGATGTCCATGCGCCCGGCCTCGATCTTGGAGAAATCGAGGATATCGTTGATGATCGTGAGCAGCGCGTCGCTGGAGTCGCGGATGGTGTGGGCGTAGTCGCGTTGCTCCTGATCGAGCTTCGTGTCGAGCAGGAGCCCGCTCATGCCGATCACAGCATTCATCGGCGTGCGGATCTCGTGGCTCATCGTAGCGAGGAAGCTGCTCTTCGCCTCGTTCGCAGCCTCCGCCGCCGCGCGGGCTTCCTGCGCGTCGTTGAACAGGCGCGCGTTCTGGATGGCGATCACCGCCTGGTCGGCAAAGGTCTTGAGCAGCGCTAGCTCCTTGTCCGTGAATGGTCGCGGCGGCTGGCGGAGCACGCAGATGGCGCCTACGCCGCGGTCCTCCCACAGCATCGGGGCCCACGCCGCCGAGTAGTTGCCGAAATGGTCGCTCATGGCGCGCACGGTGGGCGGGGCATCCTCGAGCGCCGCCGCGTCAGCGATGTGGAGGGTGCGCCGCTCGCGGATGGCCCGCGCGGTCATGGTGGGCTCGGCAGGCTGGGGAAAGGCTCGGGCAATCGCGTCGAGCGCGTCGCCGCGCCAGGCATCGGCGTGGACCCGGCCGTCGTCCTTCACGAGGAAGATGCCGAGCTGCTCCGTGGCGAAGAGGTGCTGGCCGCTCTCCAGGATCTTGTCGAAGACGGGCGCGGCGTCGGCCACCGAGCTGCTGATGACCTGCAGCACTTCGGCCGTGGCCGTTTGCTGCTCGAGCGCCACCTGCATCTCGTCGAAGTGCCGGGCGTTCTGGAGGGCGACGCTCGCCTGGCGCGAAAGACCGGCGAGGAACTCGAGGTCCCGCCGATCGAAGGGCTCGCCGCCCGTGCGCCAGATCGCCGCGGCGCCTTCCACCGCGCCCTCGCGTCCGAGCAGAGGCACCACCATCAGGCGCTCGTCTGCCACGCGGCGAGTGCCGGGAATATGGATGGCCCGCGGATCGGCCGCCGCATCGTTGATGAGCTCCGGCTGCCCACTCTCCACGAGGCTGCCGATGATGCCAACGCCGCCCTCGATCGTCGTGGCTTGCAACGCTTCCGCCATGTCACCCAGCGCGACGATCGCGCGATAGCCCGCGGTCCCCGCGATGGGCAGAAAGATCGCGCTGCTGCTCGCCTGCAGGAGATCCTTGGCGTGGCGGGCAATGCGGTCCATGACAGTGCCGAGGTCGAGCGACGACGACAGGTCGCGTCCGACCTCCGCCAGCGCGGCGGCCTCGCGCTCGCGGCGCTGGGTAGCGTCGAGCAGGCGCGCATTCTCGAGCGCCACCCCCATCGAGGCGGCGATGGTGGAGAGCAGTCCGAGCTCGCTGTCGTCGAAGGCGTCCTCGCGCTCGAAGCTCTCGACTGTGATGGTGCCAGCGAGCCGCTCGCCGAGCATGACGGGCACGAAGACGCAAGACAGGCTCGCGTCGGTACCCGCGACAACGCGCATGCCGAGCGCCTCCATCTCGGCCCGGTTACGCAAGTAAACCGGCCGCCCGCGCTGCATGGCGCGGTTGAGCTTCGTCTCCGGTCGGTGCGGACCGGACCGGCCTCCCGGATGGCGCACGCCATGCTCGTAGGCGTACCAGGTGTGCCAGAAGTCGTGCTCGTCGCGCCAGTGAATGGCGAGGTTGCCGGCGTCGAGCATGTCGCGGAGCTTGTGGCCCACGAGATCCACGATGGCCTGGAACTCCATGGCGTCGGACATACCGCGCTGGATCTCGTTGATGACGGCGAGCTCGGAGCTGCGCTGTTCGGTCTCCTTCAGCAGGCGCTGCGTCTCGCCGAAGAGGCGGGCATTCTCGATGGCCACGCTCATGCTGGCGGCGAGCGTTTCGAGGAGGCGCACGTCCTCCGGTCGGAACGCGTTCTCGCGCTCCATGTCGTTGAGGACGATGATCGCCTGCGTCTGGCCGGCGGCGAGCAGGGGCACCAGCAGCAACGACTTGGGATGAGACTCGCCCGCGATGAGTTTGGAAGAACCGAGCCTGGCAGCCACGCCGAGAACGTCGTCGTTGACGATCAGCGTGCGGCCGGTGCGAATGACTTCGGCGCCCAGACCCACGCCTTCCAGTGGCGCGGGTGGGATATCGATGCGCTTGCCGCCCCAGAGGCTGTACGGGAACAGCATCTGTCCCGAGACGCGGTCGACCACACGGATGCCCTCGAGCGACTTCGGGAAGACCTCGCGCAGCCTGTCGCCCACGGCGTCGTACACGCCCTGGATGTCGAGCTCGCCGGCCAGCGCCTGCTGCACGGCGTTGATGATGGCGAGCTCGGCCGCGCGCTGGCGCTCGGCCTCGTAGCTCTTGGCATTCAGCAGCGCCACGCCCATGCTCGACGCGATGGTCTCCAGGAGTCGGATCTCGTCGGGGCCGAAGGCGTGGTCCCGGTCGTGATTCTCGAGATGCAGCGAGCCCAGCATGCGGTTGCCCGCGAGCATGGGCACGATGAGGAGACTTCGGGCACGGTCGGTTCCCGGCCGGACCGGCAAGCCCATCGCGTCCTGCTCGGCGATCGAGCCCACGACCGTGACCTTCCGGTCCTCCGTGTAGAAACGGTGCGGGATCGTGCCGGGAACCAGCGGTATCGCGCGGAAGGGCAGGCGAACGCCGTGCTCCCAGGAATAGAGGTCGTGCACGAGCCCCGTGGCGGTGTCCCACCAACGGATGCTCATGTCGCCCGTCGCGAAGACGTCGCGCAGCTTGTCGCCGACCACGTCGACGATGGTCTGGAAGTCGAGCTCGGCGCCCACCGCCTGCTGGATGCTGTTGATGACGGCGAGCTCTGCGTTGCGTCGCTCGGTCTCCTTTAGCAGGCGCTGCGTCTCGTCGAAGAGCCGGGCGTTCTCGAGCGCCACGCCGAGGGACGCCCCGACTGTGGACAGCACGCGTAGCTCCGACTCTCCAAAGGCGTGCTCGCGCGCGTAGTTCTCCATGGAGATCATGCCGAGCACGCGATCGCTGCCGATGATCGGGGCGATAACCAGGGACTTGCTCTGGGCCGTACCCGGCATCGCGCCGAGTCCCCCGGCGATCTGCTCCGCTGCCGTTGCATAGAGCTCCGCCTTGCGCTCCGCCATGAGGCGACGGGCCGCTCGCGGCAGCCGGATGGGCGCAAGGTCGAGTCGCACGCCGTTCTCGTACGCGTAACTGAACTCGAACTGGTCGCGCGCAACGTCGAACCAGGAGATGCCGATGTCCTGCACGCCGAGCATCTCGCGCAATCTGTCACCGACGAGCTCCACGATCGCCTGGAAGTCGAGGCTCGCGGAGATGCCCTGCTGGATACTGCTGATGATCGCGAGCTCGCGTGCCCGCTGCTCGAGCATGGTGTTGGAGGCCGACAGCTCCTCCGTGCGCTGTAGGACTTTGACTTCCAGGCCTTCGGACCACTGCGCGTTATCGAGTGCGACGGCCGCTTGGCTCGTGAACATGGCGAGGAGATCGCGATCGGCCTCGTGGAAGCGGCCGAATGCGCCGTCGATGTCGAGGTATAGGTAGGCAACGGGCTCCTTGCGCACGAGAAGCGGCGCGACCACGATCGATCGCTGGTCGAGCGCGCGCGCGTTCTCCGGCGTGTGGGCGAGCACGGCGCCCTGCCTGCGTGCCGCCTGGTCGATCCAGGGCAGCGCAGACGAGAGTGCGGCCGCCGCGTCCTCGCCTTCGGGCAGCAGCGCGCGGATGACGTTTCGCGTGTCGTCCTTGCTATGCACGATCAGCACGCGCTCGGCGCCGGACAGCTCGGTGGCCTCCTCCAACAGGAAATCGAGCAGCGCGTCACGCGTGCGCAGTTCGTTCATGCGCAGGCCCGTATCGACGAGCCGCTCGAAGGGCTCGCTCAGCGTCGATGCGCCGACGAGATGTGGCGGGCGGCGACGATTGCGCGGGCTGCGCGATGCGAGCCATGCCTTGACGATGCCGCGGGCCACCGCGCTCTTGCCGAGGTAGTTGCGGCGCAGGCCCTCGTCGGTCATGGCGCGAATGCCTTGCACGCCGAATTCGTAGGCAATGGCGAGCGCGCGCTTGGCCTCGGCCGTCTTGCCATTAGCACGCAGGGCCTGGTAGTGGGTCCACCAGAGGGTGACTTTCTCGACCCCCTGCATGTCCGACATGCCGAGTGAACGGTGCAGGTCGGTGCCCACGCGCGTCACGGCGAGGGCCTCCGCGTGCTCGCCGGTCTCGAGGGCGGCCTCGGCCAGCTTCGAGTGCGCATTGATCGTGAGGGCGGGGTCGGTGCCCGCCATGTGCTCGCGCTGGGCAACGCGTGCGTGCGCGAGGGCGCGATGCCAGTCCTTGCGCCACCCTGCGGACATGGCGTCGTCGAAGGCGCGGAAGGCGAGGCTCGACAGTCCCGAGCGCTCGAGCTCCACGTGCGCGGCGGCGAGGTGCGCATCCGCCTTGTCGAAGTCGCCGAGGGTCGCCCATGTCTGGGCGAGGGAATGCAGGGCCAGGGCGATGGACCAGCCGGTTACGCCTGCACGCCGGTATCCCGCGAGCGCGCGCGCGTAGAGACGATTGGCACGGTGAGTGAGGCCGAGGTCGTTGTACTGGCCCGCCATGTTGTTCTCGATCATGGCGATTCGCTCGACATAGCCCGCGGCGGCGAATTCGTTGCGCGCTTCCTTCAGGAGCCGCAGGTTCGCGGCAATGTCGGGCTCGTTGAAGGTGAGCATGTTGAGCGCGTTGCCCGCTCCCAGCCGATCACCAGTCTTGCGGGCCAGCGCGAGCGCCTTGCGAGCCGCCGCGTTGGCCGCCTTTGGTGCCGCCAACAGGCTCTGCGCGGAAGAGACGCTCCACCAGGCGCGGCCCTCCTCGCGCACCAGTGCCGAGGCAGCCGTGGCACGCACCGCGTCCCGCGCAGTGTCGAGCGCCAGGCGGGACTTGCGCATGCGCATGTAGGTTTCGGACAAGCGCACGAGCGCGCGTGCTTCGAGCGACGCGTCGCCTGCCTTGCGGGCGGTGGCCAGCGCCTGCTCTGCGGTCGCCATGGCATCCGGTCCACGCCCGCCCCGTGATTCGACGAGCGACATGCGGATCTGCGCCTGCGCGAGGTGCGCGGCTTTGCCCGACCCTTGCGCGATCGCGCGCATCGCTTGCGCATCCGCCGCGGCGAGCGCCAAGTCACCCTGAGCCCAGTGGCTTTCGGCGCGCAAGTCGAGCAGGGCGAGGCGGTCGGCGATGGCGAGCTTCGCGCCGTCGAGCGCTGCGGTGGCCTGGGCAATCGCCTGGGCGTGACGACCGGCCGCCGCCAGGTCCGCCACGACATCCGCGGCGCGCGCGACGGATGCCTGGCGCCGCGATCGCGCGCGTCGCGTCCCTTCGGGGGTCGATGCGGCGCGGGACGCGGAAGCGGGAGACGTGCGCTTGCGGGTGTCGTTCCTGAAGGGCATGGGCGGGCACGCAGAAGCCGGGCCTGGGACCCCGCCGCCCGGTGCCGCGAGTCTACCGATACGGCTCGGTCGCGCAAGTCCTCGGGGCATTCGCCAGGCGGCGTGCGCGGCATACTCGCGCGCCGCCTCGGTGCCCGCGCCCAGCCGCGAGCGGCCACGCCCGATAGGCCGCACGTCGCCACACGCCCGCGAGCACGCCCGCGAGCACGCCCCTGCCCGTGCATTGACGAATTGCTACCGCCGTTTATATAATTATCCTTCGCGCCGATTTGAAGCTTCAGCTTGCGGGCGCGTAATAAATTCCGCTAAAGCGAGGTTCGCTCCACCGGCAGGATATGCCGGGGGGCACACGAAACCCGTTTGGCGGAAGCCCAAACGGGTTTTTTGTTTTGCGCTTCGAGATTGCACGAGACGAGCCATGAACAACGATGCCAAACGCGGCTTCACCACCGCCATCCTTCACTCCGATCGCGACGCGACGATCGAGCACGGCGCGCTACACAAGCCGCTACACCTGTCGGTGGCCTACGGCTACCGCGATGCGAACGAGCTCGCCGCCGTCTTCCAGGGCCGGGCGAGCGGCTACGCCTACGGCCGCCAGGGCAACCCGACCTCAGGAGCTCTCGAGGCCAAGGTGACGGCGATGGAAGGCGGGGTGGGGACCGTGGTCTTTGCCACGGGCATGGCGGCCATCGGCGCGATCATGCTCGCGCTGCTGAAGATGGGCGACCACATCGTGTCGAGCCAGTTCGTGTTCGGCAATACGAACAGCTTGCTCGAGACGCTGCAGGCGCATGGCCACGAGGTCTCGATGGTGGACGCCACAGACGTGGCCAGGGTCGAGGCGGCGCTCACGCCGCGCACGCGGATCGTATTCGTGGAGACGATCGCCAATCCGCGCGTGCAGGTGGCGGACCTCGCGCGCATCGGCGAGCTGTGCCGCGAGCGGGGCATCCTCTACGTGGTCGACAACACTATGACGTCGCCGTGGCTGTTCCAGCCCAAGGACGTGGGCGCGAGCCTCGTGGTCAACGCTCTCACGAAGTACATCGGCGGCCACGGCAATGCGCTCGCGGGAAGCGTAACCGACACCGGCCTCTTCGACTGGACCCGCTTCCCCAACATCGCGGAGGCGTACAAGTCGCAGCCGCCCAGGAACTGGGGCCTGCAGCAGCTACGCAAGAAGGGCCTGCGCGACTGGGGTGGCACGCTCGCCGCGGAGCAGGCGCACCACATCGCGGTGGGGGCGGAGACGCTCGCGCTGCGCATGGAGCGCATCTGCGACAACGCGCTCGGCCTCGCGGAATTCCTCGCGAGTCACCCGCAGGTGAAGGCCGTGCACTATCCCGGCCTCGCCGTGCATCCGCAGCGTGCCGTGGCCGACCGGCTCTTCGGCGGCCGCTTCGGCGGCCTCCTTTCCTTCGAGCTCGTCGACGGGGTGGATCCGATGGCGTTCCTGAACCGCCTGCGGATCGTGGTACTGTCGTCCAACCTCGGTGACAACCGCACCCTGGCCATCCCCGTGGCGCAGACCATCTTCTACGAGATGGGTCCCGGCCGGCGGCGCGACATGGGCATCGCGGAATCGCTCATTCGGGTGTCGGTGGGCATCGAGGATCGCGCCGACCTCGTGGGCGACTTCCGCCAAGCGCTAGGCTGACCCCGATCGGCCGCCCGCACGCGGCGCGGGAGGTCCGTACGGGCCTTCCGGCGTGGAAGGCGCGCCCGGGCCGATCCGTGGCGAACCGGCCGACGGACGGTATGCGCAACCGCCTGCCGCTCCGCGGCAGGTGCCGCGGCACGGCCCCGTTTCGCCGCCGCGCCAAGTCGCCGCGCCGCTGCGAGGGAAAGTTGCGCCGAGGAACGAATGGGCGCGTGGTGCGCCGCAGCGGGCACCGATTTTGCTGCGTTGCGCGCGTAACGCAGGAGCGGAATATGCACTACCGGGTAGTGTTGCAGGGCCGTACGCTGGGCGGGGCGGACGTCGATCAGGTCAAGCGGGATTTCGCGCGGGTGACCGGGTTGCCGGCGCGCGTGGCCGAAATGTACTTCAACGGCATGCCGCAGGCCGTCAAGCGCAAGCTGACCAAGGATGACGCCGAGCGCATCGCCGCCACGCTGCGGGCCATTGGCGCCGCGGCCAGCGTGGAGCGCGAAGTCCCCCAGAACGCGGACGAGTCCAAGGGTGAGATCAGCCTCGTCGCCAGTCCGCTGATGTCGGGTCCTCCCACCGTGATCCCCGGGATGACCGGGGCCGCCATGTCGGCCGCGCCGGTACGGCAACCGCGCTGGCTGCGCGACCTGCGCGAGAAGTGGCCCGTGCTCGTGGGCGTGGTGGCCCTCGGCTTGGGGGCGGTTCAACTTGCGCCGGTCATCGACGATTTCATACAGACGGTGAGGCCTCCCCAGCCGCCGGTGCAGCCCGTGAAGCGCGCGCCGTCGGCGGCCACGCATACGGCACCCGTGGCGCTGAATGCCGCGCTGATGCACGGCCCGTGGCGGTGCACCGATCAGCGGTCGGGAACGCCGGCGTACTGGACGTTCCACGAAGACGGCAGCGTGGTCTTCCACGGCGACACCTTCAAGGACGGCAGCCGCGTGTCCTCGGCGCCCAAGGACGCCCCCACCGCCTGGAAGCTCGAAGGCGATCGCCTGCACTTCAGCGACGTGCATGGCCACGTCGAGACATTCAACGTGACGGCACTTACGCTCGCCAACCTGCGCTACGACGACGAGCGTCGCCGCATCGACATCGACTGCCGGCGGCCGTAGCCACCGCGCTGCCCCCCATGCGCGTCCGGGCGCGGCATCGGCCGCGCGTCATGGCGGCCCCGGCGCTTTAGGCAGGCCGCGGCGGGAGGGGTCCTATAATCGTTCGCGGCCATCCCTCCGCGCTTCGAGCGTTCCCCATGATGCGACTTCGATACTGCCTGGGCGCGCTCCTCGCCGCCGTCTGCTTCAGCTCCGCACCGGCCCGTGCGGCCATTCCCATTTCGGAACAGGCGGTGGCGGTGGAGTTCTACCACGCCGGTCTCGACCACTATTTCATTTCGGCCGCCGCCGCCGAGATCAACGACCTCGACACCGGGGTGCATCCGGGCTGGGTGCGCACCGGCTATCGCTTCGCCGTGATAAAGGAAGGCAGCAGCTACGGCGGCACCTCGCCGGTGTGCCGCTTCTACAACCCGCACGTCAGCACCCATTTCTATTCGGCCAAGCCGGCCGAGTGCGACGAGGTGAAGGTCAAGTTCCCGCTGCAGTGGACCTTCGAGTCCGACGAAGTCTTCCGCGCGTTCCTCGTGGACCCGTCCTCGGGGGCCTGCCCCGCCGATACGCAGCCGGTCTATCGCCTGTACAACAATCGCGCGGATGCCAACCACCGTTACACCACGCAGGTCGGCGTGTTCCTGTTCATGAAGGGACAAGGCTACATTCCCGAGGGCGACGGCAGTCCCGCGCTGCCCGTGGCGTTCTGCACCCCGTCCGGCGGCGATGTCGTCCCGCCGGCGTCGGCGGCGGCCCCCAAGTGCACCGTCGCGGCATCGAGCAACTCGCCCACCGTGGGCTCCACGCTCACCCTCACCTCCACCTGCAGCAACAGTCCCACGAGCTACCTGTGGTCGGGCTGCGTGGGAACGCAAGCGAGCTGTTCCACCACGCGCTCCACCACGGGCCAGGCGACCTACACGCTCTACGCGGCCAACGGGCAGGGTGCGGCCGATCCGGTCACGGTAAGCGTGAACTGGTCGGCGAGCGGCCCGCCGCCGCCCGTGCCGTCGGCACCGCAATGCTCCATCGAAACGACCCCGCGCTTCCCGGCGATGAACACGTCGCTCCTGCTCACCGCCACGTGCACGCAGTCGCCGTCGAGCTACCAGTGGACACAGTGCCCGGTGGGCAACCTGTCCAATTGCAGCGCGCCCCCCGGCTGCAGCGCGTCGTCAAACACCTGCACGGTTACGTCGGGCTCGTCGGGCGTGGGGCGCTACATCGTGCAGGCCACCAACAGCGTCGGTACCGGTCCTTGGGTCCAGGCCGAGGTCGAGTGGCAGGACAACCCGGCGAGCCGCCCGGGGTTCTGCGGCGATTACGACCGTATCAAGTACATCACCATGCCGTGGGGCAGCCTGGAGCGCTTCACCACGGCGAACTACGGCAGCTTCACGCCCGAGACGGTATTCGTGGTGAGCGTGACGGTGCCGGCGTCGCCGGCGGCCTACGCCACGGCCGGGATCACGAGCCTCGCCGAGTACAACGGACCGCCCGCGCTGCGGCTCATGTCGCTGTCGAAGTCGCCGTGCGATTTTCGCTCGCCGGACCCCACCGGCATCAACGGACCCTTCGCGGCCGATGCGGGCGTGGCGGTGATCCTCAACTGGAACGTCGGCGCGCAGCCCGTGGCACTGGTGCCAGGGCAGACCTACTACTTCAACTTTCGTAACCTCTCGTGCGGACAGGACTCGTGCGAGGCGTCGACCACCACGAACTGGCCGCACTGACGCCGTTGCGATAGCGGAGCGCGCCGCCGGCGCCGGCTTATGGTGCGACCGTCCGTCGGAGGGTAGGGCGCTCGGGCATGGCAGTTGCTGTTTTGGGACTCCACCCGCTGGAGATCGCCCCTTGCCCTCGCTCGCCCACCGCGTTCCGCGCCATCTCGCGCTTGTCTTCATCGCCGCCTCGCTGTCCGGATGCTGGGACTCCGACTCGACCCCCTCCAGCATCAACGTGAGCTTCCAGCAGGAGGCGATCTCGGTCACGGCGGGCAGCCACCGCGAAGTGGTCCTGAGCCTTGCGCGCGGCACCGGTGTGAGCGGGCACCGGGTAATGCTCACCACTTCGGATGCTACGGTGGCGGAGATCATGCCGTCGTCTTGCACCCTGTCGGACTCGTCCCCGAATTCGAGCATGTGCCGCGTCAAGGTGTACGGCAAGACGAAGGGCATCGCGGTGCTGCTCGCGCAGGCACCCGGGCAGTCCAGCGTGCCGTTGAAGGCAACGGTGGGCGAGGCCACCGTGTACGGCAATCTCGCGGTTTCCAACAGCAGCGGCACCTTCGTCACCAGCTCGCCCGTGAGCCTGCCGATCAGCGCCACGGCGCCTTACCAGGTGACGCTCAGCGCGACCATCGAGGGTAGCTCGGGCATCACCAGCGCGACCGGCGCGTACATCAATTTCAGTACCTCGACATCCGGGGTCACCTACACCCAGCAGCAGTGCGCGGTCACCACCGCGGCGCCCACGTGCACGGCCACGGCCACGCTGCCGTCCTCCGCACCCGTGACGTTCACGGCCGCCGTCGTGGGATCCGTCACCGTCAACAATCCCGGTTACTCGTCGATCACGATCAACGCCGGCGGGGGCACGCCGGGGACCAACGGCACCATCGCCCTCAGCACCCAGTCCGGCAACAACGTGCCGATCGGCATGAAGGCGCCGTTGTTCGTGAACTGGACGGGCCCCACGCAGACGGACGTCGTGACCGTCAATCTCAGCATCGCGGGTAGCGGCGCCACGTTCTACAGCTATGCCGCGGGCAACAACCAGACCATGAACACCGCGACCTCGGCGACGTGCACCCTCACCAATGCCGCGACCGTCGCCACCAGCCAGCTCAATTGCGGCCTTGGCCTCGTGGGCTCGGGGAGCGCGGGCACGGTGACGGTGAGCGGCACCGCCACCGGCGCGGCGGGAACGTACACGATCGCGCCCCTCACGCTCGCCGTCGTGGCGCCGGACGCCGCCCGGCGCACGGTGACCTTCACCAACGCCTCGGTGACGCAAACCATCTACGTGGGGATCACGGGCGGCGCCGCGAGCTCGTATCTCAATGCCACGACGCCGGCGATACCGCCGGGAACCACGACGGCGAACATGAAGCCGGGCGCGGGCTCGACGTGCGGCCCGTCCAACCCGCAGGCGGCGTGCCCCACCGGGACCACCTGCATCCAGGGCGGATCGGCCCCCAACTCGAACATCGGCGACACGCCGTTCTACTGCTACTACGACCAGCCCACGCCCGTCTCCACCACCAGTCCCGCCACGCCGTACACGCTCGCCCCCGGTGCGGCCACGACGCTCAACATCTCCGGGTCGAGCCTGTCGCCCAACGACATCTTCTGGTCGGGCAACTTCTACCCGCGTACCGGTTGCGACGCCACCACGGGCGTGTGCGAGAACGCGACGTGCGTAGGCGCCGCAGGGGGCTTGGCGTGCGGTCCGGGCACCGGTCCCACGCCCGGGACCAACACGCTGGCGGAGCTCACGTTCCAGATGTACCCGGCGACCGATTTCTACGACGTGTCGATCATCAATGGCGCCAACTTCGCGGCGGCGTTCGGGCCCACGAGCCTGTCGGTATCGTCGACCAATGCCTACTTCTGCGGAACCGCCGGCAACGGCACTGCCGTCAACGGCGGCTACTCGGCGGGCTCGATAGCGGGATTGCCGGCCGCGCCGTGGACGATGGCGCCGACGTCCGCGTCCTTTCCGCCGGGCCTCGCTCCGACGACGCAAAGCGCCGCCAGCTTCTTCCGCGTGGTGATCCCGTCCACGAGCTCGCCCACGGCCTGCACCTCGAGCGCGTCATGCACCGCGGGCTCCGACACGGCATGCGGATGGTCGATGAGCAGTGTCATGCAGGGCAGCGCATTCACCTATGCCAGCGGGCTGCAGGTCTGCGGCAAGCCGGTGGCCTGGATGACGGCCGACACGATCTGGGGCCAGAACAGCTCGTCGACCAACGCCGCGCCGTTCAACTTCGCGCAGACTTTCGACAACGGCTCGGGCGGCACCGTGGCGGTGAGCGACTTGCAGCTCTGCGTCAACGGAACCTATAGCGCGTACATCAACAACGGAACGTCGTCCACGTTCCCGATCCAGCCGGTGGCACTGGCCTGCGGCGGCGTGATGTGGGGCCCCACCGTGACCACGCTGCAGACCCCGGCACCCACGAACACCGGCCTTGGCATCACCCAGACGACGCAGCCGGTGCAGACCGTCAATGCCAACTGGGTGACCAACGTGCTGCCCACGATCCAGTGGCTCAAGCAGGCATGCCCCACCTGCTACACGTATCCCTTCGACGACATGAGCTCCACCTTCACGTGCTCGGACGCGCAGGGGCAGGCCGGCGGATCGCCGACCACCGCTTACGGGGTGACGTTCTCGGATCTCAACTGACGAGGTCTGCGCGACCGAGGCTGCAGGCGGCGGCGCGTCAGGCGGGCGGGGGCGGGAGCTGCATGACCCTGGCGCCTTCCTCGCTCACCTCGAGGTAGCTGCCGCCGTCGTACCAGTCGGCGAGCACGAGTCGCTCCCGCGGAGTACCGTCCACGTCGTGCACGTGGCGGGCGGGGCGATGCGTGTGGCCGTGGATCATGCGTTGCGCGGCGTGGCTGCGGAACGCCGCCGCCACTGCGGCGGGCGCGACGTCCATGATGAACTCGGCCTTGCCGGCCTTGCTGTCGGCGCTCTTCTTCTGCATGTAGCGGGCGATCCAGCGGCGCACGAAGTAGGGCAGGCGCAGCAGGCGCCGCTGCGTCTGCGGATCGCGCATGCGCGCGCGGTACGCCTGATACTCGACGTCGTCGGTGCACAGCACGTCGCCGTGGCAGAACAGGGTACGCACGCCCGCGAGATCGATGGTGGCGTACTCGGGCAGGAGCGTGGCGCCCGTCGCGCGCGCGAAGCGCGCCCCGAGCAGGAAGTCGCGGTTGCCGTGCGCCACGAAGAGCGGCACGCCGGCATCGGCCATGCCCCGCATGGAACGCACGACGGCGGCCACGAAGGGCTCGCGCAACTGGTCGTCGCCGATCCAGAAATCGAAGAGGTCGCCCAGCATGTACACGGCGGCGGCATCGCGAGCCGGGCCGGCACAGAAGGCGTGGAAGGCGGCCAGCGCCTGTGGCCGCGCGGGCGACAGGTGCTGGTCGGAGAGGAACAGCGTAGGCCGCGACGGGCCTTCGGCAAAAGCGGCCGGCACGGAGAGGCGTGGCCGCGCTTGCAGGCGTTGCGGGGCGGGCGGAAGGCGGAGAAGCCGCGGGCTAGCCCGCGACTTCCTCCGCCTTGGCGATCAGCACGTCGTCCTTGGGCACGTTCTGGTGGAAGCCGGCGTTGCCGGTGGGGACGTCCTTGATCGCATCGACCACGTCCTGGCCCTCGACGACCTTGCCGAACACGCAGTAGCCCCAGCCGTTCGCCGATGGCGCCTTGTAGTCCAGGAAGTCGTTGTCGGCGAGGTTGATGAAGAACTGCGCCGTGGCCGAGTGCGGCTCGGACGTGCGCGCCATGGCCACGCTGTACTTCTTGTTCTTGAGGCCGTTGGTCGCCTCGTTGGCGATCGCCTTGCGCGTGGGCTTCTGCTTCATGCCGGGCTCCATGCCGCCGCCCTGGATCATGAAGCCGTCGATGACGCGGTGGAACACCGTGTTGTCGTAGTGACCGTCGCGCACGTACTGCAGAAAATTCTCCACCGTGGCCGGCGCGTTGTCCGCATCGAGCTCGAGCTTGATGTCGCCCTTGTTCGTTTTCAGGAGTACCTTGCTCATGATGTGTTGTTCCTTTCGTGGCGTGACGGCCTAGCTGCCCAGGACCTTGGCGCCCTTGATCACCACCTGCGTGCTCGGCACGTCGGCGGGATTGATGCCGGGGGGCACCGGGCCCGTCGCGCCCTTCGGGGCCTTGGCAATCTTGTTCACGATGTCCATGCCATCGACGACCTTGCCGAACACCACGTAGCCGGGGTTGCCGGGGGCGTAGTTGAGCCGCTGGTTGTCGGCGACGTTGATGAAGAACTGCGACGTGGCGGAGTTGGGATCGCTCGTCCGCGCCATCGCGATCGTACCCGGGATGTTGCGGTAGCCGGCCTTGCTCGAGGCTTCCGATTCGAGCGGGATCGGCTGCTTGGTCGGCTTCTGTTTGAAGTCGGTGGTAAATCCGCCGCCCTGGATCATGAAGCCGTCGATCACGCGATGGAACTGCGTGCCGACGTAATGGCCGCTTTTCACGTAGTCGATGAAGTTGGCCACGGTCTTGGGCGCGGCATCCGGATAAAGCTCGACCTTGATCACCCCGGCCGTGGTGTCGAACTCGACGACCGGGTTGGCGGCAGCGGCCACGCCCGAGACGACGGCGAGGGCGAGCGCGGCGACGATTCTTTGCAGCATGGTGGGACCTCCTGGCAGAAAAGACGACGGAAGACGCTAGTTCGCAGGTGCGGCCGGGGCGGCGCTTGGCGTGGCCGGCGCGATCACGGGCGGCGTGGTGGACGCCGGCGGCGCGAGCGCTTCACGCACGAGCTTCAACTTGAGGGGGGCGGACTTGTTCCGCGCGTCGCGCGCGATGGCCCGCTCGTAGTTCAGCATGGCGAGCCGCGCGTGGATGTCGCCCAGGTTCTCGTAGGCCACGACGTAGTCGGGGGCGGCGGCGATGGCGGCCTCGAGCTCGACGCGCGCGAGCTCGTACTCACCCTTCTGGGCGTACAGCACGGCAAGGTTGTTGTGCGGCTCGGGCAGCTCGGGGTATTCGCCGAGCAGCCCCCTGAACATGGCGATGGCCTCGTCGGTCTTGCCGAGGTCGGCGAGCGCGAGTCCCTTGAGGAAACGGGCCTGTGGCTCGCGCGGACGCTCCTCCACGAGCTTGTCGAGGATCGCGAGCGCCTCGGCATACTGCTTGTCTGCGATGAGCGTGCGGGCGTTGCGCAGCGCGTCGCCATAGGCCTTGCGGCCGGCCTCGGTGAGCTCGCGAGGGTCGGTCGTGGCATCGCTTTGCCCGAGCACGGGCGGGGCGGCCAGCGCAAAGGCTAAGGCCAGGAGGGCTAGGGAGCGGCGCATGGAACCGGTGATTTTAGCAGCCCCGGCCGGATGGCCCGGACCTAGGTCAGCCGCCTCGCAGGCGGGCAGCGGTGGCGTCGATCAGGCGGCGGGCGATCGACACGCTCATCGGTAGCTTGGGCAGCTCGTCCACGTGGAACCACCGCGCTTCGGCGATCTCGTCATCGTCGAGGCGGATATCGCCCCCGGCCCACGTGGCGGTATACGCGATCATGAGCGAGTGGGGAAACGCCCAGGACTGGCTGGCGAAATAGGTGATATCGGTCACCTCCACGCCGACTTCCTCGCGCACTTCGCGCCGGACGCAGTCCTCGATGGTCTCGCCCGGCTCCACGAAGCCGGCCAGCGCGCTGTACATGCCGGGGGCAAAGCGATGGGCGCGCGCCAGCAGCATCTCCTTGCCGCGTGTGACGAGCGCCATCATCGCCGGCGACACCCGCGGATAGGCCACGAGGCCGCAGGCAGGGCATTCCTTGGCCCGCTCGTGCCCGCGCGGCCGGGTCGGCGTGCCGCAGCGTCCGCAGAAGCGGTGGTTGCGATCGAAGTCGACCACCTGGAAGGCCCGTGCGGCCAGCGCGAGCAGATCGTCGGGGACCTTGAAGAAGAGCGTGCGCAGGCCCACGAAGCGCATTCCGGCCGGCTCCGCCGCATCCTCGGCGAGATCGACGGCCACGCAGGCCCGCCCGCCCAGCAGGCCAAGGAAATGCGGCGCGCCGGCCGCGCCGGCCGCGGCGAGCTGCGCGTGCTGCGGTACGACGAGCGTCTGGTCGTCTGGAGCGAGCACCAGCACGCGGTCGCCGCGGAAGGCGAAGGCGTGGGCGTCGCCGCCCATCTCGGGGGGGAGCGCGTGCGCGGGGGCGAATCCGGGGGGGGTGAACATGGCGGGCGACATTATGGGGCAGGCGGCCCGGTGCATCCTTCGACCCCGAAACCGGCACCCTCCGGGCCGGGCACGGGGATTGCGATTCCTGTTCCCCAGGACGCCCCCACCGCGCTTTCCTACCCGGGAGCGA
>CALFEY010000009.1 GCA_937958295.1 uncultured Pseudomonadota bacterium
AGAAGGAATAGGGGTCAACCGCCCCGCACTCCACCAGCGCCTGACCGAGCTCGACGATGTAATTGCCGATGCCCGTGAGCGGGGACAGCAGTGGCGTGGCGTTGTAGGCGACACGAAGTGCCACGGGCAAGCCTGGTGAGGGAACGCACGAACGCCTGGATAGACCTCGGGGGCGCCTGGCAGCGCTTCCGTCCCACGCAGTTTACCCCACGCCGTGGCAGGCCCCGGACTCACCGCGCCGGGGCGCGGTGCACGGGCGTCAGGCCGCGCTGCCTCCGACGGTGAGCCCATCGATGCGTACCGTGGGCTGCCCCACCCCCACGGGCACGCTCTGGCCGTCCTTGCCACACGTGCCTACGCCGGCGTCCAGAGCCAGGTCGTCGCCTACCATCGACACCCGGGTCAGCGCCTCCGGCCCGTTGCCGATCAGGGTGGCGCCCTTCACGGGATAGGTGAGCTTGCCGTCCTCGATCATCCACGCCTCGGCGGCAGAGAACACGAACTTGCCGCTGGTGATGTCCACCTGCCCACCGCCGAAGTTGGCGGCGTACAGGCCGGACTTGACCGAGGCGATGATCTCCTTGGGGTCGTGCGGGCCGGGCAGCATGATCGTGTTGGTCATGCGCGGCATGGGCAGGTGGGCGAAGGACTCGCGCCGCCCGTTGCCGGTGGCGCGGGCGCGCATGAGGCCCGAATTCAGGCGGTCTTGCATGTAGCCCTGCAGCACGCCGTCCTCGATGAGCACGGTGCGCTGCGTGGGATTGCCCTCGTCGTCGACGTTGAGGGAGCCGCGGCGGTCGACGATGGTGCCATCGTCCACCACGGTGACGCCCTTGGCCGCGACCGGCTTGCCCACCCGACCGCTGAACGCGCTCGTCCCCTTGCGATTGAAGTCGCCTTCCAGGCCATGGCCGATGGCTTCGTGGAGCAGGATGCCCGGCCAGCCATTGCCCAGCACCACGGTCATGTTCCCCGCCGGCGCTTCGCGCGCCGACAGGTTGAGCACGGCACCCGCCACCGCCTCGGTGGCGTAGCGGTCGAGCACCTCGTCGGTGAAGTAGGCGTAGTCGAAGCGCCCGCCGCCACCGGCATGTCCCTGCTCGCGGCGGCCGTTCTCCTCCACGATCACCGTGATTGACACGCGCACGAGCGGACGGACATCGGCCACGACGAGGCCGTCGCTGCGCGCGATGAGGATGGTGTCGTGCTCGCCCGCGAGCGAGGCCATGACGTGCGTCACGCGCGGATCGCGGGCCCGCGCGAGGCGTTCCAGCCGCTCGAGCAGCGCCACCTTGGCATGCTCGGCAAGGCTCGCCACGGGATCGGCCTGGGCGTACAGGGAGCGGGCATGGCCGCGTTGCCCCAAGGGGGCCACCGCCGATTGGCCCTGGCGGCCGATGGCGCGCACGGCATGGGCGGCCTCGGTGAGGGCGGCAAGCGAAATGTCGTCGGAATAGGCGAACGCCTGCTTGTCGCCCGTGACCGCGCGCACTCCCACGCCCCGATCGATGCTGAACGTGCCCGACTTCACGATCCCTTCCTCGAGGCTCCAGCCCTCGAAGCGCGAATGCTGGAAGTAAAGGTCCGCGAAGTCGACATCGTGGCGATGGATGTCGGCCAGGACGCTCGATAGCTGCGCCTGATTGAGGCCGCCGGGCGCCAGCAGGAGGTGCTCGGCCTCGGCCAGCAGGGCGTCGGCGACAGGGGGGAGGGAGAGGTCGGTCACGAGGGCTTCGGGCGGAGGAGCGGCCCGGAGACGGCCGCCGACAACGTCATTGTGGGCCCGGCGGCGGTCGAATCCAACCTGTGCCATGGCGGGCGGCCGTGCTAGGGCGTTGCCGCCTGGCCGAGGTAGGTCGCCGCCACCCGCGGATTGGCGGCCAGGTCACGGCTCGGGCCGTGCAGCACGCAATCGCCCGTCTCCAGGACGTAGCCGTAGTCGGACACCTCGAGCGCCGCGCGGGCATTCTGCTCCACGAGCAGGATCGACACGCCGGTGGCCTTGAGCGCCACCACGATGCTGAAGATCTCCCGCACGATGAGCGGCGCGAGGCCGAGCGAGGGCTCGTCGAGCATGAGCAACCGCGGCCGCGCCATGAGCGCGCGCCCGAGCGCCAGCATCTGCCGCTCGCCGCCGGACAGCGTGCCCGCTTCCTGCTCCGCGCGCTCGGCGAGCCGCGGGAAACGGGCATAGACCTCGTCACGCACGCGCAACGCGGCGCGGTCGCCCTGGCGCAGGCGCGCGAAAGCACCGAGCTCGATGTTCTCGGCGACCTTCATCGAGCCGAAGAGCTCGCGCCGCTCCGGCACCAGCACGAGGCCGGCGGCCACGCGCTGCTCCACCGTCATGCGCGAGATGTCGCGGCCGCCGTAGCGCACCCCGCCGCGCGCAGGCAGCGTGCCCATGATCGCGCCGAGGAGCGTGCTCTTGCCCGCGCCGTTGGGCCCGATGACCGTGACGATGCTGCCCTCCTCCACCGCAAGGGACACGTCGTGCACGGCCTCCACCTTGCCGTAGCTCACGCAAAGATTGGAGACGACGAGCAGCGGGCCGCTCATCGGGGGTGCTCCGCGTTTCCGGGACCGCACGCTGGCGTCATGCCACGCCGCCCAGGTAGGCCTCACGCACCGCTGGATTGCGCTGGATGTCGGCGGGCTTCCCTTCGGCGAGCTTCTCGCCGAAGTCCATCACCACCAGGCGGTCGGTGAGGCCCATGACGAAGTCCATGTCATGCTCGACGAGTAGGATCGTCATGCCTTCGTCGCGCAGGGCGCGCAGAAGGCGTGCGAGCTCCTGCTTCTCGAGGTAGCGCAGGCCGGCCGCGGGCTCATCGAGCAGGAGCAGCGCAGGATCGCTCGCCAGCGCCCGCGCGATTTCCACGATGCGCTGCTGGCCGAGCGCGAGGCTGCCTGCGGCATCGTGCATGTGCCCGGACAGGCCCACGCGCGCGACCGCCCGCGCAGCCTCGGCCCGCACCCGCGCCTCCTCGGCGCGATCGAGCTTGAGCGCGGCGCGCACGACCCCCGACGATCCGCGCAGGTAGGCGCCGATCGCCACGTTGTCGAGCACGCTCATCGCGCCGATGAGCTTGACGTGCTGGAAGGTGCGGCCCAGGCCGCGCCGCGCGATCTCGTAAGGCGGCCGACTGCCGATGCTCTCGCCGCGCAGCCGCACTTCGCCGGAGGTAAGCGGCAGCGCACCGGAGATGAGCGCGAAGGTCGTGCTCTTGCCGGCGCCATTGGGACCGATGAGCCCCACGATCTCGCCTGCGTGGATGTCGAAGGAGAGGTTGTCCACCGCCACGAGGCCGCCGAACTGCTTGCGCGCCTGCTTCACCTCGAGCAGTGGACCGTTCCCCACGGCGCGGGGGCGCGCCGGCAGCGGCTCGGCGTCGGGCACTGGCTTGACCGCCGCGCGTGGCACGAAGCGCGCGATCCACGGCCACACGCCGTCGCGCGCGAACTGCAAGATCAGCACCATGAGGAGCCCGAACACCACGAGCTCGAAGTTGCCCTGGCGCCCGAGCAGCACCGGCAGGAGGTCCTGCAGCCACTCCTTCATGAGCGTGATGAGGGTCGCGCCCACGACGGCGCCCCACACGCTGCCCGCCCCGCCCACGACCGCCATGAAGAGGTACTCGATGCCCTGGTTGATGCCGAACGGCGTGGGATTGACGAAGCGCTGCAGGTGCGCGTAGAGCCAGCCGGAGATGCAGGCAAGGACCGCGGCATACACGAACACCACGATCTTCAGGCGCGCAGCGTCCACGCCGAATGCCTCCACCATGTCGAGCCCCCCCTTGAGCGCACGCACGGCACGCCCCGGACGCGAATCGAGAAGGTTGCGCGTGGTCCACAGCGCGGCGAGCGTGAGCAGCCAGATGAGATAGAAATAGCGGCGCTCGTCCTTCAACTCGATGCCGCCGAGGGATAGCGCGGGAATGCCCGACATGCCGGTGTGGCCGCCCAGCGCCTCGAGGTTGCCGAACACGTAGTAGAGGCTGATGCCCCACGCGATGGTGGCCAGCGGTAGGTAATGGCCCCGCATGCGCAGCGTGATGAAGCCGAGGAACAGCGCCACGGCACACGTGAACGCGACGCCGATCACCAGGGTGATCCAGGGCGACAGCGCGTAGCGCGTGGTGAGGTAGGCGCTCGTGTAGGCGCCGATGCCCACGAAGGCCGCTTGCCCGAACGAGGTCTGGCCGGCCACGCCCGTGAGCAGGACGAGCCCCAGCGCCACCATGCTGTACAGGCCGATGTAGTTCGCGAGCGTCACCCAGAAGGCAGGTGCCACGACCGGCACTGCCGCGAGGAGCAGGAGGAGTATCGCGAGGGCGATCCGCTGCAGGCCCATCGTCTACTCCTCGTCCTCGTGGTGATGCGTGCGGAGGCTGCGCCACAGCAACACCGGGATGATGAGCGTGAAGACGATCACTTCCTTGAACGCGCTCGCCCAGAACGATGAGAACGATTCGATGAGCCCCACGAGCAGCGAGCCGGCCGCGGCGATGGGGTAGCTCGCGAGCCCGCCGATGATCGCGCCCACGAAGCCCTTGAGGCTGATGAGAAATCCGGAGTCGTAGTAGACGGTGGTGATGGGTCCGATCAGCACGCCGCAGAAGCCGCACAACAGCGCCGCGAGCGCGAATGTGAGGGCACCGGCGAACTCCGGCGAGATGCCGCACAGGCGGGCGCCAGCCCGATTCACCGCGGTGGCCCGCAGCGCCTTGCCGTAGAGCGTGCGGCCGAAGAAGAGCGCCAGGGCGCCGATGAGCGCAAGGCTCGTGCCGACCACCAGCAGGCTCTGCACGCTCACGTTGATGCCGGCTACCGTGAAGGAGGCCGACGTGAACGCCGGCGTGCGCGACCCCTCGGCGCCGAAGAACCAGAGCCCGAAGCCGAGCATCGTGAAGTGCAGCGCGACCGAAACGATGAGGAGCACCAGCACGCTCGCCTCGGCCAGTGGCTGGTAAGCCACGCGATACAGGAGCGGCCCGAGGGCCGTGACGGCGGCAAGCGTGAGCAGCACCTGCACGAGAAGCGGAAAGCCCATCGGCGCCGCGAACCATAGCACCGCGGCCACGGCCAGCGGCACGGCGCACCACAGCGCAAGCGCGCGCGGCAGGCGCGCAAGCTCCCCCGCCCGCACGCAGCGCCAAGTCTCCATGAGCCCCGCGAGCACGGCCATGCCCACCAGCAGGCCCACGATGCCCGACGCCTTGCCGAGCTGCAACCCGGCGAGCGTGAGCGTGCCCCAAGCCACGAACTCGCCCGACGGCACGAAGATCACGCGCGTGACCGTGAACACAAGAACGAGCGCGAGCGCCAGCAACGCGTAGATCGCGCCGTTGGTGATGCCGTCCTGCGCCAACAGCGCGGCGATCGTCAGATCCACGTGATCCGGTCCTCCATGCGCAACCGCCGGGACGAACCCGGCGGCGCGCGCTCGATTCTACTGCGGACCGGCTACTTCGCGACCATCCACTTGCCGTCATCCACGCGCACCATCACGCGGGCCCGGTTATCGAGGCCGTTGTGGTCGTTGGCGTTCATCACGAACACGCCGTGCACGCCGACGACGTTGGAGTTCTCGAGCGCGTCGCGCAGCGCGGCGCGGAACTGCGGCGTGCCCGGCTTGGCCTTCTTGGCCGCCTCGGGAATGGCTTGCGCGAGGAGCAGCCAGGCATCCCACAGGTGACCGCCGAAGGTCGCGCGCACGCCGAACTTCTGCTCGTACTTGGTGACGTACTCCTGCGAGGCCTTCTTCACCGGGCCGTCGGGCAACTGCTCGTAGACGAGCATGGGACCCACCGGCAGGATGGTGCCGTTGCCATCCTTGCCCACCACGCGCAGGAAGTCGGGATTGCCCACGCCGTGCGTCTGGTAGATCTTGCCCTTGTAGCCGCGCGCGGCCAGCTCCTTCTGCGGCGTGGCGCCCGGCGTGCCGGCCGCGCCGATGAGGATGGCGTCGGGATTGGCCGAGATGAGCTTCAACACCTGGCCCGTCACCGACGGGTCCGCCCGGTTGTACTTCTCCTCCGCCACCACCTTGATGCCGGCCGTTTGCGCCGAGCGCTTCATCTCGGCGAGCCAGCCGTCGCCATAGGCGTCGGCGAAGCCGATGTAGCCCATCGTCTTCACGCCCGCGGCCTTCATGTTCACGGCGATGGCGTCGGCCATCAGCGCGTCATTCTGCGGCGTCTTGAACACCCAGCGGGTCTTCGGATCGGCCGGGTTCACGATCGCCGCCGACGCTGCCATCGAGATCATGGGCGTAGACGTGTCCACCGCCACCTCGCGCATCGCCAGCGATGCCGGGGTGGTGGAGGAGCCCACGATCACGTCGACCTTGTCCTCGGTGACGAGCTTCTTCGCGTTGGTCACGGCCTTCGTGGTGTCGGACGCGTCGTCGAGCACCACCCAGTTGATCTTCTCGCCCGCGATGGACCGCGGCAGCAGCTCCACCGTGTTCTTCTGCGGGATGCCGAGCGACGCGGCGGGACCGGTGGCCGAAAGCGTGACGCCAATGGTCACGTCGGCGAGCGCGGGCACGGCGAAAGCGGCGGACAGGGAAAAGGTCACGGCCGCCGCGACGGCGGTCAATGACATGCGATGCTTCATGGGGTTCCTCCGGAGGGTAGGCAAGCCGCGTCGGGATTCGATCGGGGACACGTCCCGTCGGCGGCCAACATGTGATTCTGGCAAAGGCGCATGGCCCGGTCAAATGCGGGCGGCCGAGGTCAGCGCGTGCAGAAGGCCACGCCCTCGCCGATCCAGCCCTGCGCCTGCATCGCAACGTAGGTCGCGCCGTCGACCGTGAAGCGGTGGTTCACGTCCGCGACCGTGGCCGGGTCGTTGTAGAGGCGATAGACCGGGCGCAACGGCACCGGGCAGGCATCCGCGGTGGGCAGGCGCATGCCGAAGGCCAGCGCCTCGAACCGCCAGTGCGGATGGGCGCTGAGACCTGCGCATTCGGCAGGGTCAGCCGTGTAAAAGTGCGAATTCGGACCGGTTCCGGGCGCGCCGAAGAACCGGCACACGTCCACGACCTGGGGATCGAAGGTCACGCGCGTGCTGACCGGCCCTACTTCGAAGGCGAAGCCGGTGCGCGTCCAGGCGCCGCCGAACGCCCCGGCGTCGAGGGCCGCCGCCTCCTCGGCGAACGCCGTGAGGAAGTAGTGTCCGAGGGCGGCGTTGCGATACTCGATGGCAACCGGAACCGAGTCCGCGGCGGCGAAACGAAAGATCTGCCCACTGCCGACGTCGGTCCAGTACACCTCGCCGTCGGCGTCTTCGCCGAATGCGGTGATCCGCTGTCCGCTGTCGCTGCTTGCAAGGACCTCGGTGCGCCACGTGCCGTCGCGATCGCGCGCCGCGGCGAAGATACGGCCGGAGCAAAAATCCGCGTAAACATAGCGGCCGTAGAGCACCGGCACCTTGCGGCCGCGATACACCACGCCCCCGGTGACCGAGCACCCCTCGTCATGGCCGTAGGTGAGAATGGGCGCCGCGTAAGGCCGCGGCGGGCACGCTCCGCCCCCGGGCAGCCCCGTGCACACGGTCCCCTCCACCACGCGCCAGCCGAGATTGGCACCGCCCGCGGTGCCGGCGGGCAGGAAGTCGATCTCCTCCTGGGTATCCTGGCCGACGTCCCCGATGTAGAGGTCCCCGGTGAGGCGATCGAAGGCGAAGCGCCACGGATTGCGCAGGCCGCTTGCCCAGATCTCGGGGCGACCGCCGCCCTGCGGGTAGGCATTGCCGGATGGAATCGCATAGGGCGCGGAACCGTCGACGTCGATGCGCAGCATCTTGCCCAAGAGCTCCTGCGGATCCTGCGCGCGATTGCCCGGATCGTTGCCGCTGCCCCCGTCGCCCAAACCGATGTACAGGTGGCCGTCGGGACCGAAGCGCAACGCGCCCCCGTTGTGGTTCTCATAAGGCTGCGCGACCACCAGAACCTCGCGGCGCGACGCCGGATCTGCGCGGTGTGGATCGGCAGCGTCGGCGCGAAAGGACGCGATGACCGTCGCGCCATCGCCCACCCGCGTGTAGTTCACGTAGAAGGTGCGGTTCTGCGCATAGCGAGGATGGAAGGCGAGGCCGAGCAGGCCTCGCTCACCGCCCGTGGCCACGAGTGCGCGCAGATCGAGGAACGGGGTCGCCCCGAGGGTGCCGTCACGCAGTAAGCGGACGGTGCCACCCTGTTCCACGACGAAGAGCCGACCCGACCCATCGGGCGGATGCTGGAGGTCGACCGCCGCGACGGCTCCGCCTGCCACGCGCTCCGCGCGCACCGGCAGCGCTTGCGCGCTCCCGGCGGGAAAAGCGATGACCGCGGCCAGCAGCGCCGCGGTGGTACGTTGGCGCCGGCTACTGCCGCGTGCGCAGAAGATCGCGGATCTCCCGCAGCAGCAGGACATCTTCCGCAATGGGCGCGGCGGCCGCCGGCGTGGGATCGATCTTGGCCTTGGCCTTGGCGAACTGGCGCACCATCCAGAAGATCACGAAGGCGAGGATCACGAAGTTCAGCACGATGGTGAGGAAATTGCCCCACCCCAGCAGCGGCACGCCGGCCTTGGTCAGCGCCTCGTACGTCATGGGACCGGCATAGCCCGCTGGCGGGTTGGCCAGCATCACGTAGTAGTTCGAAAAATCGAGGCCGCCGATCACCCTGCCGATCACCGGCATGATGATGTCCTTCACCAGCGAATCGACGATCTTGCCGAACGCAGCGCCGATGATCACGGCCACCGCGAGGTCGATCACGTTCCCCTTGACCGCGAAGTCGCGGAAGTCGCGCAACATGGACATCCTGTTCTCTCCTGTTCGTCTTTATCTAGATGGCGGCTTCGCCAGATTCGCCGGTGCGGATGCGCACCACGTGCTCCACGGGCGTGACGAAGATCTTGCCGTCGCCGATCTTGCCGGTACGCGCGGCCTTCACGATCGCTTCGATCGCGCGCTCCACGAGCGACTCGGCCACCACGACCTCGACCTTTACCTTGGGCAGGAAATCCACGACATACTCGGCGCCGCGATAGAGCTCGGTGTGCCCCTTCTGCCGACCGAAGCCCTTGACTTCGGTGACGGTGAGCCCGGTGACGCCGAGCTCCGATAGTGCCTCGCGCACCTCGTCGAGCTTGAACGGCTTGACCACTGCCTCGATTTTTTTCATGCAAAGACTCCAGCGAGCGTTGCGAACGGAGGGCCGGCGCGGGCGGGTGTGGACCCAGGACCACCGCGCACGAGCGATGGCGAAAGCTTACACGAAGCGCGCGAGCGGCCAGGCTGGCTCCGCCGCCCATGCGCAGCTGCGGTCCGGTCGTGCCGGCGAAGTTGAGCCGCGCGCGCTTTTCACGCGACAATGGGGTCGATCCATGCGCTCTCCCGTTCCTTTCGTCGCGCCGCCTTTGCCGGTGGTGGCCTCGGCACTCATTCGTGAGGATGTCTGCCTCGCGGACATCCCGCCCGCGGCGTGGCACGCCTTGCAGGGCCAGCAGGCGCAGCCGTTCCTGGACCACGCCTTCCTCACGGCGCTGCACGACACCGGCTGCGCCTCTCCGCGCACCGGATGGACGCCGCACTACCTCACCGCCTGGGGCGGGGGCGCGCTGGTGGGCGCGCTGCCCCTGTACGCCAAGACCCACAGCTACGGCGAGTACGTCTTCGACTGGGGCTGGGCCTAGGCCTACCGCCGGCACGGCCGGCGGTACTACCCTAAGCTCGTCGGCGCGATCCCTTTCACCCCCGTCACGGGGCCGCGCCTGCTCGCCCCCGAGCCAGCGGTGCGCCGGGCGCTGCTCGCGCACGCGCTCGATCTCGTGCGTAGCGGCGCCTATTCGTCGCTGCACGTGCTGTTCCTCGAAGATGATGAGCGGGCCTACGGCGCCGCCCTGGGCATGACGCAGCGAGCGGGGGTGCAGTTCCATTGGACCAACGCCGGCTATCGCGACTTCGCCGACTTCCTGGCGGCGTTCTCGCACGACAAGCGAAAGAAGGTGAAGCAGGAACGACGACGCCTGGCGGAGTCCGGCGTGACGTTCGAACGACGCCGGGGTCGCGCCATCACCGCCGAGGACTGGGCGTTCTTCTATCGCTGCTACACCACCACGTATCGCGCGCACCATTCCACGCCGTACCTCACCGGGTCGTTCTTCGAGCGCATCGGCGAGGCGCTGCCCGACAACCTCGTGCTCGTGCTCGGCTGGCGCGACGGCCAGCGCCTGTGTGCCGCGCTCGACATCCACGACGCGCACACCCTGTGGGGACGCTATTGGGGCACGCTCGACTACGTCCCGGGTCTGCACTTCGAGGCCTGCTACTACCAGGCCATCGAGTTCTGCATCGAGCAGGGCATCGCGCGCTTCGAAGGAGGCGCCCAAGGCGTGCACAAGCTCGCCCGGGGCTTGCGCCCGGTGACCACGCACTCGCTGCACGCCGTAGGGGACCCCGATTTCGCTCCCGCCATCGCCGATTTCTGCGCGCGCGAGCGCATGGAGGTCGAGCATGCCCGCGACGAGCTTGCCGGGTCTTCACCCTTCCGCGCCGACCGCGACGCACCCTGAAGGCCCGCCCCGGTCCGGTTCGACCGCGATGCTAGACTCGGCGGCCCCGATGCCCGCCGAGCCTGCCATGGATTCGATCCTCGTCGAACGCGACGGTCCCGTCGCCACGCTCACCCTCAATCGCCCGGAGTCGCTCAACGTTCTCGACTTTCCGATGATGGACGCGCTGGTGGACGCGACAGCCTCGCTCGCCGCCGACGACTCCCTGCGCGTGGTGATCCTCCGCGGAGCGGGCAGGCACTTCATGGCCGGCGGGGACATCCGCACCTTCGCCGGTGAACTCGAGCTCCCGCCGGATGAGCGCAGCGTCCGCTTCCGCGCGCTCATCGGCCGCCTGCACGCTTCCATCGAGACGCTCGCGCGCATGCCACACCCGGTGATCGCGCAGGTGCACGGCGCCGTCGCGGGCTTCGGCCTCTCGCTCATGAATGCCTGTGACCTCGCGATCGCCGCGGACAGCGCGTACTTCGCGTCGGCCTACAAGGCGATCGCCACCACGCCGGACGGCGGCGGCACGTGGTCGCTGCCGCGACTCGTCGGCTTACGACGCGCGCTCGACATCATGCTGGTGGGCGACCGCTTCGATGCGCAGCAGGCGCACGCTTTCGGGCTCGTCAACCGGGTGGTGCCGGCGGCCGACCTGGACGCCGCCGTGCGCACCCTTGCGCAGTCGCTCGCCGCGGGTCCTGCGCTCGCCATCCGCAACACGAAGCGCCTCCTGCGCGAATCGCTCGGCCGCTCCCTTTCCGAACAGCTCGCTGCAGAAGCCACGAGCTTCGGCGCCTGTGCCGCCACCGCCGACTTCAAGGAAGGGATCACCGCCTTCATCGAGAAGCGTCCGGCCCGGTTCACGGAGCGGCCATGAGCTCGCTCGCCGCTCGGACGCTCTTCATCACCGGCGCCTCGCGCGGCATCGGACTGGCCATCGCCCTGCGTGCGGCCCGCGATGGCGCCAACGTGGTGATCGCTGCCAAGACGACGGCGGCGCACGCCAAGCTGCCCGGCACGATCTTCACCGCGGCGGAGGAAGTCGAGGCGGCGGGCGGCAAGGCGCTCGCGGTCGCCTGCGACATCCGCGACGAAGCGGCCGTCCATGCCGCAGTACGCGCGGCAGTCGCGCGCTTCGGCGGCATCGACATCCTGGTGAACAACGCCAGCGCGATCAGCCTCACCGGTACCCTCGCCACGCCGATGAAGCGCTTCGATCTCCTGATGGACGTGGACGTGCGCGGCACGTTCCTGTGCGCGCAGGCGTGCCTCCCGCTGCTGCAGGCGGCGGCACGGGCGGGGCGCAACCCGCACATCCTCACCCTTTCGCCACCGCTCAATCTCGATCCCGGGTGGTTTGCGCCGCATGTGGCCTACACCATCGCCAAGTACGGAATGAGCATGTGCGTGCTGGGAATGGCCGAGGAGTTTCGCGGCGACGGCATTGCGGTCAACGCGCTGTGGCCGCGCACGATCATCGCCACGGCGGCACTTGCCATGGTTTCGGACGCTGCGGCACAGGTGGAGCGCGCACGCACGCCGCAGATCGTGGCGGAGGCCGCGCACGCGATCCTGGTCCGCGACGCCCGGGGCACCACCGGCCGCTTCTTCCTCGACGAAGATGCGCTGCGCGAATCGGGCGTGACGGACTTCACGCGCTATGCCGTGAATCCCGCCGTCCCGCCGCTGCCCGATCTGTTCGTGTAGTCGACCGGCGCGCGCATGCCGGGCGGCACAGGCAGCGCAGCGGCATCAGGATGCTGCCGCTGGCTTCGTCCCCTACTCGTCGTCGTAGTCGGGCAAACCCGCCGGCTTGCCGCCCGCCGGCGCGACGTTGCCGTTGACCTCGCGGGGGACCTCGCGCCGCGGCTCGCGTGGTGCGACGTTGCCGTTGGGCTCGCGCGGCGCCACGTTGCCGTTCGGTTCGCGGGCCGCGACATTGCCATTGGCTTCGCGCGGCGCGACATTGCCGTTGGGCTCGCGGAAATCGACATTGCCGTTGGGCTCGCGCGGCCCGCCTTTCGGTGGACGCGGTCCGTTCTTCCCGCGGAAGGCCCCGCCGCCCCCGCCCTTCCCGGGCGGACGTCCGCGAGCGCCGCTGCGGTTGCCGCCGCGATCGTTAAAGCCCCCTTCACTGCCGCCCTGGCGCGGCGCGCCCTGGGGCACTGACAGGCGATGGGTGGCGAACGGCGATGCGTTAGCGTTGCTCATTGGCTGGATCTCGTCGAAGTCGACGCGCGGTCCACGGGGACGCGCCGCTACGCCGCCTTGTCCCTTGGGCCCGCCGAAGCCCGCGCGCCGCTGCTTGCCGCCGCCTCCGGGCGGCCGCAAGCCAATCGCGTTGGCATTGCTCAACGGTTGCGTGGTCTCGAAGTCCGGACGCGGCGCCTTCTGCGCTCGCGGCCCTTGCCGCGGTCCCTTGCCATGCGGACGACCGCCCTTGCCCTGCGACCCGGGGATCGGTCCCTGCAGCCCCGGTCCCTGCGCGCCGGCCTGCGCCGGACCCTGCGCGGGACGCGGGCCGCCTTCCTGCGTCGGACGCGGGCCCTTCGGACCGCCGTGCCGCGGCTTGCCCTGCTGCCCGCGCGGATGGTTCGGCCGTGGCCCCTGGCGCGGTGCGCCGCCGGCCTGGCCCTTGAGCCCGGCGGCTTCCATCACGACCGCCACCTCCGCCGCCTCGAGCTCCGACAAGTCGCCGCGCTTGAGTAGCGAGGGCATCGCGAGCGTGCCATAGCGCGTGCGGATGAGCCGCGACACCGGCACTTCGAGGGCCTCGAACAGGCGGCGCACCTCGCGGTTGCGCCCTTCCTTCAGCACCACGTGGTACCAGTGATTGGCGCCCTCTTCCTCGCCGCCGCCGTCTTCGACCTTCTCGCACTTCGCAAGACCGTCCTCCAGCGTGATGCCCGTGGTGAGGCGTTGCATCTGCTCCTCGTTCAGGCGGCCCAGCACGCGCACCGCGTACTCGCGCTCCACTTCGTAGCGCGGATGCATAAGGCGGTTGGCGAGTTCTCCCGAGTTGGTGAAGAGCAGCAAGCCCTCGGTATTGAAGTCGAGACGGCCCACGTTGATCCACTTGCCGTTGCCGATGTTGGGCAGCTTGCCGAAGACCGTCGGCCGGCCCTCCGGATCGTCGCGCGTAACGATCTCGCCCGCCGGCTTGTGATACATGAGCACGCGCGGGCGCGGCTCCGTGAAGCGCACCTTCACGAGCTCGCCGTTGATGCGCACTTCGTCGCCTGGCCCGACCTTCTGGCCCACTTCGGCGGGCTCGCGGTTCACCGTGATGCGGCCGGCGAGGATCATCTCCTCCATCGCGCGGCGCGAGCCGAACCCGCAGGAGGCCAGCACTTTGTGCAGGCGCTGCGGCTCGTTGAAGATTTCGTCAGTGGAGCGTTTGATTCTCGTCGGCGCCATGCTCTCCCGGATCGCGTGCAGCGCCAGGTTCGTCTGTTTCGCCGGGGTCGGGGCCGAGGAGTGGGGTCGCGAGGACGAGTGCCGCCTCGGCGGCCTTTGCTGGGGCATCGGGCATCTCCAGGAGGTGAGTGGTGTCGAGCTCGGCGAGAGGGGGAAGTTCCGCTAGGGAGCGGAGGCCCAAGTCGTCCAGGAAGATCTTGGTCGTCGCGTAGAGCGCCGGGCGACCCGGCGTCTCGCGATGGCCCACGACTTCCACCCATTGCCGGTCCTCGAGCGTCTTGATGACGTTCGTGGACACGGCAACGCCGCGGATCGCTTCGATGTCGCCGCGGGTGACGGGTTGCTGATAGGCGACGATGGCGAGGGTCTCCATCACCGCACGTGAGTAGCGAGGCGGCTTATCGGGCGAGAGCCGGTCGAGATAGGTCTGCACCGCGCGCGTGCCCTGGAAGCGCCATCCGCTGGCCACCTGCACGAGCTCGACCTTGCGCCCCTGCCAGTCCTGGGCGAGATCGGTGAGCAGATTGCGAACGATGTCCTGCGCCAGTGGCGGCTCGAAGAGCTTGGCGAGCTCCGCCGTGGTGGTGGGCTCGCCGGCCACCAGCAGTGCCGCCTCAAGGATGCCCTTGACCTCGGCCACGTCGCCCACGGATTGCGCAAGGTCATCCGCATCGGCCGTCGCACGCGCGGCGTCGTCGGTGGTCTCGGCGGCGGCCACGACTGCGTTGTCGACGGTCGTCTCGGTGGCGGGGCTGTAGGCTGCCGCGGGCGCGTCGGCGTCAGCCTGGGCGGCGTCAGCAGGCGCTGCCGCGGTCTCGCCTGCTGCAGCGCCCGGCTCGCCGCTGGGGCTCGTGGCGTCGGCCGGCGCTGCGACCGCCGGATCGTCGTCAGGGGACGGTGTTTGCGATTCGTTGTCGTTCATTCGGAAGGCATATCGGCGGCGAGCCGGAACTCCGGCGTGCCGGTGAGTGTGACGTGGATCGGCGCATACGGCTCGGTCTGCGCAATCGTGACGAGCTCCTCGCGGGCGAGCTCGAGCAGCGCGAGGAACGTCACCACGAGATGCGCGACATCGGCGTGCTCGGCGAAGAGCGCTGTGAAATCGGTGTACTTCCCGCGCTCGAGCGACTTCAGCACGCGGCTCATCTCGCTACGCACCGAGAGCTGCTCGCGGGTGACGAGGTGGTGGCGATTGACCTTCGCGCGCGCGACGAGTCCCGCCCACGCGGCCTTGAGGTCTTCCGGGCGCACGTCGGGCATGCGCTGCGTGGCGACGTGGTCGAACCAAACGCGCACCATCGAGAAGTCGCGCTGCGCGAGCGGGTGGTCATCCAGGCCGCGGGCGGCCTGCTTCATGCGCTCGTATTCGAGAAGGCGGCGCACGAGCTCGGCGCGCGGATCCTCGGCTTCCTGTCCCGGCGGCGCCGGCGGCTTGGGAAGCAGAAGGCGGGACTTGATCTCGATGAGCACCGCGGCCATGAGCAGGTATTCCGCGGCGAGCTCGAGCTGCGTGCGCCGCATCATCTCGACGTACCCCAGGTACTGCTTGGTGAGGTCCGCCATCGGGATGTCGAGCACATTGATGTTCTGCTTGCGGATGAGGTAGAGCAGCAGGTCGAGCGGCCCCTCGAACGACTCGAGAAACACTTCGAGCGCCTCGGGCGGGATGTACAGATCCTGCGGCATCACCGTGACCGCCTCGCCGTAGACGCGCGCGAGCGGCTTCGGATCCGGCGACGGATGCTCCAGATCGAGGGCGCCGTCGGTCATCGCGAATGCCCGCTATTCATAGGACAGTCCCATCGCTTCGCGTACGTCGCGCATTGTCTCGTTGGCAAGCTTGCGCGCGCGATCGCAGCCGTCGGCCACGATGGCCCGCACGAGCTGCGGATCGTCCACGAACTTCTGCGCTCGCTCGATGATCGGCGCCTGCTCGGCGATGATCCCTTCGATCACGGGCTGCTTGCACTCGAGGCAGCCGATGCCGGCCGTGGTGCATCCGGCCACCACCCACTTGCGCGTCTCCTCGCTCGAATAGATCTTGTGCAGCGGCCACACTGGACACTTGTCAGGATTGCCGGGGTCAGTGCGCCGGGCGCGCGCCGGATCGGTCTGCATGGTGCGGATCTTCCGCGTGACCTCGGCGGGCTCTTCTCGCATCAGCACGGCGTTGCCGTAGGACTTGGACATCTTCTGGCCATCGAGACCCGGCACGCGGGCGTTCTCGGTCAGGAGCGCTTCGGGCTCGGGGAGGATGGTCCGCCGCGCGCCTTCGAGGTAACCCGACAACCTCTCGCGATCCGCGGCGGACAGATTCTGCGTCTCGGCGAGGAGCGCGCGCGCAGCGGCCAGCGCGGCCTCGTCGCCATTCTGCTGGAAGGCCGTACGCATCTCGGCGTACTGCCTGGCCTTCTTGCCGCCGAGCTTGCGCTGCGCTTCCTGCGCCTTCTCCTCGAAGCCCGCTTCCCGGCCGTAGATGTTGTTGAAGCGCCGGGCGAGCTCGCGCACCAGCTCCACGTGCGAGACCTGGTCCTCGCCGACAGGCACCATGTTGGCGCGGTAGATGAGGATGTCGGCCCCCTGCATCACGGGGTAGCCGAGGAAGCCGTAGGTGGAGAGGTCCTTGTCCGCGAGCTTCTGCTGCTGGTCCTTGTACGTGGGCACCCGCTCGAGCCAGCCGATGGGCGTCATCATGCCAAGCAGCAGTGACAGCTCGGCGTGCTCCATCACCCGCGACTGCACGAAGATCGTGGCCCGCGATGGGTCGAGGCCGGCCGCGAGCCAGTCGATCATCATCTCCCACGTCATCGCCGCGATGTTCTCGGGCGACTCGTAGTGCGTGGTGAGGGCGTGCCAGTCCGCGGCGAAGTACAGGCACTCGTACTCGCTCTGCAGGCGTACCCAGTTCTTGAGGGCGCCATGATAGTGGCCAATGTGCATGCGCCCGGTGGGACGCATGCCCGACAACACGCGGTCAGCGAACATGTGCAATACCGATGATGATGGGTCGTACGGCGGGCGGGCGCGCGGCGCCCGCGACTAGCCGGTGATCGCGTACAGCAAGAATGCGGCGACCCGCAAAATGGGCCGCATGAGATCACCCAGCAGCCCGGTGACCAGCAACACGAGGATCACGATGAAGCCATACGGCTCGAGGCGCGCCAGCGCGCCCGCGGCACGGTCCGGCAGCAATCCCACCGCGATCCTTCCTCCATCGAGCGGCGGTATCGGCAGCAGGTTCAGCACCATCAGCACGAGGTTGATGGAAATGCCGATCTGCGCCATTTGGTACAGCCCTACGCTCGTCAACATGCCCGACGGCGCTGCCAACTGCGCGACCACCGCCCATAACAGGGCCATCACGAAGTTGGCGCCCGGCCCGGCGGCAGCCACCCAGATCATGTCCCGCTTGGGATGCCGGAGGTTGCCGAAGTTGACCGGCACCGGCTTAGCCCAACCGAACAGGAACGGCGCGCCGGTCAGCAGCAGCACCCCAGGCACCGCGATCGTGCCGATGAGGTCGATGTGCTTGATCGGATTCAGCGTCACGCGGCCCAGCATCCAGGCCGTCTGATCGCCGAAGATGCGCGCCACATATCCGTGCGCCGCTTCGTGCAGGACGATCGCGAAGACCACCGGCACGATCGCGAGCAGGGCGGTCTCGAGCGAAAAATCCATTACAGGATCATTCTACCTCAACTCCGGCGACGGGCCCGTTCGGCCCTCCGCGTCGAAGTCGAGGCCCAGCCGCAGCGGGTCGCCCCCTCCCCGGCGTACCAGCACCGCCGGTTCCTGAGTGAGGTCGATGACCGTCGTCGGCACGTCCACGCAAGGTCCGGCGTCGATCACGAGGTCCACCTCGTGCTCCAGGCGCTCCCGAATCTCCTGGGGGTCGTGCAACGGCGCTGCCATATCGGGCAGGATCAGCGTGGACGACAGGAGCGGCTCCTGCAGCTCGGCAAGGAGCGCGTGGACCACCGGATGGTCGGGCACCCGCATGCCCACCGTATCGCGCTTGTCCGTGAGCAGCCGTCGGGGCACCTCGCGGGACGCGGGGAGCAGGAACGTGAACGGTCCCGGGGTCCCCTGGCGGACGATCCGGAATTGCCAGTTGGCGAGGCGTACGAACCGCGCCGCATCGGCGAGGTCGGCGCATGCGAGGGTCATGAAGTGACGATCGCCGAGGCCGCGAATGGCCCGGATGCGCTCGGCCGCGGCAAGATCGCCCAAGTGGCAGCCGAGCGCATAGCTCGAGTCGGTGGGGTAGGCCACCACGCCGCCTCGGCGCAGGACCTCGGCGGCCTGGCGCATGAGCCTTGCTTGCGGATTGGCGGGATGAACGACGAAGTACTGCGCCACGGTTAGGGCCTGCGACCAACCTGAATACCAGATATATAATTGTCGCAGAAAATCATCCTGTGGTTATAACGCCTTGAACCTCCAGCAGCTGAAGTACCTGTGCGCCGTCGTCGACCACGGGCTTAACGTGTCCGACGCCGCGGAGGCACTGTTCACTTCGCAACCGGGGATCAGCAAGCAGGTACGCCAGCTGGAAGACGAGCTCGGACTGTCGATCTTCGTCCGCCAGGGCAAGCGGCTGGCCTCGCTCACCCCCGCCGGCGAAGTCGTGGTGGCCACCGCCCGACGGGCGCTGCGCGAGCTCGCCAACATGAAGAGCGTGGCCGACGAGTTTCGCGGCGAGGACACCGGGACGCTGTCCATCGCCACTACCCACACGCAGGCGCGCTACGTGCTGCCGACGGTGTTGCGCGCCTTCGCCACCCGCTATCCCAAGGTGAGGGTGGTCCTGCACCAGGGCAATCCCATGCAGGTTGCCGAGCAGACGGCCCGCGGCGAAGCGGACATCGGCATCGCCACCGAGGCGCTAAGCGACTACCCGGAGCTCGTGACCCTGCCGTGCTACGAGTGGAACCGCGTGGTCATCACGCCCAAGCGTCACCCGTTGCTCAAGCTGCAGCCGCTCACGCTGGAGGGGCTCGCCAAGTTCCCGATCGTCACGTACGACTTCAGCTTCACCGGCCGGTCGGCGATGAACGCGGCGTTCTCCACCAAGGGACTCGAGCCGAACGTCGTGCTCACCGCCCTCGACTCGGACGTCATCAAGACCTATGTCGAGCTCGGTATGGGCGTGGGCATCATCGCGCAGATGGCGTTCGATCCTGCGCGTGACACCCAGTTCGAGAAGCTTGACGCTGGCCACTTGTTCGCCCCCTCCATTACGCGGCTCGGCCTGCGTCACGGCGTGTTCATGCGCGGCTTCGTCTACGCCTTCATCGCGTTGTTCGCGCCGCGCTACGACCGCGCAGCCGTGGACGCGGCGCTCGAGGCACGCGCGCGCACGTGACCGTCGCGCCGCAAGGGGCGCGTGCCGCGCCGAAGCGTTCATGGGCGTTTGCCGCGCTGCTCGCCTCGATCGCGATGCTAGGGCCCTTCGCGGTGGACATGTATCTGCCTGCCTTCGGGGCCATCGAAGCGGAGTTCGGCGTCGCGCCCCTCGCGATGCAACAGACGCTGTCGGCCTACCTCATCGCCTTCGCGTTCATGATGCTCTGGCATGGCGCGCTCGCCGATTCGCTCGGCCGACGGCCGGTGGTGCTGGGCGGGCTGGCCGTATTCGCGCTGGGAACGCTCGGATGCGCCATCGCAGGCAACATCGAATCGTTGTGGCTCTTTCGCGTGCTGCAGGGACTGTCCGCCGGCTCCGGCGTGGTGGTCGGCCGCGCCATCATCCGCGACCGCTACCACGGTGCCGAAGCGCAGCGGATGATGTCCCACGTCACGCTCGTCTTCGGCATCGGCCCGGCGCTCGCACCCGTGCTCGGCGGCGTGTTCCTGAATTTCTTCGGCTGGCGTTGGATCTTCTGGTTCATGCTGGCCTACACCCTGACCCTGCTCCTCGTGTGCCTCCGATACCTTCCGGAAACCCTGCCGCGCGCCCAACGACATCCGCTCCATCCCACCGCGCTGTGGGCCAACTACCGTGTGGTCCTGACCCGGCCTGCATTCCTCCTGCTCGCGCTCGTGACGTCCCTGTCCTTTTGCGGGTGGTTTCTGTACATCGTTTCGGCCCCCTACTTCCTGTCGGGCCTGCTCGGCGTATCCACCTGGGGCTTCGGCTGGCTGTTCGTCCCCATGATCGCGGGCATCATGATCGGCGCCTTCTTCTCGGGTCGCATCGCCGGGCGCATGCCGCCCCACCGCACCATCGGTACGGGCTTCGCCCTCATGGGCGTCGCCGCCTCGTTGAATCTGATCGTCAGCCACGCGCTCCCCCCCTGGGTGGTGTGGAACATCGCGCCCCTCTTCTTGTGCACCCTCGGCTGGGCGCTCGCCATGCCGAGCATCACCCTCACCCTGCTCGACCTGTTTCCCGCCATGCGCGGCATGACGGCGTCGTTGCAAGGTTTTGCGCAGTTCGCACTGGGGGCCGTGGTCGCGGGGTCGATCTCGCCGCTGCTGTCCCACTCGCTGCCCGGTCTCGCTTGGGGCATGGCGGCCTTCGTTGCCGCCAGCGCCGTGCCGTGGTTCCTCTATCGTCGTCACCTCGCGTCCGCCCGCAAGGAGATTGCCTCATGAAGCTTGCCGCCTTCGTCCTCCTCACCGCCCTTGCCGCCGGCCCGGCCGCGGCGGCGGACCTCCCGAAAGTCACTCTGACCATCGGCGCCCACAAGATCACAGCCGAGGTGGCCGCCACGCCGGAGGAACGCGCCCAGGGACTCATGAACCGGTTCAGTCTGCAACCCGACAACGGCATGCTGTTCGTATTCGAACGACCCGAGCCCCTCGCCTTCTGGATGAAGAATACGTTCATCCCGCTCTCGATCGCCTTCATCTCCGCGGACGGCAAGATCATCAACATCGAGGACATGAGGCCCCAGTCCGAAGAATCGCACTGGTCGAAGGGGCCGGCGCTCTACGCGCTAGAAATGAAGAAGGGCTGGTTCGCAGAGCGCGGAATAGGGCCTGGGGCAGTGGTAAAAGGCATGCCAGCGCCTAAGCGGTAAGCGCAGTTCCCCCGCCGCCGGCCTCTCCCGGCGGCCTCGGTCGTCCCGCCGGAGCGTCGTGCCCGGGGGTAGCACCGGCCCGCGGCAAGGATTAGGATAGCTGACCGGCTTCCCCCATCGTACGGCGTCCCAACTCTAGCGAGAACGGCCATGATGGAAATGCTTGCAATTGACAAGGTCAATCTGCGTCCGGGGCAGTTCATACCGCCACTCCTCGAGTCGCTCATAACGGCGGCGCAGAGAGGAGACGATCTGGCGCCCTGCATCGAGAGCGTCGTTGCGAGCTTTGGCTTCGATAGCTTCGAGTACGGAGTTTCGGCGGCCCCGCATCCTGACAAAGCGGCAGTGAACTACTACTACTCCACGATGCGCGATTGGAGCAAGCGGTACGGCGATCGAGGCTACATTGAGATCGATCCGAGGATTTTTATGACGTGCCAAAGCTCCATTCCCATGGTCTGGGATCAATCATCGATGTGCAAGTTTGGAGGCACAGTCGAATGCTTCATTGAGGATGCCCGCGCGCATGGCATCGCCAGCGGTGTTTGCTTTATGTGGCATGGACCGTACGACATGGGGATGGTCGTGGCGCTCAATTCTCGGATTTGCGCCAACGATGAAATTCGATTGAAAGCCATCAACCGCAACATCCCCGACATCGTTATGTTCGGCCACTACTTTCACGAGATATTCATGTTGCCGGCGCTTACGTTCGGTAGGCAACCGACAACTCCCTTGAAGACGCTGTCCAAGCGCGAGCGAGAATGTCTCGACCTTGCTGCGCGTGGCATGACGACGCGCGACATCTCGACTAAGTTGGAAATTAGCGCGCGAACGGTCCAATTTCACTTTGAGAGAATTTTCAGCAAACTCGGTGCAGCCAATCGGCAGGAAGCTATCGCGAGAGGTATTCAGACAGGTATCGTCCGCGGCCGGTGAACTGCAAGGCCGGATCTCGCTGACCTCGCTCTGGTCGGTCCACCTGTACATTTGTACAGGGGTGCGTTTTCCATGACGATGTATTTATTGATATATATCAATAGCTTGCAACATCGCCCGTTGTGTGATCGCGCGCGAGCTCGTCTCCCCCATCGTCTCCTTCCCCAGTGGCGTCCCGCAGAGAATCTCCCTAGCCTTGCATCGTCGAGTGAACGCGCTCGAGCACGTCAACGGGAGGATAGTCATGGAGACACCGGAATGTCCTGACGCACCGCACGACTACGCGGCCATGGCCCACGCCATCTGCCGCGCCGTCACCGCACGAATCGGCGACGAAGCGGCTCTGGACGAATGCGGCCGCATCGCCGAACACTTGGGCTTCACCGGATTCTCCTACCTCGTCGTGCGTCCCGGGACCGTGGGCTCGGAGCTCGTGCACCATTGGACGACCGCAAGCGTGCGCTGGAAGTCGCTTTACCGCACACGTGCCCTCCACCTCGCCGACCCGCGCATCGCGCACACGCGGGGCCGCTCGATCCCGGTCGCGTGGGCAGCGGACACCGCCAGCGCGGATCCGCGCACGAAGGTGTTCAATCGCGCTGCCAGCGCTCATTTCATCCGTGGCGGGGTCGCGATGTCCTTGCAGGAGGAGCATGGGTACCGCACGATCGTCTGTTGGGACGCCCGCGTGATCCGCTATGACGCCACGCGCGACCCCAATGCGCGCGCCGAGCTCGCGACGTTGTCGCTACTCGCAGGGTTCGTTCACGAGAAGATGACGGGTCGCGCGAAAGGCAACGCCGCCCGCAGCGTAGCGCCCCCGCTCACCCAGCGCGAGCGCGAGTGCCTCACGCTGGCGGCACACGGCATGACCAGCGCCGACATCGGCGTCAAGCTTGGCATCGCGGAGCGAACGGCCAACTTCCATATCGCCAACATCATCGACAAGCTGGGCGCCCTCAACCGGGGAGAAGCCATCGCGCGCGGGGTGGCGCTCAACCTCGTGGCCCGGCCCTAGCGGGCGCCTGACGCGGTCGGGCGTCCCCCGTCAGGCGTGACTGGCGAGCCAGGCCCGGAGCTCGGTCACCGAGTGCACCACGGCAAGAGGCGACGCCCCCCGGAGCCCCGCAAGGTCGTGCGCTCCGTAGGCAACGGCCACAGCGTCCACGCCGGCATTGCGCGCGAGCTCGAGGTCGTGTGTCGTGTCCCCGATCATGAGGGTCTCCCGCGGCGCGACGCCGAGGCGATCCATCAGGTGGAGGAGCATATCCGGGTGCGGTTTCGGGAAGCCCTCGTCGGCGCAGCGCGTGGCGTGGAATCGGGCATGCAGGCCGTTCTTTGCCAGCGCACGATCGAGACCCTTGCGGGTCTTGCCTGTAGCCACGGCAAGAAAGTGGCCCCCGGCCTCGAGGTCGGCGAGCATCTCGGCCGCGCCGGCAAACAGAGGAATGTCCTCCTCCCGTCCGAGATAGCGGGCACGATACAAGGCGGCAACTTCTCCGTGACG
>CALFEY010000010.1 GCA_937958295.1 uncultured Pseudomonadota bacterium
ATAGCCATGCCAGGTGGCCGTGTTCTCGCCAGTCAGGCGACCGAAGTCCGCGACGTTGGTAGCGAAGCCGTCGAACTCCGGATCGGCCACCGGATCGGGCCGGTAGGCCGTGACCACGCGTCCCGTCCAGCCGGACTCGCGGATCTTGCGATGATGCGCGAGCGGATCGAGTGGCGACTCCGTGGTGGCGATCACCTCGATGTTGAAGCGCTCAAAGAGCGCGCGCGGGCGGAACGCGGGCTGCGCGAGGCACTCGTTGATGCGGTCGAAGTAGCGGTCAGCCGATTCCGGCGTAAGCCGCTCGTCGATGCCGAACACGGTGTTGAATGCGTGGTCGAGCCACATCCGCGTGGGCGTGCCCCGAAACAGGTGATAGTGCTCGGCCAGGGTGCGCCAGATCTTGCGAGTGTCGGTCTCAACGCGACCGCCGCCCGGCGCATCGGTCCGCGCGGGGATGCCGAGCTCCTCCAGGGGCACGCCCTGGCTGTAGAGCATACGGAACGCATAGTGGTCCGGGGTGATGAACAGCGCCGATGCATTGGCGAACGGCGTGTCGTCGGCGAACCACTGCGGATCGGTGTGTCCGTGGGGGCTCACGATGGGCAGGTCGGCCACGGTGGCATAGAGCGCGCGTGCGAGGTCGCGCGTAGCGGGATCGGCGGGGAAGAGCCGGTCGGGGTGCAGATCGAGCGGGATCGACATGGCGGGACGTGGTCGAAGAAGAGGAGGAGCGAGCCGCCGGCGGCGCGTGCTACGAGCGCGCGAGGTGGCTCGAGAGCGTCTTCGCGGCACCGTCGCGGAAGAGCGCCATCGTGTGCGCCCGGACCGCATCGCGAAACGCACCATGGCCGGTGAGATCGCCGAAGACGCTGGCGAGGTCGAGGAAGCCGTCGGCCACGGCCGCGGGATCGCCGCCGGCGCGGTCCACGACGGCGCGGAACGTCGCGGCCAGCGGGTCCTGGACCTCGATGGCGCGACCGCGCTCGTCGGTGCCGCTCGCGTAGCGGATCCACGCGGCCACGGCCAGCGGCAGGTGCACGAGCGGTGCCCCGGCCGCCAGGCGGTCGCGCACCGTGCCCAGCAGCCGCTGCGGGAGCTTCTGCGAGCCGTCCATGGCGATCTGGCGCGTGCGGTGAGGCAGTGCGGCGTTGCGGAAGCGCTGCATCAGCGCCTGGCAATACGCCAGCAGATCCGTGCCCGCAGGTCGCGCGAGCGTGGGCACGATCTCCTCGCGCATCTGCCGCTCCACGAAGGGCGCGAGCAGGGGATCACCGGAGGCCTGCCAGACGTAGTCGTGGCCGAGCATGAAGCCGAGATAGGCGAGCGTGGAGTGGCTGCCGTTGAGCAGGCGCAATTTCATGAGCTCGAAGGGCGCGACGTCCGATACGAATTGCGCGCCTGCGCGCTCCCACGCGGGACGCGCCGCGCGGAAGTCGTCCTCGATCACCCACTGCCCGAAGGGTTCGGCGGTCACCGGCGCGGCGTCCTCGTAGCCGAGCTGCCGCGCGGCTTCGGCGACGTCGGCATCAGTGGTGGCCGGCACGATGCGATCCACCATCGTGGATGGGAACGACACGTTGTCCTCGATCCACTGGGCGAGCGCGAGATCGCGGCGCTGCGCGAGGGCCGCGACGAGGCCCCGCACGGTGGCGCCGTTGTGCGGCAAGTTGTCGCAGCAGACGAACGTGACGGGCCCAGCCCCCGCCGCGCACCGCGCCCGGAGGCCCGCGACCACGATCCCCACGGCGGAAATGGGCACATCCGGATGCGCGAGGTCGTGCACGATGTCCGGGTGCGCGAAGTCGAGCGCCCCGCTCGCAGGGTCGTGGCAGTAGCCCTTCTCGGTCACGGTCGAGGACACGATGGTGATGCGCGGATCGGCGAAGCGCGCCACGAGGGCCGGCCGCGCGTGGCCGGCGAAGATCGTCTCGCGCACCGATCCGATCACGCGGGCGGTCACGCCGTCGCTGGTGCGGGTGAGCAGCGTGTATAGGCCCTCCTGCGCTGCGAGTGGCTCGATGGCGCGCGGGGTCTTGAGCGAGACGCCGGCGATGCCCCAGCGGGGATCGCCCGCCAGCACGTCGTCGGTGTACACGGCCTGGTGCGCCCGGTGGAAGGCTCCCAGGCCGAGATGAAGGATGCCGACGGCGACGGCACGCGGGTCGTAGGCGGGGCGCGCCACCCCCGGCAACAGGCGATCGAGCGCGGCGAGGTCAAGACGTGCCATGGCGGCGCCTAGCCGTGGTAGCCGAAGAGCTTCGGCAGCCACAAGGAGAACTCCGGGACGTAGGTCACGAGCATCAGGGCCGCGATCAGGGCGCCGTAGAAGGGCCAGATCGTGCGCATGACGTAGCCGATCGACACGCCCCCGATCGCGCAGCCCACGAACTGGGTGGTGCCTACCGGCGGCGTGTTGAGCCCGAGCGCGCAGTTGATCAGCATGACCATGCCGAACTGCACCGGATCCATGCCGACCTGCTGGCAGATCGGCAGGAAGATCGGAGTGCAGATCAGGATCGTCGCGGCCATGTCGAGGAACGTGCCCAGGATGAACAGGATCAGGTTCACCATGAAGAAGATTACCCAGGGCGTCGTCGAGATGGCCGAGAGCGCCTTGCCGGTGAGCTCCGCCACGCTGTACAGGCTGATGAGGTAGCCGAACGTGGCCGACACGCCGATCAGCAGCAGGATGGTGCCTGTGGTCTTGGCCGCCTTGGCCGCCGCCCTGAGGAAGTTCTCCCACGACAGGCTGCGATACACGAGCGTGGTCATGAGCAGCGCATAGATCACCGCCACCGACGCCGACTCGGTGGCCGTGAACACGCCCGAAAGGATGCCCGCGATGATGATGACGACCACGAACAGGCCCGGAAGCGACGCCACGAACGACCAGAACACCATGTCCCAGCCGGGGAACTTGCCGGGCGGGTAGCCGCGCTTCACGGCCACGGCATACGCGGCGGCCAAGTTGCACAGCGTGAGGATCAGCGCCGGCACGAGCCCGGCGAGGATCAGCGCCGCGATGGATACCTTGCCCCCCGCCGCCAGCGAATAGATGATCATGTTGTGCGACGTGGGCATGAGGGCGCCCACCAGCGATGCGTGGGTGGTGACGTTCACCGCGTAATCCGCGTGGTAGCCCTCGCGCTTCATCATGGGGATCATGACGGCGCCCATCGCGGACACGTCGGCTACCGGCGAGCCGGACACTCCGCCGAAGAGCGTGCAGGCCACGACGTTGGACATGCCGAGGCCGCCCCGGATGTGTCCCACCAACGCCTTCGCGAAGTTGACGATGCGCTCGGCAATGCCGCCGTAGAGCATCAGTTCCCCGGCGAAGATGAAGAACGGGATCGCGAGGAACGAAAAGACCGTCATCCCCGACGTCATGCGCTGGAACACGACGGCGACGGGCAGACCTTCGTAGAGGATCGTGCAGATCGCGGAGAGCCCGATCGAGAATGCGACCGGCACTCCCAGGATCAGGAAGAACAGGAACGAAATGCAGAGGATGGTCAGTGCCATGCCGGCTCCACTTCGGTGCCGCGGAGCAGTGCCACGATGTGCTCGATCGAGAAAAGGCAGATGAGCGCCCCGGCGAGGGCCACCGGGACGTGATTCATGCCTTCCGGGATGCCCAGGGTGGGGATCTTGTAGTCCATCACGGAGAGCGCGAGCAGCGCGCCGTTCCACGCCATCATCGCGCCGAAGATCGCGACCAGCCCATGGATCACGAGCTCGAGCTTCAGGCGCATGCGCTCGGGCACGAGCACGAGGAGCGACTCCATGCCGATGTGGCCCGCGTCACGCACTCCCACGGCCGCACCGAACATCGTCACCCAGATCACGAGCACCAGCGCGAGGGCCTCGGCCCAGGTGGGCGTGTCGTTGAGGACGTAGCGGCCGAAGACCTGGTAGGCCACGCAGAAGACGATGGCCAGAAGGCCCACCACGGCGACGATCAGCAGATACTTGGCGATCGGCGCACAGATTCTGGAAAGAAGCATAGGAGCCCTGGGACGACGGAAAACAAAACGGCGCCGGCGCCCAAAGCGAGCGGCCCCGGCGCCGGTCACGCGGTTACTGCGTGGCTTTCACCTTCTGCACCATTTCCTTGAGCTTCGGATCGGTGATGAACTTGTCGTACACGGGCTGCATCGCGTCCGCGAACGACTTCTTGTCCACTTCCACGACCTGCGCGCCGCCCGCCTCGACCTTCTTGCGCGACTCGGCCTCCTTGGCGTCCCACAGCTTGCGCATGTAGGGCACCGACTGCTTGGCGGCGTCG
>CALFEY010000011.1 GCA_937958295.1 uncultured Pseudomonadota bacterium
CGTCGTCGGCGAGCGCGGCGAACGCGATCTCCGGCTCGATCATCCAGAACTCGGCCAGATGCCGGCTCGTGTTCGAGTTCTCCGCGCGGAACGTGGGGCCGAACGTGTATACCTTCGACAGCGCCAGGCAGTATGTCTCCACATTGAGCTGGCCCGATACCGTGAGGTAGGCCTCGCGACCGAAGAAGTCCTGCGTGAAGTCCACCTTGCCGCCGGGCGTGCGGGGCGGGTTGGCCGCGTCGAGCGTGGACACGCGGAAGAGCGCACCCGCCCCCTCGGCGTCCGAGGCGGTGATGATCGGCGTGTTCACCCAGACGAAGCCGTTCTGGTCGAAGAACTGGTGGATGGCCTTGGCGATCGTGTGCCGCACGCGGGTAACGGCGCCAATCACGTTCGTGCGCGGACGCAGGTGCGCGACCTCGCGCAGGAACTCGAGCGTGTGCGGCTTGGGCTGGATGGGATAGGTGTCGGGGTCGTCCACCCACCCCACCACGCGCACGCTGTCGGCCTGCATCTCGAACGGCTGGCCCTTGGCGGGCGACGGCACGATCGCCCCGGTGCACTCCACCGCGCATCCGGCAGTGAGGTGCAGCACCTCGCTCACGTAGTTGGGTAGCGCCTGCGGCGCCACCACCTGCACGGGGTGGAAGCCCGATCCATCGGATACGTGGACGAACGACAGGCCGGCCTTCGAATCGCGGCGGGTGCGGACCCAGCCGCGGACGGTGACGGGCGCGTCGGCAGGCGCGCGGCCCGCGAGGATGTCGGCGCAGGAGTAGGAGGTGGCGGTCATGGCAAACGGCAACGCCGGCGCTTGGGGGGTCGGGTTGCGAAGCGTGAATATGCGCGAATGATACGTGAGCCCCGAAAGTAAAAAGGGGCAGCGACTCCGCTGCCCCTTTTCTTGCGCGCTCGCGCGTTTTACTGCACCAGCACGATCTCCACGCGCCGCGCCTCGGCGTCGTTGCTGCCCGAGCCCTCGGTCACAATGGGCTTGACGGTATCGATGCGCTCCTCGGTGATGCCTTGGGCCTTGAGGTAGTCGCGCACGGCGAACGCACGCTGCTTGGCGAGCTCCTGGTTCTGCTCCAGGCTCCCGGTGGCATCGTGGTAGCCCGAGATCTTGACCTTCTGGCTCGAGCCCTTCGCCTTGTCTACCAGCGACGTGAGCTTGCCCGCGGCATCGGCAGGCATGTCGACCTTGCCGGTGTCGAAGTAGAGCTTCACGATCTCGATGGCCACCAGGGTGCCGGCCGGCGCGACAGCGGGAACCGCGGCTGCCGGAGCCGCCGACACCTTGGCCGGCGGCATGGCGGGCTTCACGTCACCCTTGCCGCCGTACCACGTGGCGAGCAGGGGCACGATCATCAGCGCGACGATGTTGATGATCTTGATGAGCGGGTTCACCGCGGGGCCGGCCGTGTCCTTGTACGGATCGCCGACCGTGTCGCCCGTGACCGCCGCCTTGTGCGCATCGGAGCCCTTGCCGCCGAAGTGGCCGTCCTCGATGTACTTCTTGGCGTTGTCCCACGCGCCACCGCCGGTGGTCATCGAGATGGCAACGAAGAGGCCGGTCACGATGGTACCCATCAGCAGGCCGCCCAGCGCCTGCGGTCCGAGTGCCAGACCCACGACCACGGGCACCAGCACCGGCAGCAGCGAAGGCACGATCATTTCGCGGATCGCGGCCTTGGTCAGCATGTCCACCGCCACGCCATACTCCGGCTTGCCGGTGCCTTCCATGATGCCCTTGATGTCGCGGAACTGGCGACGCACTTCGACCACGACCGCGCCGGCCGCGCGACCCACCGCTTCCATCGCCATGGCGCCGAAGAGGTAGGGGATGAGGCCGCCGATGAAGAGGCCCACGATCACCATGTGGTTCGACAGGTCGAACGTGGTCGGCAGGTTGAACGTCTCGAGCGCGTGCGTGTAGTCGGCGAAGAGCACCAGCGCGGCCAAACCGGCGGAGCCGATCGCGTAGCCCTTGGTGACCGCCTTGGTGGTGTTGCCCACCGCGTCCAGCGGATCGGTGATGGCGCGCACGGAATCGGGCAACTCCGCCATCTCGGCGATGCCGCCGGCGTTGTCGGTGATCGGGCCGTAGGCGTCGAGCGCCACGA
>CALFEY010000012.1 GCA_937958295.1 uncultured Pseudomonadota bacterium
CGGCTGCAATCGGCATTGCTTTCAACCACCCCATCGGCTCCGCCGGTCGCATGGGCCCAGGGTACTTCCCCCGGGCTCTGGGGATCATCCTGATCGGACTGGGGCTAATACTAGCCCTTCGTGCCTTGCGTCTCAAGGGAACCCCGATGTCGTTCACTACGTTCAAGCCCCTGATCATTGTCCTGGGCAGCGTGGTCCTGTTCGGCATCGCAGCGCCCAAGCTCGGACTGATGGTGGCCACGATCATTCTCGTCATCGCCTCGAGCACGGCCAGCGACGAATTCCGCTGGAAAGAAGCCATCATCGCGTCGATTGCCATGGCGATCTTCACTTACCTCGCTTTCTCCTGGGGCTTGAAGCTGCAGCTCCCGGTGTGGCCGTGGTTCATCGGCCAATAGGAGCGAGAACATGGAACTGCTCTCCAACCTCGCGATCGGCTTCGGCGTCGCGATCACCTTCCAGAACATCCTCTACTGCTTCTTCGGGGTTCTGCTCGGCACACTGATCGGCGTGCTGCCCGGCATCGGTCCGGTGCCGACGATCGCCATGCTGCTGCCGATCACCTACGCGCTGCCGCCGGTGTCCGCGCTGATCATGCTCGCGGGCATCTACTACGGCGCGCAGTACGGCGGATCCACCACGGCGATCCTCGTCAACCTGCCCGGGGAATCGTCATCGGTGGTCACCTGCATAGACGGGTACCAGATGGCGCGCAAAGGGCAGGCGGGCAAGGCGCTCGCTGTCGCGGCCATCGGCTCGTTCATCGCGGGCTCGTTCGCCACGATGCTCATCGCCGCGTTCGCGCCTCCGCTCGCTGAAGTTGCCCTGAAGTTCGGTCCCGCCGAGTACTTCTCGCTGATGGTGCTGGGCCTCATCGCTGCCGTGGTGCTCGCGAGCGGATCGTTGGTGAAAGCCATCGGCATGATCGTGCTGGGCCTCCTCCTCGGCATCGTCGGCACCGACGTCAACTCCGGTCTGCAACGGTTCTCGTTCGGCGTGGCGGAGCTCTCCGACGGCATCGGCTTCGTCACGGTGGCGATGGGACTCTTCGGCTTCGCCGAGATCATCATCAACCTCGAGCAGAAGGAGAAGCGCGAAGTCTTCACGCAGAACGTCTCCGGCCTCTGGCTCAAGTGGAAGGACTTCAAGGAGGCGCTCCCGGCGATGCTGCGCGGCACGGGCATCGGCTCGGTGCTGGGAATCCTCCCCGGCGGCGGTGCCCTGCTCTCGGCCTTCGCGTCCTACACCATCGAGAAGAAGATCGCCAAGGATCCGTCGCGCTTCGGCAAGGGCGCGATCCAGGGCGTCGCCGGTCCGGAAAGCGCGAACAACGCCGGCTCCCAGACGTCCTTCATCCCTCTGCTCACCCTCGGCATCCCGCCCAACGCGGTGATGGCGCTGATGGTGGGGGCGATGACGATCCATTCGATCCAGCCGGGCCCGCAGGTGATGACGTCCAACCCGCAGCTCTTCTGGGGCCTCATCGTGAGCATGTGGATCGGCAACCTGATGCTGGTGGTGCTGAACCTTCCCATGATCGGCATCTGGGTCAAGCTGCTGCAAGTGCCGTATCGCCTGCTCTATCCCGCCATCCTGCTCTTCTGCTGCATCGGCGTGTACAGCATCCAGAACAACGTGTTCGACGTGTTCATGACCGCGGCGTTCGGCGTGCTCGGCTGGTTGTTCGTCAAGTTCGAGTGCGAGCCCGCGCCGCTGCTGCTCGGCTTCATTCTCGGGCCGATGATGGAGGAGAACCTGCGACGGGCGCTGCTGCTGTCGCGTGGCGATCCCACCGTGTTTGTCACACGGCCGATCTCCGCGGTGATGCTCGGGATGGCCGTGCTGCTGCTGCTCATCATCGTGGCACCGACGATCCGCAAGAAGCGCGAAGAGGCGTTCCAGGAGTAAGACAAACCCGGCGAGCGGGGGGTGCGATAAAATCGGGACACCATGCCCGACGATCCTCGCCACTCCCCGCTCCCCCTCGACTGGTCGCTGCCGTACGCCTCACGGCGGCAACCGGTCTTCGCCCGCAATATCGTTTCCACATCGCAACCACTCGCCACGCAGGCGGGCGTTGCGATGCTCGCCAAGGGCGGCAACGCGGTCGACGCCGCGCTCGCCACCGCCATCACCCTCACCGTGGTCGAGCCCTGCAGCAACGGCGTGGGGTCCGACCTGTTCGCGATCCTGTGGACGGGCAGCGAGCTCGTCGGGCTCAATGCGTCTGGACGCGCACCCGCCGCGTGGAGCCCGGGTCGCTTCTCCGGCAAGACCGCCTTGCCCGAGCGAGGGTGGGACACCGTCACGATTCCTGGCGCGGTGTCGGGCTGGCGCGCGTTGTCGCAGCGCTTCGGCGCCCTGCCCTTCGCCGACCTCTTCGAGCCGGCCATCCGTTACGCGCGCGACGGCTTCGCGGTATCGCCCATCGTCGCGGAGAAGTGGCACCTCGCCGTGCCGCACATGCCGCGCGACCTCGGCTGGTTCGAGCACTTCCTGCCGCACGGGCGCGCACCGCAGCCCGGTGAGCGGTTCGCCAGCGCAGCGCTCGCACGCACGCTCGAGAAGATCGCGCTCACCGACGGGGAGGCTTTCTACCGCGGCGAGCTCGCCGCGCTGATGGCGCGCCATTCGAAGGCCTCGGGCGGCGCGCACACCGAGGACGATTTCGCGGCGCACACCGCAGACTGGGTCACACCCATCGCGCTCACGTATCGCGGCGTGACGGTGCACGAGATCCCGCCCAACGGCCAGGGCATCTCGGCGCTGATGGCGCTGGGGATCCTCGAGAACTTCGACATCGCGGCTGCTCCCGCGGACAGCCCGCTGACGCAGCACTTGCTCATCGAGGCCATGAAGCTCGGCTTTGCCGATGCCTTCCGCTATGTCGGCAACCGCGAGCACATGGAGGTCGCCCCGGAAGCGCTGCTCGATCGCGCGTACCTCGCGCAGCGCGCGAGGCTCATCGATCCCACGCGCGCGAGCGACTTCGGCCCGGGCGCGCCGCCGCGCGGCGGCACGGTCTACCTCGCCGCCGGCGACGAACAGGGCATGCTCGTCTCGCTCATCCAGTCCAACTACATGGGCTTCGGCTCGGGCATCGTCGTGCCGGGCACCGGCATCAGCCTACAGAACCGCGGCGCAGGCTTCAACCTTCAAGCCGGCCACGTCAATGAAGTCGGCGGGGGCAAGCGCCCGTATCACACGATCATCCCTGGCTTCCTCACGCGCGACGGCGCGCCGCTCGCGGCGTTCGGCGTGATGGGCGGGCCGATCCAGCCACCGGGCCACGTGCAGACCCTCGTGCGCCTGCTCGACTACGGCATGAATCCGCAGGCGGCCCTCGATGCGCCGCGCTGGAAGGTCGCGCCCGACGGCGCGGTGGATGTGGAGGGCGCAGCCGGGGCCACGCTCACTGCCGGTCTCGCAGCGATGGGGCACACGATCCATGCCACGGAAGATTCGTACATGGACTTCGGGGCAGGCCAGTACATCGTGCGGCATGGCAACGGCTACGTCGCGGGCTCCGACTCGCGGCGCGACGGGCAGGCCGCAGGCTTTTGATACCCCGCATCGGCCGGCGCGCGATGGGACGTCGCGCCGTCAGCGCTTGGCCGCGACAGTGCGCGGGTCCGCGGGACGCGGCTTGCTGTTGATGAACGCCGCTACGTCCCAGGCCTGCTGGGTGGTGAGCGTGTTGGGCTGGCCGAGCGGCATGTTGGCCTTGATGAAAGCAGCGGCGGTGGCCACCACGTGCATGCCGGCGCCCTTGTTGTACGACGCCCGCCCCCACAGCGGCGGGAAGGTGTAGGCCGCGCCCGCCTTCAAGCCGCCACCGTCGCCGCCATGACACGCAGCGCAGTGCGTGGTGTACACCGCCGCGCCACGCGTCGCGCTCGCAGGCTCCGGCGCCGCGGCAATCGCCGGAAAGCCACGGCCCTCGAGATAGGCTCCCACGGGCGCGCCCGTGGCGAGCCAGAACGAATACGCCACGAGCGCCGTGAGCACGAGGTCGTCGGCGGGCGGCGGCGTGCCGTTCATCGAGAAGCGAAAGCACCCGGCGAGCCGCTGCTGGAAAGTATTGACCTGGTCGTTCTTGTCGCGGAACGCGGGATAGGACACGTAGGCGGCCCAAAGCGGCGCGGATCCGGCGGCGCGCCCCGCGTCGAGGTGGCAGTTGACGCAATTCAATCCGTTGCCGACGTACTTCTTCGCATACCGCTGCGTATCGACGAACACGTCGCGCCCGAAGCGGACCATGTCGCCAAGGGGGGTGTCGGGAATGGCCTCCGCGGGAGGCGGCGTGAAGAGCACGGTTTGCGCGGGACGCGGAGGCAAGGGCTGCGCGAGCGAGACGGACACGCTCGCGGCAAGCGCCGCGACCGTCGCGAGCACGCGCCACGGGGTCATTTCGGTCCCGCCTTGAGCGTGGAAAGGGGGAGGAGCTCGGGCACCTCGATGCGCTTGCGGTCCGCCGGCATCGCCGCGAGGGGCGTGACCGCGCGCATGGTGTTGCGGCTGCGGCGCGCGAGCTGCTGGTAGCTCTGCGTGCCTTCGACCTTCCACGCGAGCTCCTGCTCGGTGAGGGTGCGCACGAGCTTGCCGGGAACTCCGGCCACGAGCGTGCGCGGCGGAACCACGAAACCGGCCTTCACGAATGCCATGGCGGCCACGATCGCCGATTCGCCGATCACCGCGTTGTCGTTGACCACGGCGTTCATGCCCACGAGCGCATTGCGCTGGACGATGCAGCCGTGCAGGACCGCGCCGTGCCCGATGTGACCATCCTCCTCGACGATGGTATCGGTGCCCGGGAAGCCGTGCATCACGCAGCAATCCTGCAGGTTGGCGCCCTCGCGCACCTCGAGGCGGCCGAAGTCGCCGCGCAGCGACGCGCAAGGGCCGACGTACACCCCTGGGCCGACGACGACATCGCCGATGAGCACGGCCGACGGATGCACGAAGGCGGTGGGGTCGACGACGGGGACGATGCCATCGATCTCGTATACGGTGAGTTGCATGCGGTTCTCCTCGTAACCGCGCGGATCAGCCGATCCACGCCCGAGCGTTGCGGAACATGCGCATCCATGGCGAGACGTCGGGCCAGCCCGGCGGGTGCCACGACATCTGGGCCGTGCGATGCACGCGCTCGGGATGCGGCATGAGGATCGTGTAGCGACCGTCGGCGGTGGTGAGCCCGGTGATGCCTTCCGGGGAGCCGTTCACGTTGTGCGGATACGCTTCGGTGGGCGCCCCGCGCGAGTCCACATAGCGCATCGCCACGAGCGACCGCGCGGCCGCGAGCGCTTCGGGCGTGCGGAACTCGGCGTAGCCCTCCCCGTGCGCGGTGGCCACCGGGATGATGCTACCCGCCATGCCGGAGAAGAACAGTGACGGCGACGCGCCGATCTCCACCTGGACGTAGCGGCCCTCGAACTGCTCCGAGCGGTTGCGCACGAAGCGCGGCCATTGCGCGGCGCCGGGAATCATGTCGCGCAGGCTCGCCATCATCTGGCAGCCGTTGCACACGCCGAGTCCGAAGACGTCGCCGCGAGAGAAGAAGGCAGCGAAGCGATCGCGCAGGGCCGGATTGAAGCGGATCGACTTGGCCCAGCCCTCGCCGGCGCCGAGCACGTCGCCATACGAAAAGCCGCCGCAGCCAACGATGCCCGCAAAAGTGGCGAGGTCGTGGCGACCCGCGGCGATGTCGGTCATGTGCACGTCGTACGCATCGAAGCCCGCGCGATCGAATGCCGCGGCCATCTCCACCTGCCCGTTCACGCCTTGCTCGCGCACAATCGCGACTTTCGGCCGCGCCCCACGCGCGACGAAAGGCGCCGCGACGTCCTCGGCGGGATCGAACGCGAGGCGCGGCGACAAGCCGGGATCGGCCGTGTCGGCGATGCGCGCGTGTTCGCTATCCGCCGCATCCGGATTGTCACGCAGGCGCTGCATGGCGTGCGTGGTGGCCGACCACGCGCAATGCAGCTCCACGCGCGAGGCATCGACAAGCACCGTACTGCCCTGGCGGATGCGGATGCGCTCGCCGGCCACCGGGCGTCCCACCACGCTGGCGACGACCCCCGCCTCCCGCGCAGCCTCCACGATCTCCTGCGCGCGCCCGGCCGCCACGGCGATGACGGCGCCCAGCTCCTCGGCGAAGAGTGCCGGCAACGGCGCGGCATGGGTGCCGACCTCCACGTCGAGTCCGCATCGCGACGCGAAGGCCATCTCGAGCAGCGCGACCGCGACCCCGCCGTCGGCGATGTCGTGATAGGCCACGAGCGCACCCGACTGCCGCAGCGACTGCACGAAGGCGAAAAACGCGACGAGATCCGCCGGATCGTCGAGATCGGGCGCCTCGTTGCCGAGCTGGTCGTAGACCTGCGCGAGCGCGGAGCCGCCCAAGCGGCGGCAGCCCTTGGCGATGTCGAGATGCACAAGGGCCAGATCGGCGCCATCGCGCGGCAACACCGGCGTGGAAGTGCGGCGCGTGTCGCGCACCGGGGCGAACGCCGTGACGACGAGCGACACCGGCGCCGTGACGGCATGCTCGCCCTGCGCATCGCGCCAGGTGGTGCGCATGGACATGGAGTCCTTGCCCACGGGAATGGCGATGCCGAGCGCAATGCAGGTGTCGAGCGCAACCGCGCGCACAGTGTCGTAGAGCGCGGCATCCTCGCCGGGATGACCCGCCGGCGCCATCCAGTTGGCGGAAAGCTTGATCGCATCGATGCTTGCGATATCCGCGGCGGCGATGTTGGTGACTGCCTCGGCCACGGCCATGCGGCCGGACGCCGGTGCATCGATGAGCGCGAGCGGCGTACGCTCGCCCATGGCCATCGCCTCGCCGACGTGACCCTCGAAGTCCATGAGGGTGACGGCGACATCCGCGACAGGGACCTGCCACGGCCCCACCATGGGGTCGCGGGCGCACAGGCCGCCCACCGTGCGATCGCCGATGGTGACGAGGAACGTCTTGTCGGCCACGGCAGGCAAGTGCAGCACGCGGCGCAGGGCATCCTCGACCGCAATGCCGTCGAGGACGAGCGGCGGCAACTCGCGCACGAGATGCTTCGCGTCGCGGGTCATCTTCGGCGCCTTGCCCAGGATGATTTCGAGCGGCACGTCCACCGGCCGGTTGTCGAAGTGGGCGTCGGCCACCACGAGGCGGCCCTGCGCATTGGCGATGCCGATCACCGCAAAGGGACAGCGCTCGCGCTCGCAGAGCTGCGCGAACGGTGCAAGCGAGTCCGGTGCGATGGCCAGGACGTAGCGCTCCTGGGCCTCGTTGCACCACACCTCGCGCGGCGACATGCCAGGCTCTTCGGACGGCACCTCGCGCAGGTCGAAGGTGCCGCCGGCCCCGCCGCCGTGCACGAGCTCCGGTAGGGCGTTGGACAGGCCGCCCGCACCCACGTCGTGAATGGACAGGATGGGATTGTCACGTCCAAGCTGCCAACAGCGATCGATCACCTCCTGTGCGCGGCGCTCGATCTCGGCATTGCCGCGCTGCACGGAATCGAAGTCGAGGTCGGCGGTGTTGGTCCCGGTGGCCATCGACGAGGCGGCGCCCCCGCCCATTCCGATCAGCATGCCAGGACCGCCCAGTTGCACGAGCAGCGTCCCCGCCGGCAGCGGCTCCTTGTGCGTGAGGTCGGCGCGGATGTTGCCCACTCCGCCCGCGATCATGATGGGCTTGTGATAGCCACGCACTTCGCCCGCCACTCGCTGCTCGAAGGTACGAAAGTAACCCGTGAGGTTCGGACGGCCGAACTCATTGTTGAACGCCGCGGCGCCGATGGGGCCTTCGAGCATGATGGACAGCGCGGACGCGATGCGCGACGGCTTGCCGAAGTCCTGTTCCCACGCGTGGGTGAGGCCGGGGATGCGCAGGTTGGAAACGGTGAAGCCCACGAGCCCGGCCTTGGGCTTGGCACCCCGACCGGTCGCGCCCTCGTCGCGAATCTCGCCGCCCGAGCCCGTGGCGGCGCCGGGGAACGGCGCGATGGCCGTGGGGTGGTTGTGCGTCTCGACCTTCATGAGGGTGTGCGTGAGCTCGTGCTGCGCGCCGTAGCGATCGCCCTCGCGCGGATGGAAGCGCGCGACACCGGCGCCCTCCATTACCGCGGCGTTGTCCTCGTAGGCCACGATCGTGCCCTGCGGATGCGCGCGATGCGTCGCGCGGATCATGGCGAAGAGGCTGTGCGGCTGCCGCGCGCCGTCGATGATCCAGTCGGCGTTGAAGATCTTGTGCCGGCAGTGCTCCGAGTTGGCCTGCGCGAACATCATGAGCTCGACGTCGGTGGGATCGCGGCCCAGGCGTCGGAAGCTCGCCTCGAGGTAGTCGATCTCGTCCTCGGCGAGCGCGAGGCCGAGCTCGCCGTTCGCGCGCACGAGGGCAAGACGGCCTTCGGCCAGCAGCGGGATCGTCGTGAGAGCCTTGGGCGAGACGTGAGCGAAGAGCAGCCGGGCCTGCGCCGGATCGTCCAGCACGGCCTCCGTCATGCGGTCGTGGAGGAGCGGCAGCAACGCCTCGCGGTCGGCGCCGCCGAGCATCGCTCCATCGCGGCCGTGCACCCGGTAGAGCACGCCGCGCTCGATGCGGCGCACGGCATCGAGCCCGCAGTTGGCGGCGATGTCGGTGGCCTTGGACGACCACGGCGATATCGTGCCGGGACGGGGCACCACGAGCAGCGCTGTCCCGGTGGCGGACGCCACGGGCGCCACCTCGGGGCCGTAGGTCAACAGCGCGTCGAGGGTGGCACGCTCGCCCGCCGACAGCGGCTGCGCGATCTCGACGAAGTGGTGGAAGGTGGCGTCGAGACCTTCGACGCGATGATCGGGGCGGGCTTCACGGAGCCCTTGCAGCAGCTTGGCGAGACGGAACGGCGACAGCGCCGGTCGGCCTGCCAGGGAGAGGATGTCGGCCATCGTGCACAGGACGCGCGCAAAAGCGGATTTTACTCCGTTCGCCTGCCTGCGGCTCGCGGGGGTGCACGCTTGCCGCTTGTGCGCCGTCCCCGCGCCGTGGGCCTCAGTGCTGCAGGATCTTGGCGAGGAACTGCTGCGCGCGCTCCGAGCGCGGGGTGCCGAAGAAGTCCGCCTTGGTGGCGTCTTCCACGATCTTGCCCTGGTCCATGAAGATCACTCGGTGGCTCACCTTGCGCGCGAACCCCATCTCGTGCGTCACGCACATCATCGTCATGCCCTCCTGCGCGAGCTGCACCATCACGTCCAGCACCTCGCCGACCATCTCGGGATCAAGCGCCGAGGTGGGCTCGTCGAAGAGCATCACGATGGGATCCATCGACAGCGCGCGCGCGATGGCCACCCGCTGCTGCTGTCCGCCGGAGAGCTGGCCGGGAAACTTGTCCTTGTGCGCGATGAGTCCCACCCGGTCGAGCATCTTGAGCCCGCGCGCCATGGCCTCGTCCTTGCTGCGGCCGAGCACCTTGATCTGCGCGAGCGTCAGGTTCTCGGTCACCGACAGGTGCGGAAAGAGCTCGAAGTGCTGGAACACCATCCCCACCCGCGAGCGCAGCTTGGGAAGGTTGGTCTTGGGATCGGCAATGGACGTGCCGTCGACAATGATGTCGCCCTTCTGGAACGGCTCCAGCGCGTTGACCGTCTTGATGAGCGTGGACTTGCCCGAGCCGGACGGCCCGCACACCACTACTACCTCGCCCTTCTGGATGCTCGTGGTGCAGTCGGTGAGCACCTGGAAACTGCCATACCACTTGCTGACGTTCTTGATGTCGATCATGGCGTGCCTAAAGGATCAGCGGATGATGGCGATCTTCTTCTGCAGCCGGCGCACGAGCATCGACAGGCTGAAGCAGATCACGAAGTACGTGATGGCGGCGAGGAGATACATCTCCACCGGACGGTTGAAGTTCTTGCCGGCCACCTCGAAACCTTTCAGCAGGTCGTAGGCGCCCACCGCATACACGAGCGACGTGTCCTGGAACAGGATGATCGTCTGCGTGAGCAGTACCGGGAGCATGTTGCGGAAGGCCTGCGGCAGCACGATGAGCTGCATGCACTGCCGGTAGTTCATCCCCACCGCATAGCCGGCCGCCACCTGGCCACGCGGCACCGACTGAATGCCGGCGCGCATGATCTCCGAGTAGTACGCGGCCTCGAACACCGTGAAGGTAATCATCGCCGAGACCTCGGCGCCCATCGGATGGCCGATGAGCAATGGGATCAGCAGGAAGAACCACAGGATCACCATCACCAGCGGGATGGAGCGCAGCGTGTTGACGTAAGCCGCCGCAGGAATCTCGAGCCACTTCTTGCCCGATAGGCGCATGAGGGCGAGCGCGGTACCGAGCGCGATGCCGCCGATCATCGCAACGAGTGTGAGCTGCACCGAGAAGATGAGGCCCTTGAGGATGAAGCTGGAGATCAGGTTCCAGTCGATGAACGCGAAGGAGAGGTTCATTTCGCGCTCCCGATCATCCCCGGCACCCGTACACGCTTCTCGATGAAGGCGGCCACCCGGTTTACGGCGAAGGCAGAGATGAAGTAGAGGAAGGTCACGGCGAGGTATATCTCCACGCCGCGCGAGGTCTCCTCCTGCGCCTGCATGGCAAAGAACGTCAACTCCGAGATGCTCACCGCGAAAGCCACCGACGAGTTCTTGACGATGTTCATCGACTCACTGGTGAGCGGCGGGATCACGATGCGGAAGGCCATCGGCAGCAGCACGTAGCGGTAGGTCTGCGGCAGCGTGAGGCCCACGGCGAGACCGGCGTAGCGCTGCCCGCGCGGCAACGCCAGGATGCCTGCCTTCACCTGCTCGGCGATGCGCGCCGAGGTGAAGAAGCCGAGGGCGACGACCACCGCGATGAAGTCGGGCACCTGCTGCAGCGACTTGAACATCGACGGGATCACGTGGTACCAGAGGAAGATCTGCACCAGCAACGGGATGTTGCGGAACAGCTCCGTCCAGGCATTGCCGATCCACACGAAGGCCTTCACCGGCGTGGTGCGCAGCACCCCCATGAGGGAGCCCACGACGAGCGCAACGACCAGCGAGCACGCGGACACGAGGAGCGTCCAGCCCCACGCCGACATCATCCAGTTGAAGTACGTCTGCCCGCCCCCGGTGTCCTGGAAGAAAACCTGCCAATCCCAGCTCATGCGATACGGCCTCCCTGGCCTTCTCTTGGAACGGTGAAAAGAAAAAGCGCGCCGCGGTGTTGCGTACCGCGGCGCGCTTTCTCGTGACGTCGGGCTTGGATCGCCTGGCTAGCCGAGGGTATCCCGTGCGTGATCAGGGAATGGCGTACTCTTCCATCGGCTTGCTGTTCGGATTGGCCCACGCCTGCTTGGTGGCGTCGGACAGCGGCAACCCGACCTTGGTGTTGGCCGGCGGGATCGGCTGCATGAACCACTTGTCGTACATCTTGGCGAGCTGTCCGCTCTTGATCATGGCCTTGATGCTGTCGTCCACGGCCTTCTGGAAGGCGGGGTCGTCCTTGCGCATCATGCACGCGAGCGGCTCGACGGAAAGCACTTCACCCACGATCTTGAAGTCGGCCGGATTCTTGGCCTTGGAGGCCAGGCCGGCAAGGATCTGGCCGTCCATCACGAAAGCATCGGCGCGCCCCGACTCGAGCAGCAGAAAGCTGTCGGCGTGGTCCTTGCCGAACACCTCCTTGAAGTCCATGCCCGACGCGCGGCGATTCTTGCGCAGCGTTTGCACGGAAGTGGTGCCGGTCGTGGTGGCCACGGTCTTGCCGTTGAGGCCCGCAATGCCGGTGATGCCCGAGTTGGCCTTGGTGAGGATGCGCACTTCCTCGACGTAGGTCGTGACCGCGAAGGCGACGTCCTTCTGCCGCGCGGCGTTGTTGGTGGTGGAGCCGCACTCGAGGTCGACCGTGCCGTTCTGGACCAGCGGAATGCGGTTCTGCGACGTGACCGGCTGGAACTTGACGGCCAGTTGCGAGATGCCGAGCTGCTTCTGGATGTCGGATGCGATCTTCTCCGCCATCTCGGTGTGGAAGCCCACATACTTGCCGTCGCCCAGCGTATAGGCGAGGGCTCCGGAGGACTCGCGGGTGCCGAGCGTGATGCTGCCGCTGTCCTTGATCTTCTTGAGGGTTCCCGTGAGCTGCTGGCCATGCGCGGTCATTGCGAAGAGCGCCGCCAACAGCACGAAACCGGTCTTGGGGAGGAACTTCATGGAATTTCTCCAGTTGAGGCGCCACGTCCTGCGCAACGGAGCCCGGAGCGCTTGAGGCGGGGCGGACAAGAAAAAAGCCGCCGGGGATCCCGTCGGCGCGAGCCTAGTGTAGCGGCGGGTTCCGGGTTTTGTCCATTCGACGACAGGCGCTCCGACGCAGTGCAAGACGCCCCTATAATCGGTGCATGACAGCGGCATTGGCGCCCATTCTCGACATCGCGGCGCTGCGCGAGGTCGAGGCCCGCCACGCCGGGCTCCGGCTCATGGAACGCGCTGGGGAGGCGAGCGCCCGGCTCGCCTTGCGCCTGTGCGGTGAGCGTGGGCGTCGGGTGGTGGTGCTGGCCGGGCCCGGCAACAACGGCGGCGATGCCTTCGTGGTGGCCCGCCATCTGCGAGCGGCGTGGCAGGACGTCACCCTCGTGTTCGCAGGCTCGGCCGACCGCCTGCCCCCCGATGCCGCAGCCGCGCATGCCGCATGGCGGGACGCCGGCGGGTCCATCGCGCCCGCGCCCCCGCCCGACCCGCCCGCGCTCGTGGTCGAAGGTCTTCTGGGCAT
>CALFEY010000013.1 GCA_937958295.1 uncultured Pseudomonadota bacterium
CGTTCGAATCGCTCGGCCACCTGCTCGTGAAGTGCGCGGCGCTGACCCGCTGCGAGCACTTCGGGCTGCTGGTGGGCGAGCGGTTCGACATGACGGGCCTGGGTGCGGTCGGGGCACTGATGCGCAACTCTGCGACCGTGGGCGACGCCTTGCGGGCGCTCCTGAGGCATCTCTATCTGTACGACCGGGGCGCGGCCCCGCTGCTCCTCAACTCCGATTCGTCGACCGCGCTGCTCGGCTACTCGATCTATCGACGGGAGACGCGAGGAGCTGTTCAAATTTACGGTGCCGCCATCGCCATTGGCTTACGGATACTCCAGGCCATTTGCGGCACCGCCTGGGCGCCGGTGCGCGTTCAATTCGCGCACGAGCGACCACGGAATCTGCGTGCCTATCGCCGAGTATTCGGGCAACACTTGACCTTTGATGCGCCGGTCAGCGGCGTCGTATTTGCCGCGACGTGGCTGCAGAAGCCGATACCCGGCGCCGACGGCGAGATTCGCAGGACGGTCGAGGCTGCGATGCAGACGGCGCGGATAGCGGGGGCGATTCGATTTTCCGACGAAGTGCGGTCGGCGCTGCCACAGCTCGTGCTAAACGGAAATGCGTCCGCGGACGAGGTGTCGCTGCTGTTTGGGATCAACCAACGGACTCTGCGCAAGCGACTGGCCGCTGAGAACATCAACCTGCATGCGCTCGTCGGCGAAGTGCGTTTCGAACTGGCCGCGCAGCTATTGAAGAACACGCACCTGCCGATGGCGGAGATCGCGGCGGCGCTGCATTACGCGGACCCCGCCGTCTTCTCGCGAGCGTTCCGGCAGTGGACAAATTCGAGTCCATTACGTTGGCGGAAGCAGCAGTAACCACGAGCAGACCCGTGTCGCAAACGAGTTCCAGGTCGGCTATCGACCGAATCCGCGCTTCGCTTGCCCAAGGATCGAAGAACCGGCAACAGCTGAAGTCGCGGCCGATAGGGAGATCTCAAGGGACCGCGAGCGGCACGAAGAGGATGCTCGCTGCCGTGGGCACGCAACGACTCCGCTTATATGGCCGCTCAACTTCGCGCTGCGTGCAGTTCTAGACCGGCACGAGGAACGGAACGGCTGGCGCCGCGTTCCGCAACCGAGTCCGTCGGTGCGGGCGGACCTAACGCATTGAATTTTGTTGGCTCCCCGACCTGGGCTCGAACCAGGGACCTGCGGATTAACAGTCCGTCGCTCTACCAACTGAGCTATCGGGGAATTGTAGGGAGGGCCTTGAAAACGCGGCGCCAGAACGGCGCCGACAGGACGACCACAACAAGCCCAAGATTGTAACCGGACCGGCCATCCCGGTCAAACCGAGGGGGTCGAGGTCGCCAGGACGGCCGTGGGCCGCATCCCCCGCGTGGTCGCCGTGCCCCTGCGCTATCATCGGCGCAGCCCACCATGGAAACGCTCCCGCGCGAACCCACTATCGTCGAGCAGGCCTATCGCGCCATCCTCGACGCCATCTGCGAGGGCCAGCTCGAGCCGGGCGAGCGCGTGACGCAGGAAAGCCTCGCCACCAAGCTCGACGTGTCGCGCCAGCCCATCGGGCAGGCGATGCTGCTCCTGAAGCAGCAGAAGTTCCTCACCGACGCCGGCCGCCGCGGTCTCATGGTGGCGCCGCTCGACCATGAGTTCATGCGCTGGATCTACGAGCTGCGCCTCGGCATCGAGCCGATGGCGGCGTCGCTCGCCGCGCAGCGCGCCACGCCGGAGTCGATCCGCACGTTCGAGGAGATCGTGGTGATCGGCCGCCAGGCAGCGCAAGGCAATGCGATCCCCGACCTGATCCGCGCCGACATGCGCTTCCATACCTACTTGTACGAGCAGTCGGGCAATGGTCTTTTCGTGGACCTGATGCGCGAGCTGTGGAATCACCTGCGCCGGGCGATGCGCGAGGTCCTCGCGCATCGGGAGTACCGCAAGGCAATCTGGGTGGAGCACGAGCAGATCGTGCGCGCGATCGCGGAGAAGAACGCACAAGCCGCAGCGTCGCTGGTGCGCGCGCACCTGATGCACGCGGCGGTGAGCGTGCAGGTGGCCCTGCCGGTCGCGCCGCCCGCGGACCACTGAAGGTCCCGCGTCGAGAGTCAGCGTCCCGCCTGCTCCTGCGCCATGTAGATGCCGCCATAGCGCACGTACACGGCGGCGCCGCGGGCGAACTCCACGCGCTCGCCGGGCTTGACCTCGCGGAACGCGCGTGCGGGCCGTCCGGCCCAGATCCACCCCGCCTTGACCACCGTGCCGGGCTCCACCCAGGCCCCGGCGGCAATGCACGCGCCCCGCTCCACGATCACGCCGTGGCCCACGCGCGAGGCCATGCCCACGAGCGCGTCATCCTCGACGCGTCCCGCGCCCATGCGCACGTTGTGGCCGAAGGTCACGTTCTCGCCCACGACGAGATCGCCGTGAGTGGCATCCGTAACGAGAAAGGTGTTGTCCTGCACGTTGGTGCGCCGCCCGATCACGATGCGCGCGCCGCCCGCCGTGACGACGCAGCCGAAATAGATCCCAGCGTCGTCGGCCAGGTGCACGTCGCCGGAGACGATGGCCGTGGGCGCGACGTAGGCACGTGCGATCGTCGGTGATCGTCCGTCGAAGGACCGCAGCGGACCCGTTCCGGGGGTCGCACCCTCGATCGCCGCGTGCAACGGCGGCAGGTCATCGCTCGACGCGAGCGACGAATGGCGCCCGGCGCGCAGGTCGGCGGCCACCGCGGCCACCTCTTCCGGGGTGATCTCGCGCACGGGAGCGGCGGGATGACCGGCGTAGAGCCACCCTCCGGCGAGCTTCTTGCGCGGCGGCACGAGGCTGCCCGGACCGAGCACTGCGAACGGCCCGACCTCGGCGGCATCCATCACGGTAGCCCCCTCGCCCACCACCACGCCATCGCCGATCGTGCAGGCATGCACAAGGCCGAAGCGACCGATGGTCACGTCGTGGCCGATCGTGGCGCCGAGGTTGCTATCCCAGATGTGCGCCGTGGCGCGCTCGTCGGCGAAGACGTTGCGGCCGAGCCGCACCCACTCGCCATCGGCGCGCAACGTGGCACACGCCCTTAGCGTGAGATGGGGTCCAGCGGTCGTCCGCCCGATGGCGGCGGCCGATGGGGCGAGGTCGTGGGGGATGTCGAGGGCGGGGGAAAATTCGGCGTAGTCGAGGCGCATGGTGAGGCAAGTGTAGCGGGCTCGCCCGCCTCACGTGTCGTAAAGCTTGCGCTCGGCCTTGTCCCAGGCCGCGAGCGGCTGCAGGTCGGGCACCCAAGCGAGGCCGCTCTTCGCATCGGACGACACGGCCTCGGGCGTGACCACCACGTCGAGCAAGGCGGGGCGATGCGCGAGCGCGCGCTGGATCGCGCCCGGCAGCTCGTCGGCGCGCTCCACGCGCTCGGCATGCAGCCCGAATGCCCGCGCCATCGCGGCGTGATCCGCGAACTGCAGACGCGTGCCGACGACCTTGCCGTGCGTCGCCTCCTGGTCATGCACTTCGATCTGCCACGCGCCGTTGTTGAGCACTACGATCAGCAGGGGCACGCGATGGCGGGCGGCGGTGTCGATCTCCATCGCGTTGAAGCCGAAGGCGCCGTCCCCCGTGACCACGAAGACGTCCTTGCCGGGGCACGCGAGGCTCGCGGCGATGCCGAACGGCGTGCCCACGCCGATGCACCCGAGCGAGCCGGGATCGAGCCATCCCGCCGACGACAGGCCCACGCGTGCGAAGCTCAGGGCATCCCCGCCATCGGCCACCACGATGCTGTCGGGACGCAGCGCGTCCTGAAGGACCGCGAACAGCCGGTCGGGGTGGAGGCGGCCGTCGCTGCCGTCCGGCGTGGTGCGCATGGCGGCGCGGCGCTTGATCACGCGCTCGCCATGACGCGCGCGCAGTCCCTCGACCCACGCCCGGTCGGTGGCAGCCAGCCGGTCGCCCGCCGCCGCGAGGATCGCCTCGAGCGCAAGCCCTGCGTCGCAGAAGAGTTCGACCTCGCCGCGGCGATTGTCGCGCAGCTCGCCCGCGACGGTCCCGATGCGCACGAAGCGGGCCGCGCCGAACACCGCCGGCGAGCCGTAGGCGAGCTGAAAGTCGAGCCGACGGCCGAGCGTGATCACGAGATCGGCCTCGCCCATGACCTGCCCACGCATGGCGGCCACGACGGACGGATGATCATCCGGCACGAGGCCGCGACTTTCGCCGGTGTCGAGATAGGCTGCGCCGGTCCGGTCAAGGAAGGCCCGCAGCGCGTCGCCGGCATTGCGCGCACCGCGTCCACTGATCACGAGCGGGCGCCGCGCGGAGAAGATCGCTGCCATCGCCCGCCGCGCCGTGGCGTCGTCGGGCCGTAGCACGGCCGGTGACCGCCGCCGCAGGTGCTCGTCCAACACCAGCGCCCGCGGTACCGCGGCTCGCAGCGTGTCGGTGGGAAAGTCGACGTACGACGGACCCGGCTCCCCAGTCTCGCCCGTGGCGCTTGCCACCGCCTCGTCGAGCTCGGGCAGGATGCGCGCCGGCTCGCGCACGGTGCGCGCGTAGCGCGTGATGGAGCGCACGAGATCGGTGTGCACCATGTCCTGCAGCGCGCCGCGGTTCTCCTGGGGTTGCGGGGGCAGTCCCGACAGCACCAGTACCGGCGCCCGCGCAACGTGAGCGTTGGCGATGCCGGTCATCGCGTTGGTCACGCCGGGTCCGGCCGTGACGAGGGCGACGCCGAAGGTGCCGGTGAGCTCGCCGTAGGCGTGCGCCATGTACACCGCCGCCCGCTCGTCGCGCACATCGACGATGGCGATGCCCTCGCGGTCGATCGCCATCCAGATGGGCATGATGTGCCCGCCGCACAGCCCGAACACGCGATCCACGCCGCGCGCCTTGAGGAAGCGCGCGATGATGCTTGCGCCCGTGTCCGCGGTCGGTGTCATGCCGTCAGAACACCGGCTTCTCGCGATACGTGCCCCAGAGCGTCTTGAGCTTTTCCACGATGTCGCCCATCGAGGCACCCGCCTCCACCAGCTCGACGGTCACGGGCATCAGGTTCTGCGACTCGTCCCGGGCGATGATCACCAGCTTGTCGAGCAGCGCCTGCACCTTGGCCTCGTCGCGCTCGCGGCGCACGCGTTTGAGGCGGTCGATCTGGCGCGTGGCGGTGCTTGTGTCGTAGGGATGCAGCTCGATGTCGAACTTCTCGTCGGGATCGACGTAGCGGTTCACGCCGAGCACCGGCTTCTGCCCGTTCGCCTTCTTGAGGGCCGTCTCGTAGGCGAAGTCGGCGATGCGTCGCTGGAACCAGCCTTCTTCCGTAAGCTTGACGGTGCCGCCCTGCGCCTCGACGTCTTCGATGATCCCGAAGATCGCCTTCTCGTACTGCGTGGTGAGGCTCTCGACGTAATACGAGCCGCCGATGGGATCCACCACATCGGCGACACCGGACTCCTCCGCCACCACCTGCTGCGTGCGCAGCGCGATCTTCATCGCTTCTTCGGTGGGAATGGCAAAGGCCTCGTCCATGCCATTGGTGTGCAGGCTCTGCGCGCCGCCCAGAACGGCCGCTAGCGCCTGCAGGCCCGTGCGCACGATGTTCACCTTGTACTGCGGCTTGGTGAGCGAGGCGGCGGCCGTCTGGCAGTGGAAGCGCAGGCGCATCGACTCGGGGTTCTTCGCGCCGAAGCGCTCCTTCATGATCTTGGCGTACACGCGGCGCACGGCGCGGAACTTGGCGATCTCCTCGAAGAAGTCCGCCTGGCACACGTAGAAGAAGGCCAGGCGCGGTGCAAAATCGTCCACGTGCAAGCCGGTCTTGGTCACCTCCTCGACGTAGGTGATGAGATTGCACATCGTGAACGCGACTTCGTCCAGCGGCGAGCTGCCGGCCTCCGAAACGTGGTATCCCGAGATGTTGATCGGGTTGTAACGCTTCATGTGCTTGGCGCTGTAGGTGATGCAGTCGCGCACGATGCGCACCGACGGCGCGACGGGATAGATCCACTCTTTCTGCGCCTGGTACTCCTTCAGGATGTCCGCCTGGACAGTACCGGAGAGCTTGTTGAGATCGTAGCCGCGCTTACGCGCGAGCGCGACGTACATCGCCAGCAGGATCCAGGCGCTCGGATTGATGGTCATCGACACCGATATCTTTTCGAGATCGATGCCGTCGAAGAGGTGCTCCATGTCGGCGAGGGTATCGATGGCCACCCCTTCCCGGCCCACCTCGCCTTCGCTCATCGGATGATCGCTGTCGTAGCCCATCAGCGTGGGCATGTCGAAGTCGGTCGACAGGCCGGTTTGGCCGTTGGCGATGAGGTACTTGAAGCGCTTGTTGGTGTCCTCAGCGGTGCCGAAGCCGGCGATCTGGCGCATGGTCCAGAAGCGGCCGCGATACATCGTGGGATACGGCCCGCGCGTGAACGGGTACTGGCCCGGCAAGCCGATGTCCTCGAGCGGCGTATCGGCGAGGTCGAGCGCCGTGTACGTGCGCTTGACCGGAAAGCCGCCGAGCGTCGCGAACTCGCTCTTGCGCTCGGGCGCCTTCTTCACGAAGTTGGCGACCTCGTTGCTCTCCCACAGCTCGAGCTGCTTCGTGAGCGTGGCGCTTGCCTGCGCGTCGATGGCGGATGCGGCCTGGCCGCGAAAGACGGGATCGTTCATGGGTTGCCTCCAAGGCGTATGGCTTCCAGCAGCCGGACGGCCGCCGAGTGCGGCGAGGTGCGACGGGCCGCGAGTTCTTCAAGGAGTCCGGCGATGGCGCCGTGGCGCTCGCGCTCGAAGCGGTCGCGCAGGATGTCTTCGCTGGCGCGCAACAGCCGGCGCTGGGCAATCGTCGCCTGCCGCGCCACGATCTCGCCGGTGCGTTCCAGCGCGGCGCGATGATCATCGATGGCGTCGATCACGGCGTCCACGCCCTCGGCCTTCAGGGCCGACGTGGGCACCACCGGCGGATGCCATCGCTCCTTGCCGTCGGCCATGGACAGTCCCATGGCCAGCATGTTCTTCAGCTCCGCGATCGTGCGATTGGCGTCGGCGCGATCGCACTTGGACACGACGTGCACGTCGGCGATCTCCAGAACCCCGGCCTTGATCGCCTGGACATCGTCGCCCAGGCCCGGCGCCGACACGACTACCGTGGTGTGCGCCGCGCGCGCGACGTCGACCTCGTCCTGGCCCACGCCCACGGTCTCGATGATCACGATGTCGTAGCCCGCGGCGTCGAGCACATCGACGGCTTCGAGCGTGCCACGGGCCAAGCCGCCGAGTGAGCCGCGAGTGGCCATGCTGCGCACGAATACGCCGGGATCACCGCCGAGGTCGCCCATGCGGATGCGATCACCGAGGATCGAGCCGCCGGAGAACGGCGACGACGGATCGATCGCCACGATGGCAACGGTGCGGTCACGCGCGCGCAACTGGGCAGCGAGCCTCGCCACCAGCGTGGACTTGCCGCTGCCGGGCACGCCGGTGATGCCGACCACGTGCGCGCGGCCCGCCTTCGCAAAGAGGGCGTCGAGCGCGGCACGCGCCTCGGCGGTCCCGTTCTCCGCGCGCGTGAGTAGGCGCGCGATCGGGCGCGGCTCGCGCCGCAGCACGCCGGGGACGAGCTCGAGGGAAGGCACGTACGCCATGGCGGGCGCCGGTCCCGCCTAGCCGGCCAGCTTGGCGTTGAGCTCGCGGAAGACCTCGCGGTCGTCGATCACGCGACGCGCCTTGAAATCGGTGCGCGGGAACGTTCCCGCCGGCACGATCTCCACCTTCGCGCGCAGGCCCAGCACCTTGGACAGCGACTTCACGGCGTCGTCGCGCAAGCGAGTACCGCCGGCGGCGTCGACCGCCACGGCCGCGGCAGCCTCCACGCGCACGACGAGCTCGTCCATGGCGCCTTCGCGGGTGATCACGATGCGATGCTCGCCGCCGTAGCCCGCGAGCTGGTTCATCACCGCGTCGACTTCGCTCGGGTAGACATTCTCGCCGCGGATCGTGAACATGTCGTCGATGCGGCCGAAGATGCCATTGGGCAGGCGCGGATACGTACGGCCGCACGGGTTGGGACCGTTCTCCCATTGCGTGAGGTCGCCGGACACGAGGCGGATCATCGGCTGCGAGGTGCGCTCCAGGTGCGTGTACACCGGGGTGCCGCGCTGGCCGTAGGGCACGCGGTGGAACGTCTTCGGGTCGCACACCTCGGTGTAGATGACGTCCTGCCAGCACAGCATGCCGTCGGTCTCGGCGGTCCCGGAGACGTTCATGAAGGGCGACATCTCGGCCATCGAGCCGCAGTCGATCACGCGCGCGCCGTAGGCGTCGGCGATGCGATCACGCACGCCGGGTACCGACGCGCCAGGCTCGCCCGAGAAGAACATGATCTTCAATCCGAAGTTGCGCGGGTCGTAGCCCTCGCTCTTGGCCACTTCGGCGAGGTGGAGGGCGAAGGAGGGCGTGCCGTAGAACGCGCGGGGCTTGGCCATGTCGAGCCACATCGCCGCGCGCGCGGTCATGCCAGGCGCGCCGGCGCCGAAGGGAAACGTCTTGCAACGCAAACGCTCGGCACCCGTCATCGCGCCCCACGATCCCATGTAAAGACTGAAGATCGCCGCGACGAAAACCGTGTCGCCCGGGCGGATGCCCATGCCCCACATGATGCGCGCGTGCGCATTGGCGATGAAGTCCCAGTCGCCGCGACCGATGGCGAATGCGGTGGGCCGCCCCGTGGTGCCGGACGTCCCGTGGATGTGATGCACCTCGCTGTCGGGGACGCACAGGTAGTCGCCGAAAGGCGGCACGCGCGACTGCGCTTCGCGCAGGTCCTTCTTGGTGACGACCGGCACCTTCGCCTCGAAGTCCTCGAGCGAGCGCAGGTGATCGGGATGGAAGCCCGCGTCCTCCCACTTACGCCGATAGAACGCCGACTGGTCCCAGGCGTAGCGGGTGACCTCCTTCAGGCGCTCGAGGATCGCCTTCTCGCGCTCCGCGGGATCCATCGTCTCGCGATGCGGGAACCAGTAGCGCGAGCCCGCCGGCGGGAGGTAGTCGTTATCGAATCGGGGCGGGAAGGTCCACTGTTCCATTGCGCTCATCGCGGACCCCGCTCGGCCACGATGCGGCGGATCATCGCCACGATCGCGTCGGGCGGGGTGTCCTGCAGCATCAGCTCCTTGACGCCGGCCTCCTTGAGCTTGACGACGTCATCGTCGGGAATCACGCCGCCGCCAACGACGAGAATGTCGTCGGCGCCGCGCTGGCGCAGGCCGGCGACGATCTTCGGGAACACGGTCATGTGCGCCCCGGACAAGATGGACACGCCGATGACGTCGACGTCCTCCTGCACCGCGGCCTCCACGATCTCCTCCGGCGTGCGATGCAGGCCGGTATAGATCACGTCCATGCCGGCGTCGCGCAACGTGCGTGCGACCACCTTCACACCACGGTCGTGACCGTCGAGGCCCACCTTGGCGACGATCACGCGAATTCGATCCGCAGCTTGTGCTTCCACGTGCTCCTCCGTTTTGGCCGGTCCCGGCCGGTCGATTTATTGAATTCAGTATACCGTAATCCTGAGGCGTGGGTATCCTGGCCGCCGGGAGGGGACTTCCCCCCGGGGGATCACTCGACCAGGGATAAGGCTTGCGCAGGTTCCCGGAGGGACGGAACCGTTCAGGCCGTCTGCACGCCTGCCGCTGGGTCAACGCACGTCGCTCACGTCGGCCGGTCAAGGCCCGCCCGACGGCCCTGAAGGGCGCGAAGGATCGAGGGTGGGATTGCGGTCACGACACCGTGCGGCACGAACGGCATGCCGGGTGCGCCACAGCGATCGAAGGTGGGTGCAACGGCGAACCTCGACGGCGGTCGCCTCCAGGAAACGCGGCGACTAACGTCCGCGAACGAGCTCGCGCGACTTCCCGGCAGGCTTGCGCAACGCCTTGGGCATGGACGACTCGACACGCGGATCGACGCCATCGGTCACCTCACCTGCCCCGGACATCATCCCTTCGAGCTGAAGCTGACACGCCATGTCCGTCAACTTGCCGTAGTCGGACCGGGGCTTGTGTGGCGTACCTCTCGCGAGCGCAAGGTAGGCAAGCCCGCACCATTGGCTGTAGATCACGTCGGCGGTGGGCTTGGCATCCAGATGGCGCAGTTGCCCGATGCGCATGAAGTGATCCAGGCACTTCACGATCGCTGCGCGGGCCGATTCCATTCGCCGATTGACGTCCTTGGCGACCGCGGGCGAGAGATGACGGTCGCGTCCGGGCAAGTAAAACCAGGAGAGCTTCTGGAAATACTCGGGGTGCTCGAAGAAGAACGACATGTAAGCGTGCGCCATCGCCCGGAGATTGCTGCCAACGTCCTGCTGCGGGTCGAACGCCGCCTCGATCCGGTCGACCAATTGCTGGGCATCCTCAAGGATGATCGCTGAATAGATGTCCAGCTTGCTGCGGAAATACTTGTAGAGCGTGGCCTTGGACATGTCGGCGGCCAGCGCGATCTCGTCGATCACCACCTGGGTATAGGGACGCGAGAGGAACATCTCCTTCGCAATCGCCATGATCTCCGCACGCCGCTTGGCGACGCGCCGGAGGCGTCTTCCTGGATCGACTGGCATCTGCTCAATGCATCTCGAAGTGTTCGTGCCGCCGAGCACTCAACTCGCACGTCATTCGCTCGCCCGCCGACCCAGATAGGCCTCTGCGATGCGCGGATCGGCACCGATCGTGGCGCTTGGCCCCGACATGACAATCTGCCCGGACTCTAACACGTAGGCCCGGTCGGACACCTTAAGGGCAATCGCCGCATTCTGCTCGACGAGAAGGACAGTCGCCCCGTCGTCGCGGATCTTCCGGACGACCTCCGCGATGCGGGTGACCATCTTCGGCGCGAGCCCCATTGAGGGCTCGTCGAGCAGCAACAGGCGCGGCCTCGCCATCAACGCGCGCCCGATCGCCAGCATCTGCTGCTCGCCTCCCGACAAGGTCTCCGCCGCCCTGTGACGGCGCTCCAGCAGCGCCGGGAACAAAGCGAAGACACGATCAAGCTCCTCCTTCAACGACGCCTCCCGATGACGGGTGTAGGCGCCCATCTCGAGATTCTCCTCGATGCTCATCTCCCGGAACACGCGGCGCCCCTCCGGCACCTGCGACAAGCCGAGGCGAACGACTCGACTCGGCGAGTCCCGGGTGATGTCCTGTCCCTCGAAGGTGATCGACCCCTGCGCACACGGAAGCAGGCGCGAGATCGCCTTCATCAGCGTCGTCTTTCCCGCGCCATTGGCACCGATGAGCGCAACGATCTCCCCGGGCCTGACCTCGAGGCTCACGCCGCGGAGCACCGGAGCGGCGGCGTAGGCGACAATGATGGAATCGACTTTCAGCATGGATGGTCCCGCGGGTCGGCGCGCGTCCTACTCCATTCCTTCGCCGAGGTACGCTTCGCGCACCCGGGGATCGCCTTGAATCGCAGCCGGGCTGCCTTCCGCGATCTTGACGCCATGATCGAGGACCACGACCCGGTCCGATACGCGCATGACCAGGCCCATGTTGTGCTCGATCATGACAATCGTGACGCCGCGCTGGTGCAGGAGCCCGATCAACGCCAGGATGTCCTCGACCTCCGTGGGCGACATGCCGGCCGTGGGCTCGTCGAGCAGGAGCAGCGTGGCACCGGTCGCCAGTGCGCGCGCGATCTCCAGGCGCCGCTGTTCCCCGTAGGACAGCTGCGATGCCTGAAGATCCAGCTTGTGCCCAAGCCCGACCGTGGTGATCAGCTCCGCGATGCGCGCGGCCTCCTCTCCTTCGCGACGGCAGACGCCGCGCGTGCGTCCGAGCACCTGCCACAGCCCTACCGGTGAACGGCACTGGCAGGCCACCTCCATGTTGCCGCGCACCGACATGTCGCCGAACACCTCGAGGTTCTGGAAGGTGCGCGCGATCCCCAGCCGGGCGATCTCGTGCGGCGCGAGATGCCGCAACTCGGTGTCCTGGAAGCGGATGCTGCCTGCGTCTGCCGCATAAAAGCCGGTGATCATGTTGAACACGGATGTCTTGCCGGCGCCATTCGGACCGATGATGCTGACGACCTCGCCTCGCGCGACGGCGAATCCCACTCCCGCCACGGCAGTCAACCCCGCGAAGCGCTTGTCCACGCCTTCGACCAGGAGCATGCCGCTATCCCTCGGCAGACCGCTTGACGGGAAGCTCGCGTCGAGCAGCCGAGCGTGCACGCCATCGCCGCAGCACCACTTGCGCCGTGCCCACGAGACCCCGCGACATGAACACCATGAGGATCATCAGCATGAGGCCATAGATCAGCATGTTGTAGTCCTTCAGCGCAAGCAGCGTCTCGCGCAGGTACACGATGATCGCCGCACCCACGATGGGGCCAAGCAGCGTGCCCATGCCACCCACCACGACGATGATGAGGAAGTTGATCGACTCGCCGAGGCCGAACGCATCCGGCGCGATATAGCGATTGACGTGCGCATACAGCGAACCCGCGCATCCGGCAAAGGCCGTGCTGAAGACGAATGCATGGATCTTCGTCTGGCGCACGTCGATCCCCATCGCCGCCGCGGCCTTGGCGCTATCCCGAACCGCGACAAAGCGGCTGCCGTAGTGCGACCGTACCAGGTTGAAATACAGCACGAATGCCGCCGCGGTCACCACCAGCACGAGGTAGAACCGCTGGGCAGGCGACGACAGCACCCATCCCAGCACGTCAGGAGGCGGGATGCGCGAGATACCCGCCGGGCCGCCCGTCACCGAGTCGGCATTGACGAGCAGCATCTTCACGATCTCGCCGAAGCCGATCGTCGCCATGGCGAGGTACGAGCCTTCGAGCTTGAGACTGGGAATGCCGACCAGGGCACCCAGCGCCGCCGCGACCAGGATCGCGCATCCCATGCCGAACACGAACGAGAGCCCCAAGTGCATCGTGACGAGCGTGGACGTATAGGCACCGATCGCGAAATAGGCCGCGTGCCCGAGCGAAATCTGACCGGCGTAGCCAAAGACGAGGTTGAGCCCCATCGCCACGATCGCGTAGATGCCCACGAGCGACAGCACATGCAACGTATAAGGATTGGCGCCGAACGTGGGCACGACCGCAAGTGCGGCAAGGCAAGCGACGAACCAAGGCCAGGCCCTCTTCCAGATCATCGCGGGCTTCCGTTCACACGCGTCGCTGGACGGGCTTCAACAGCAGTCCCGCCGGTCTGAACTGAAGGAACACGAGCAGTAAGGCGAAGGCCACCACGTCCTTGTAGACCGAGGAGACGAATGCAATCACCAGGCTCTCTGCCAGGCCGAGCAGGAAGCCACCGACGATCGCACCGCGTATGGATCCTAAACCGCCGATGATCGCGGCCGTGAACCCTTTGAGGACAAAGGCCGCCCCCATCGTCGGATAGGCGAAGGTCATCGCGCCGATCAGGAAGCCGCCGACAGCCCCCACCCCCGCACTCACGCCGAAGGTCCACGAGTCCGCGGCGCCGAGATTGACCCCCATCAGCGCCGCCGCCTCCCGATCCTGCGCGGCGGCCCGCAGGCCCTTGCCAGTCCAGGTGCCGTGCAGGAAGACATTCAACGCCACCATGAGCAGCACGGCAACACCGGTGACCCACAGGTACTCTTCCGGAATGATTACGCCGAACATCTCGGCGGGCTTCGCCGAGAAGACGGGAGGGAACGGCAATGCCTGCGCGCCCCACACCAGCATCGCCGAATTCTGCAGGAAGATGCTGGTACCGATGGTGCTGCATATGATGAGGATGTGCAGCCGCGAAGGATGGCCCGCGTTGGCCTTGAACAACGGCCGATAGGCCACCTTCTCGAACAGCACGCCCACCAGCGATACGGCGACGGCCGTTGCCGGAACGGCGGCCCACACCGGCAGCCCCACCGTCACCAGGAAGACGATGCCGATGTACGCGCCCAGCATGAACAGCTCGCCGGTGGCGAAGTTGATCTGGTTCAGAGCGCGAACGGTGAGGCTGAAGGCGAGCGCGACGAGCGCGTACACGCTGCCGATTGCCAGTCCGCTCGCGATCTGTTGAATCGCCTCGAGCATCGGTATGCTCCCGCGCGTCAGCGGCAGTCGGCGGTTACTGGGAGCGCCAGACGACGTCGGCCTTGCCACCCTTGACCTGCAGGACGATCCCGCCTGCGGCGAGTTCGCCGTTGGCCTGGCCCGTCTTGCGCCCGGTCACGCCGGGGTAGTCTTTGGTCGCCTTGAGTCGCGCCACGACCTTGTCCTTGTCGGGACCCACGGCCTGGATCGCATCCACGAGGAGGTTGGCCGAGTCGAACGCCAGTGCGGCAATGGGATCGGGATCCCGCTTGTAGGTGTCGCGGTACTTCTTCACGAATGCCTGCACCGCCGGCGCCGAATCGGACGCCGAGAAGTAGCTCACCACGTACAGATTCTCAGCGGCCGCTCCGGCCAGCTCGATGAAGTTGCCCTGAAGCACGCCCGAGCTTGCGAAGATGGGGATGTCGAGGCCGAGCTTGCGTGCCTGGGACACGATGCGCGCCCCCTGGACATAGAACCCCCACAGCACGAGCGCGTTCGCCCCCGACGCCTTGATCTTGTTGATCTGGCTGCTGAAATCCTGGTCGTCGTTGTTGAACGACTCGGTGAGCACGGGCTTGATACCCAGCTTGGTCATCGCCGTCATGGCGGATTCGCGCCCGCCGCGACCGTAATCGGTGCTGTCCGAGAGGATCGCGATGCGGTCGAGCTTGCGATCCTTGACGGCGAAGGTGATCAGGAGGTCCGCGAGGATGGAATCCACCGGCGTGATCCGCAGCACATAGGGATTGTTCATCGCTGTGATCTTTGGCGCGACACCGATCACGATCTGAGGCGTCTTTCCCTCCATGGTCACTTCGAGCGCCGACAGGGCGGTGGGGCTGTTGGGCGTGCCGATGATCGCGAACACCTGCTCCTGGTGGACGAGCTTGCGCGCCGCATTCGCCGCAGCAATGGGCGAGAGCTGGTCGTCCTCCGCCACCAGGCGCAGCTTTTGCCCCTTGACGCCACCGCGCGCGTTGACGTCGTTGAAGACCATCTGGACCGCATCGCGCTGAGCCTGCCCGGGCTGGCTCGCCGTGCCCGTCAGCGCGCTCAGCGATCCGATCTTGATTTCACCGCCGGACTGTGCAAGCACCGGCGAAACGGCAAACGCCGCAGCCCAGACCCAGGCAGTGGCGAGCATTCGTGAAGAGCTCATCGGTGGTCCTTTCTGGCTTGAAGTTGCGCCGCAGCGTGGGCGCGGTGGGAAATCGAAGCGGTGCAGTGCCATCCGGCGGCGGTTCGACTCAGGCCTTGACGTAGGTATCGGTCGAGCCCAGGGCGCCGCTCAACTTCTCGAATCCGTTGGCGGTGATGATGTACGTGTCCTCGGGCATGTTCGCGAACGTGCCGTCGTGGTAGCTCGGCACTTCGACGGCGATCACCATGCCCTCTCGCAGTTCGGCCGTGGCGCCTTCGACGAAATAGGGAGGCTCGTGAATGTTCAGGCCCTCGCTGTGCCCCACCCAGCCCACCATGCGTCGCGAACGCGCCTTGCGCCAAATTTCCGGCTCCTTGCGCGCAATGGTGGCGTAGCCAACTTCCCAGATCTGGCCGGCAGTGATGCCGGGCTTGAGGATTTCCTCGATGGCGAGCATCGAGTCGCTGGCAAGCGCCGCCGCTTCGACGAATCCGGTACCCGGTTCGCCAATGCGGATGAAGCGTTGCATGTCAGACGTATAGCCCTTGTACGAGGGGCCGCCGTCGAGCATCAGCCAGTCTCCGGCCACCAGCGTCCGGTCCCGATAAGGGTGGATGGCATTGAGGCAGCTCAGCGTGTAGTTGGCCGAGTCCACGATCCCCTCGTCGATCCACAGGCGCAGGGCCTCGTAGAAGAGACCGCGCTCGTTCACGCCGGGGGCCGCGCTGGCGATCATCCTGGCGTAGCCTTTGGCCGTGACGTGGTGAAGATGCCGAAGGACTGATTGCTCCCACGGCGACTTGATCATGCGCAGATCCCATATCAGGTCTGTGGCATCGACGAAGCGCGCGTCCTTGAGCCCGGCCTTGAGCCTCTCCCACTCGTTCATGGTGATCCCGTCCCACCACATGAACTGACCGAACTCCATGCCCACGGTGCCTCGCGCGAGGCCGAGCTCGTGCATCACCTCGATGGTCAGCGGGATGGGATCCGGCGCCGTAGGAGTGGGCGCTTCGGTGTCGCCTCGAAACGCGACGGTCCACTCGGCGTAGCCCTCGGCATCGAGGACGAAGGAGTCGCCGGACTCCAGCACCATTGTCGTGGGCCCCTCGCGCGGAATGATGCCGATCACCGGGAAGACGTGGCGGTACGTCTTGCTCGCCCCGAAATAGTAAAGACGATCCTGATTGTTTAGCACCATAAGGGCGTCGAGGCCCTTGATGTCCATCAAGGCGCGCGCCTTGGCGATGCGTCCCTGCCACTCCTCGCGCGGCATGTAGGGGAATCGCGGCTTGAGCGACTCGCGGGTGGTTGCCTTGCTGAGCTCGTTGGACATGCGAACCCCTTTCACGGTGGCTGGCCGCGCGATGCGAACCGGGAATGCGGGCCACGCAAGACACACACCCCGAAGCGATTGTCGGCTGGTTTGTAATCTGTTGCGCTGAGTTTGGATAGTTTCTAAACTCCTGTCAACGATTCGTTCATTTTTTGGAGAAGCGATGACTGCGACGATGCCCGTTCCCCTGCTTGTCACCCGTCTCCTGGAGCACGGATGCCGGCGGGCCGCTGCCGAGGAGCTCGTTACGCTCGGGGCGGACGGGATGCACCGGCAGACCTACGCCCAGCTCCGCGCGCGTGCATGTGCACTGGCGCACGCCCTGCGCGCACTCGACATCGCGCCGGGCGACCGCGTCGCCACGCTGATGTCGAACGGGCACCGTCATCTCGAGGCTTTCTATGCCGTGCCGGCGATGGGCGCCGTGCTTCACACGCTGAACCTGCGCCTGATGCCGGCCGAGATCGAGTACATCGTCAACCACGCCGAGGATCGCGTGCTTCTCGTCGATGCCGAGTTGCTGCCGCTGATCGCCGGCCACCTGTCCCGCAT
>CALFEY010000014.1 GCA_937958295.1 uncultured Pseudomonadota bacterium
GACGGCCGGCCGTTCGTGTTCACCGAGACAATCCTGGGCTCGTGGGGCGCACGCCCCGACCGCGACGGCCTCGACGGTGCCGCCAACCTCGCGGCCAACCAGTCGAACCAGCCGGTGGAAATGCTGGAGGCGGATGCCCCAGTGCAGATCGTCGACTACGGTCTCGCGCACAACTCGGGGGGGCCAGGTCGCTTCCGCGGCGGCATGGCGGTCCGCCGCACGTATCGCATCCTGGCACCGCGCGGCGTGTTCACGCTGCGCTCCGATCGTCGCACGCACTTGCCCTACGGCCTGGACGGTGGTGCCTCAGGCACGCCGAGCTATACCGTGCTGCACCGGCGTGGCGCGGTGTCGCTGCTGCCCGTGCTCCCGCTCGACAAGATCGACGTCGAGGCGGGTGATCTCATCGTGCACGTGCAACCCGGCGGCGGCGGCCACGGCGACCCGCTGAAGCGCGAGGCCGAAGCAGTGCTGCAGGACGTGCTCGACGACCGTTGCGATGCCGCCTACGCCCGCGCGGTGTACGGCGTGTGCATCGAGGACGCCCGAGTCGATGCGCAGGCCACCGCCGCCTTGCGCGCCTCGATGGGCAGCGCGCAAGGCCTGCCATCGCAACGTCATCTCGATTTCTTCCCGGTCGCGACGGCTACCAAGCCCATCCACGACGCGTGATGCAAAGCACCGAGTCGCAGCGCGCGGCATGGGTCGAGATCGACGCCGGCGCCCTGCGTCACAACATGCGAGTGGCGCGCGAGCTTGCGGGCACGGCGCGCGTGTACGTGGTGTGCAAGGGGGATGCCTACGGCTTCGATGCGCTCACGGTGGCCTCGATTGCCGCCGAGTGCGGCATGGACGCGCTCGCGTGCGGCGATCCGGAAGAGGTGCACCGCATCCGCGCCGGCGGCATCGCGCTGCCGATCCTGCTCTACGGCGTGACCGACGCCGCCGCACTGCCCGTCCTCGCCCGCGAGGGCACCGTGGTCACGGCGCACGACGCCGATTCCCTCGCCGCGTGCCTCGCGCACGACCTCGCTTTCAGCCTCAAGATCGACGCCGGCTTCGGGCGCCTGGGCTTTCGCGAGCAGGACCTGCCGTTGCTCGAGAGGCTCGCCTGGACACATCCACGCGCGCGTGCGGTCGGGATCTACACGCACCTTGCCGACACCGAGAGTGCGCCGGCCGTTGCGGCCCAGGCCGCGCTCTTCACGCGCCTCGCCGACCGCATCGATTCCTGCGGCTGGCGCGGCCTCGAGCGAATGATGGCGAGCAGTCGCGTGATGCTCGCCCATCCCCGGCTCATGCTGGACGCGGTCAATCCGGGGCGCTTGCTCTACGGCCTGCTCGAAGCGCCCTGGGACGATCGTGCCGACGTGCGTCCGGTGCTTGCAGCCGTGAAGGCCAGGATCATCGCGCTCAAGGACTTTGCCGCGGGAGCGCGCCTGGGCTACGAGCGGGAGCCGCTGTCGAGCGCGACGCGCGTGGCCGTGGTGCCTTATGGCTTTGCCGATGGCTATCCGCGTCTGCCGGGCGGCGGCGAGTGCCTCCTGCGCGGACGCCGCGTGCGCATGCTCGGGCCGCGGCACACCGAGCACACCGTGCTGGACGTCACTGCGGTTGCCGAGGCCCGACCCGGCGACGAGGTGGTCTTCCTCGGCACGCAGGCAGGTGAGCGCATCGCATTGCAAGAACTCGCCGCCGCCACGGGCGTGGCGCTGCTCGAGCTCGCGTCGCGCCTTGCGCGAGGCCCCAACCGCCGCGTGCTCCTGCCCTAACGCCACGCCCCCCGCGCGCGGGCGATAGAATCGGTCGCACCGGCGTCACGACGTGTAGCTCGCCGAGCGCCACACGCGCCGGCCTCCGCCCCAGGATCGACATGGCACACCCTCCTCATTTCGCGTACTGCGCGCGCCGCCTGCTTCGCGCAAGTCTCGTGACCGCCGCCCTCCTC
>CALFEY010000015.1 GCA_937958295.1 uncultured Pseudomonadota bacterium
CGACGCGGCACGCCCGCGCCGCTGCCGCCCGCCGTGGAGGCGCGGTCCGCCGAGGATAACCCCCTCTTCGTGGGCTCGATCGCCAAGTGCTTCGACGTGCTGGAGGCGCTCAACGCGGCCGGCCGCCCGGTGGCCCTCACCGAGCTCGCCGCCCTCGCGAAGCTGGAGCGCAGCGCCGTGCAGCGCATCACCCACACATTGCGCACGCTAGGCTACCTCCGCCAGCATCCCCAGTCGCGCGCCTTCACCATCGCCGGGCGCATGCTCGACTTCGGTCACACCGTGCTCGCCACCGACCCGGTGCGTGCGAAGGCCTATTCCTTTCTCGAGCGCCTCAATACGGCGACGGGCGAGACGGTGAACCTCATGGAGCTCGAGGGCCACGACATCGTCTACGTCGCGCGCTTCCCGAGCGCGCACGCGGTCAGCGTCGACCTGCACGTGGGCTCGCGGCTGCCGGCGTTCTGCACGGCCGCAGGTCGTGCCATCCTCGCCCATCTGCCGGAGGCGGCGGCGATGGCGCTCCTTGCCACGGCCCCCCGCAAGGCGATGACCGCGCATACCGTGACCGATCTGCCCGGCTTGCGCCGCATCCTCGTGGAGGCCCGCAAGCTGGGCTACGCGTTCAATGACCAGGAGGCGTTCGTGGGCGACTTGTCGGTGGCCGCGCCGCTCGTGGATCGCAGCGGCAACGTCGTGGGCGCGATCAACATCGCCGTGCCCTCCCCGCGCTGGAAGGCCGACGACGTGCGCCGCGGACTCGCGCCGAAGGTGGTGGCCGCGGCGCGTGAGATCGGCGCCGAGTTGAGCTCGCTCTAAGGGAGTGCCGCGATCCACGCCGCACGGCGCGGCCGCCACGCCGCCAGCCGACTATCGCGCCGGCGCCACGCGCCAGACCGCGTTGCCGACGTCGTCGGCCACCAGCAACGCGCCGGCCTTGTCGAAAGCAAGTCCCACGGGACGCCCCCGCGCCTCGTCGCGCTCGTTAAGAAAGCCCGTGAGCACGTCCTGCGGCAGGCCCGAGGGACGGCCGTCGGCGAACGGCACGTACACCACCTTGTACCCCGACTTGGGCGTGCGGTTCCACGAGCCGTGCTCGCCCACGAAGGCGCCGCCGCGGTAGCGGTCCGGCAGCAGTGTGCCCTCGTTGAAGGCAAGGCCGAGCGGCGCCACGTGCGAGCCGAGCGCATAGTCGGGGATCACGGCCTGCGCCACCAGGTCGGGCCGCGGCGGCTTGACGCGCTCGTCGACGTTCGCGCCGAAGTAGCTGTACGGCCATCCGTAGAAGGCGCCGTCGCGTACCGATGTGAGGTAGTCGGGCACGAGATTGTTGCCGATAAGATCGCGCTCGTTCACGACCGTCCATAGCGCGCCGGTGACGGGCTCCCACGCAAGGCCGTTGGGATTGCGCAGGCCTGAGGCGAACAGGCGTGTTGCGCCCGTTGCCGGATCCACTTCCAGCACGGCCGCCCGATCGACCTCGGCTTCCATGCCGTTCTCGCCGATGTTGCTGTTCGATCCCACGGTCGCGTAGAGCTTGCTGCCGTCGCGGCTGGCGAGGATGTTCTTGGTCCAGTGATGGTTGATGGGCCCGCCGGGAAGGTCGGCGACCTTGGTCGGCGTGTCGTCGCTGCGCAGCGCGCCGGCGCGGTATGGCACCTTGACGATGGCGTTCGCGTTGGCGATGTAGAGCGTGTCGCCCAGTACCGCCATGCCGAAAGGCGAATGGAGGCCCGCGAGGAAGACCGAGCGCGTTTCGGCCACGCCATCGCCGTCCGCATCGCGCAGCAGCGTGATGCGATCCGCGCTCGGGGTGCCGGCGCCGGCCTTCTTCATGAAGATCTTCATGACGAAGCCCATGAGGGAAAAGCCCTCGTCCGGCTTGGGCGGCGCGTTCGACTCCGCCACCAGCACGTCGCCGCTGGGCAGTACATACACCCAGCGCGGATGGTCGAGTCCTTGGGCGAATGCGGTCACCGCGAGTCCGGCGGCCGCGGCAGGGGTCACGCCCGCGGGCCAGCCGACCGCCGTGGCCACGCTGACCGTGGGCACCAGCGACGTCTGCGGCGGGGGAAGCTTGGGGGCAAGGCCGATTCCGGGATCGGGGGCCACGGCCTCCGTTCCGCATGCCGCCAACGACCCCGCGAGCAACGCCCCCGCCGCGGCTTTCGGAACGCTTACTCGCACCATGACACATCTCCGATCGAAGCAGCCGCCCATGATCGCGGTGGAGCGCGCGACGCGTCTGTCGCTCGTCTTGCACCGCCGCGTGTAAGCGAGCGTCCGACAGCGACGGATCAGCCCTGCCGGGCGAGCGCCAGCGCGCGGGTCGTGGTGTAGTACTTCGCGAGCATGTTGGGCACCTCCCATGTCGGGAGCGCTCCGCTGGAGACATAGCCGAGAAAGGCGTCGGCGACCTGTCCGAAATGCGCCTCGTGTCCCACGTGGTAGTGCGCGGGCAGGGTGACGGCGAGCCCTTCCTTGGCCGGGGTCACGTCCACGCCGGGATACCTCGCCTGAATGGCCGGCAGCGCGGCGGCGACGGCCCCCGCGAACGCCGCCCGGTCGATGCCATCGTTGGGCTCGAGGTAAAGGGTGGGCACATGCTTCTGCGCGGCGGCCTGGCGGATCGCGAGCCGGGCCCGCGAGCCGCGCATCACCGATTGGTGCGAGTCCGCGGCGCCCGAGGCGGCCTCGAAATGCCACAGCACCGAGACGTGCGCGTGCACGCCGCGCAACGTGTAGTCGATGCTGCCGTTGGCGAAGACGTGGAGGTTGCCGTCGGCGGCGACGTCCTTGCGCAGGAAATCGGGCCACGTATCGACCTTGGTCACTTGCCGGAACTGTGCAGGCGTGATGACCGTGGGCCACCGCTTCGCGCGCAGCACGTCCACGTCGCGGCGATAGTCGAGCGCCTGTCCCGGGAAGGCCGCCCATTGCACGAGGTCGACGAGATGCGTGGTGATATCGACGAGGCCTTCACCTTGCTGGGCGGTATCGAAGAACCATGCCGGCCGCACGATGGGCAGGCCGGCCACGATCTTGGAGAAGTGATGCACGCTCTCTTTGCTGATGGCGGGATCGTCGACCGTGCCCTCCACCAGCGTGCCGAACACCGGCTCGATGCCGGCGAACTCGCGCTGCAGGATCGTGGTGATCTCGTGGCGCTCGGTCATGATGTCGTAAAGGAGCACCCCACGCTCGGCGGCAAGCGCGAAAGCCCGCTCGAGGGCGGCGAAGTCATCGGGATCGATCGCCATCGGCTTGTCGGCCAGCGTGTGCAGCCCGGCGTCGACGCTGCGGGCGATGTACTCGGTCTTGCGGCGATTGTTGCCGCAGATCACCACCACGGCGTCCGTCTCCCGCGCGAGCTCGTCGATAAACGCGGGGCCGACGTGCCTCGCAAGACGCCATTGCGTGGGGGCTTCCGCCCGCCCGTTGAACGCTTCCACGCGGCGCGCGTAGTCGTCCAGATCGGCACCGGCGGCGGGGGCGTACACCGCCACCGTCGGCACGATGCCGGGATACATCTTCTTTTGCAGGAGGGCGGCGTGGAAGTGACCGGGATCGAGCACGATGAGCTTCATGGGGGAGACTCCATCGGGGGCAGGGCAAGACGAGCGCGCGAGGCCTCTCCTGGCCGCCAGAGAAGCTCGCGCACAGTGGCCACGATCTGCGCGCGGATGAGCTCGCGCACATCCGGCGACGAGCGGCCGCACGCGGCTTCGCACAACGCGTTGGTCGGATCCTCGAAGTCGCAATGCGACGCGCCGGTCACCGTGACCGTGCGCAGCCGGGCGGGCAGTGCAGCAGCGATCGCTTCACCGCTGGACCCGAGATTGCACAGCGAGGGCTCGGCGAGAAATACCACGGCCGGTATCGCCACTCGACCCGCCGCATCGAGGCCCGTCCCCGTGCGATCGACGGGATCGAGCCCCACCCAGCCCGCGAGGCCGGGGAGCTCCGCCGCCGCGAGCACGCTCGCAAGGCCACCGGCGGACGTGCCCACCAGTACGATGCGCTCTCGCGGCAGGCGCAAGTCCGTCAGCTCGCCCCGCTCCACCTTCCCCACGAGCTCGACGAGCGCGCGGCCGTTGGCCCACAGGTTGACGACATGCGGCAAGTCGGGAATCACCGCAACGACGCCGTAGGCCGCAAGCGCACGTCCGAGATCGGCATGACGCACCCGTGAGCGAGCGAAGCCGTGCGCGACGATGGCGAGGCCGAGCGGCTGTCCCGCGGGCCGGTAGACGTCGACCGCGGGTGTCGCATCGCCGAGCTCCACCTCCACGCGCTGCACCGGCGGGATCTCCTGCGCGAGCGATGGAAGCGCCGCGACGAGCGCGCAGACGAACACGAGCAACGAGCGTCCGCCGCGACGCCTCACCGGCAATTCACCGGCAGCACGTTCGTGGGCACCGTAGTGCGGTCGTCCCCGCGCACGCTCATTGCGCCGGGCGCCGGAGCCGCAGCGCACACCCAGGCCACCGGCACCATCGGCGCGTCGTCCACCACCGCCGGACGAAAGGTCAGGACCTTGCCGGCCAGGGTGCCGCTCGCGTTGTTACCGAACTCCACGTCGATCACGCCGTCCCGCACCACGATGGCCCGCACGTAGTTGCCCACGAGCTTGGCCGGCGGCGGCAGACCCGCCTCCTTGTTGTTGTCGGGCATGGTCCCGCTGCCTGCCCAATACGCGGCGACCTTCTTCTTTGCGGTATCGATCAAGGGGGCGGATTCCACGATCTGGTCGCGTACGAGCCCGTAGAAGAGGCTGGGGACGGCGAGTGTGGCGAGGATGCCCACGATCGCCAGGGCGACGAGGATCTCCATCATCGAGAAGCCGGCGGCGCGGCGGCCGGCCGGCGGGGAAGGATGGCGCATCCCGCCATTGTGACGGATGCGCCCGGCTCCGGCGCGCTGCACCCGCGGGCGGACGGCCGTCGCGCCGGCCGATACGCCCAAGGCGCCTATCGCGGCGACACGTCGACCATGTTGTCGCCGCCGTCACGGTCGATGAGCTTATTGAGCGGATCGACTCCCGCGCGGGCCGGCACACCGTCGACCACGAGGTCGAACCGGTTCTCGCCGGATCGAATGTCGCGCTTGCCGAGGAACAGGAAGGTGCCCCGGGCGTCCTGCACGCCGAGGTCCATGGCCATGGCGAGCGGCTGCTCCTGCTCGTTGCCGGCGCTGTCGGCGCGCGTCTTCTTCCCGAGAACCGTGAGCGTGACGTCGAACTTGCCGTCGGGACGCTTCGACGACACCGCCTTGACCGCGCGGCTGTCGAAGAACGTGATCTGCTCGATGAAGTCGTCGATGAGCCCCTGCCGGTCGGCGGGCGTGACGCGCCGGAGCTCCGCCACCAGGTCGCGCGAAGTGGCATAAGGCGGACCCTTGAAGCGCCAGCGCTCCACGAAGGCGGACAGCGCGTCGTTCATCGCCTTCTCGCCGATGGCATCCTGCAGGGCGTAGAGGACGTGCGCGCCCTTCTGGTAGTGGACGTAGGCGGCGCCGTCGGCACGCAATAACGGCTGCTCGCCCTTCTGCTCCGTCCCGCGTCCCGCCAGGTAGCGGTCGAGCTCGTGCTTCAAGAAGCGGCGCATCTTCTCGTCGCCGTACCTGTGCTTCAGCACCATGAGCGCGGAGTACTCCGCGAGGCTCTCGGTGAGGAACTCGGCGCCCTGCACGTTCGCCGGCACTTCCTGGTGCGCCCACCATTGGTGGGCCATCTCGTGCGCGGTCACGAAGTACGGATAGTCGATGTCCTTGGGATCGCTATCGTCCACACGCGCGGTGAAGCCGATCGCCTCGTTGAAGGGGATCGTATTCGGAAAGGACTCGGCGAATCCGCCGCCGCGCGAAAAGCGCGGGAACTCGATGATGCGGACGATCTTGTGCTGGTACGGCCCGAAGCTGGCCGTGAAGTAGTCGAGCGAGTCCTTGACCCCCGTGATCATGCGGTCGAGGTTGAACTCGTGGCCCGGGTGATAATCGATCTCGATGGCGACGTCCCCCTGCGGTGCCTTCCACACGTCCTTCCTGACGGCATAGCGCGCCGACACGAATGGATAGATCGCGGCCATCGGCGAGTCCATCCGATACGCGATGCAGCGGCGGCCGTTGTCGGTCCAGTCGCGCTCCACGTACCCGGATGTGATCGGAAGCTGGTCGGCGTCGGTGCATACCGTGCCGGCGTAATGGATGAAGTCGGCGTCGCGGGTGAGTGCGCTGCGCTGGTGCTGTGCCGTGTCATCGAGGTCGGGCATCCGGGGCCGCGGCGCGAGGCCGAACTTGCGCCGGTCGCCGTCGGAGGCAAGCTCGGCGCTCTCGTCGTATCCGAAGCTCGGGATGAGCGCCGTCTCCGGCGACAGCCCCGGGTTGAGGAACGTGCCGTTGGCGAGCACCATCGGATCGGCTCCGTCGTTGCGGAAGCCTAGCGCGCCGTAGGACAGGGCGAAGCTGAAGTCCAGCGTGGCCCCGGGGGCCATGGGGGTGCGCAAGCGGTAGTGGTGCCACCGCAGCGACGGCTCCTCCCGCACCCCCTCGAACGGCGCGGAGAACTCGATCTTCGCATCGCGCGCGCTGCGCGGCCACACCACGTACAGGTCGCTGATCGGCTGGCCCGATGCATTCAGGAGCGCGAGCGTCCCCGCGATGCGCACCCGCTGTTCCCGGGGAAAGATGTCGGCACGCACCTCGGCCGCCGTGACCTTGGGCTGCGGCGTGCCGGCGAGGGCCTTGTACTTGCGCTCGTACTCCACGGCGAGCCGCTGGCTCTCGCTGCGCGTGAGGTAGGTATTGCGCACGTGCGTGTTGTAGTAGATCCAGGCGCCCGAGCCCACGAACACGACGGCCGCGACCGCCGCGAGGGCGCCCGTGACGGGGGTCAGGCGCGAGGCAGCGCGCTGCCACCGCGCCCGCCAGCCGCTGTCGCGCCCGCGCACCCATAGCGCATACGAGAGGATGAGGAGCAGCACGGCGAAGGCGAGCCAGTACGCGCGGAACCAGAACACCGCGGGCAGGAAATGCCCGTAGCCGTTGAGATCGGAGTACACCACCTCCGGGCGCGCGCCGAAGCGATACAGGCGATCCTCGAAGCCGAAGTCCGGCAGGCGCGCATTCACCAGGAAGACGAGCAGCACCACGAAGTGCCCGAGATATTTGTTGTTCACGAGGGTGTGCACCGCGAGGGCCAGCACCGCCGTGAGGAGGAAGCTCGGGAACTGCATGACGAAGAGCTCGAAAAAATACAAGCCGGGCTCGAACCGCGTGTAGCCCTTGGCCACCTGCACCATGAGGCTGCACCCCAGCACCACGAGCAGCAGCACGACTTGGAGGGCGACCAGCGTCAGGAACTTGGACAGGAAGCCGAGCCAGGTGGGCGCGGGCATGCTGTCCGTGATGTCCTCGATGCGCGTGTCGCGCTCGCGCCACACGAGCTCGCCGGCGTAGATCGCGGTGACGATCACCACGAACAAGCTGAAGAGCCCGCCCACGAGGTCGAGCACCTTGTAGGTCAGTGGGTACGTGTTGGTGCCGTAAAGCGACCCCAGCGTCCAGGCGTTGCCGATCACCACGAGCACTCCGCCGAGCACGATGGTGAGGAAGCGCGGGCTGCGCAGGATCTCGGACAGATAGAGCCGCGCGAGGCCGGGCACCATGCGGGCATACGACCCCGTGCTGCGGTCGAGCGGCGGCCGCGGCAGCGCGGCCGGGGCCGCGACGGAGGCCTTGGCCACGGCATCGCCGCGCCGGCGCTCGCGCGTGGGCGCCACGGCCTGCATGCGGAAGGCGGCGAATCCCGCGAGGGTGACCACGAGCCCCACGCCCATCCAGAACGCGCGGTTGTACAGAAGCTCGCCGGCGAGCGGGATCTCCTGCCCGTTCTTCTGCGCCACGCTCCAGTAGCGCACCCGCACGTCGAGCGCCGTGACCCCCGACGGATCCACGAGCGCGGCGAGCGTCTTGTTGTCCATGTCGCCCAGCAGGTTCACGGCGAAGAGGTAGCCCACGAGGATCAGCACGCCCGCGACGTACACCGGCGCCATCTGCCGCGTGAGCGCGGCGAGCACGAAGAAGCAGCCCGACAGCCAGAGCATGTTGGGCAGCACGAAGAAGAGGTAAGGCCGCACGAAGCTCTGCCAGGACGGGTGGGCCACGACACGCGCGCCGTCCACGCCCGGCCAGTTGCAGCCCACCACCACCCCGAGCGCAATGCTCGCGAAGATCAGCACCAGCGTCATCCAGGCACCCACGAGCCGGCCGAAGAAGTAGTCGGCCTTGGAGATCGGGGCGCTGAAGAAGAAGTGATGGATGCCCGCCTCGTAGTCCTGCTGTACCGCGCGGCCCGCCACCGAGCCGATCACCGTGACCCCGGCGAAGCCGAGGAACGCGATGCCGAGCGCGAGCGCGTAGGTGCCGTTGATGAGTACCTTGTCGCCGCCGAAGCTCACCGACGCGCTCGCGAGCGCACCGCCCGCCGCCGCCATCCATAGGCCGGCCAGAACCGCGAAGAGCAGGAAATAGACGTACGTCGACACCATCCGCTGGCGGCGGACGAAATCGAACCAGGCGATCGCGAGGAGCTTCACTGGCGCGCGGCCGTCACGCGGCGCGTGCCACGGGAGCGAAGTAGCCCGCGATCGTGCAGAAATACACGTCCTCGAGGTCGGACGCGACCGTCTCGAAGCCCGGCGGCGGCGTCTCGCCGTACACGCGCAGCACGATGCGACCGGCGGCCAGGCGCGTGGAGACCACCCGCAGGTCGCGCTTGGCCGCTTCCGCCTCCGCTTTATCGACCACGCGCATGTGGATGCGCCCGGCGAGCTCGCGCACGAGCACCGCGGGCTTGCCTGCCAAGAGGAGCTCGCCCTTGTTGATTACCGCGAATTCGTGGCAGAGGTCCTCGACGTCGCCGACGATGTGCGTGGACAGGATCACCACGACATCGGAAGCGATGTCCGCCAGCAGGTTGTGGAAGCGCACGCGCTCCTCTGGATCGAGGCCCGCGGTCGGCTCGTCGACGATCACGAGCTTGGGATTGCCGATGAGTGCCTGCGCGATGCCGAAGCGCTGGCGCATGCCGCCGGAGAAGCCCCCGAGCTTCTGCTTGCGCACGTCGAAGAGGTTCACGCGGGTGAGGAGTGCCTCGACCGTCTCGCGTCGCGCCTTTGCGTCGACGACGCCTTTGAGGCGCGCGAGGTGGTCGAGGAGGTCGACGGCCGAGACCTTGGCATAGACCCCGAAGTCCTGCGGCAGGTATCCCAGGACCTCGCGCACGCGGGCGGGTTCGCGCAGGATGTCGATGTCGCCCAACGTGGCCGTGCCCGAGTCGGCGCTCTGCAGCGTGGCGAGCGTGCGCATGAGCGTGGATTTGCCCGCGCCGTTGGGCCCCAGCAGGCCGAACATGCCGGGCGCCACGTCGAGGGACACGGCGGCGAGCGCCTGCACGCCGTTGGCGTAGCGCTTGGAGAGGTTGCGAACGGTGAGCTTCATGGCGGGCAAGGATCCAGGGGGTCGACGGCGCGGTGGTCGCGCCTTGGATGCAGCGGCCGGGGCGTGCGGATTCAGCCGACGTTCACGTGCGGCGCGGCCACGCTGCGACCGCGGCCTGGCACACGCCCGGGACGCACCGCAGGCAGGCACGCGACCCGCCCCGGCGCCGCCTTCAACCGTCGCCGGGGACTCGCCCGATGCCCGGCAGCTTGAGCGCGGGGCGCTTGAGGTCCACACCGGTCACGAGGCCCAGCACGTTGAGCTCGAGGCCTTCCTCGACCGCGGCGGTCACGCCCACGAGACCATACAGGGACACGGCGAAACCGGTGTGACTGGCCGACGGACCGACGGAATCGGTCAGCGAAACGTAATCCTTGCCGATGGCCGTCGATGGCATGGCGAGGCGCAACTCGGGAATCGCGCGACCCAGGTGGGCGACAAACGTATTGCTGTTAGGCCCCGGCCAGGCGCGATACTCCGTGGGAAAGGCGTAGTCGGCCACGGCGCGGTCGAGCTTGTCGATCACCGCCTGGGCCTGCGCGCCGCGCAGGTCGCGCAGCAGGCGTGGGGCCGCGCCGTACCACTCGGCATCGGGCGCGCGCTGTGCCGACACCGACACCACCGGCCGGCCATTGCCGCCGTACCAGCCGATGACCTCGTAGCGCGTGTATCGATCGGCTCCCGCGGGCTTGGCCGCGAGCCACGTGTGGTCCGCAAAGGCGCCGCGCCAGCCGAAGGTGCGGCTCGCGTACACCTGCACCACCGCCTCCGCGTGCTGCGCCGGATCCGGGGCAACCCCGGTAGTCCGATGCGTCGCGGTGCGCCAGTCGCCCCGCATCGATGCCTTGCCGAAGGCGAGGGTGAGGAGCGGACCGGCGAGCAGCAAGGCCAGCCCCAGGACGAGCCAGAGGATCATGCGGGCGAGCCAGGCAGGAGTCGGGGCAGCGGCGTTCACAAGGGCGGGCGCCAACGGGGAGCGCAGGGAGTTACTTGGGTGCGGCTATCATAATCCGCAATGCCTGCCAGCCACGTTCCCTCTCCCGCCCGTCCCGCCGTGTGGCTCGCCGCGGGCGTGCGCACGCCCTTTGCCCGCGCCGGCGGTCCGCTCGCCAAGCTGGACGCCATCGAGCTCTCGCTGCCCGTGGTGCGGCACATGCTCGACGAGCTCGCAGGTGCCGTCCCCGACTTCTTCACCTGGGGCACCGTGGTACCCAACCTCACGTGGAGCAACCTCGCCCGCGAGGTCCTGATGGATGCGGGCGCTCCCGCCACCGTCCCCGCGTTCTCCACCGTGATGGCCTGCTCCACCAGCATGGTCGGCGTGCTCGAGGCCGCGGGCATGCTCGACGAGCGCGTGCGCACGCTCGCCTTGGTGGGCGGCACCGAGAGCCTGTCGCGCGTCCAGGTCGGATTGTCGACGTCGCTGTCCGACTGGTTGCGCGGCTTTCGCGAGGCGCGCTCGTTCGCGGACAAGGCCGCCCAGCTCGCCCGGCTCTCGCCCCGCGACGTGCGCCTCTACATCCCCGCCGTGGCCAACCGCACCACGGGCAAGAGCATGGGCGAGCATATGGAGATCACCGCCAAGGAGTGGAAGATCGCGCGCGAGGCGCAGGACGCCGTCGCGCTCGCAAGCCACGAGCGCGCGGTGGCCGCATGGGAGCGCGGCTTCTTCGACGACCTCGTGGTGCCCGTCGCGGGCCTCGCCCGCGACACGCTTCCGCGACGCGACACCTCGCTCGCCAAGCTCGCGTCGCTTTCGCCTTCGTTCGACCGCGCGAGCGGGCAAGGCACGCTCACCGCGGGCAACTCGTCGCCCCTGACCGACGGCGCGGCCAGCGTGTGGGTGGCCACCGCGCCCGGGCTCGCGCGCCTGCCGGCGCACCTGCCGCGCGTGCGACTCGTCGACTGGGAGATCACGGCAGTGGACTTCCGTACCGAAGGCCTGCTGATGGCGCCCGCCTACGGCATCCCGCGGCTTCTCGCGCGGCGCGGCCTCGCCTTCGCGGACATCGACCTGTGGGAAACCCACGAGGCCTTCGCGGCGCAGGAGCCCGCCCACC
>CALFEY010000016.1 GCA_937958295.1 uncultured Pseudomonadota bacterium
TGTACGCGACGGGGAGCGTCCTGACCGACCCGGCCGTGGGCACCGCGGGCGACATCGACTGCACGGCGGTCACGATCCGCACGAGAAAGGGCCGGCTGTGCCAGATCAATACCACGCGCCGCGCGGCCTACGGCTACGACCAGCGCTTCGAGGTGCTCGGCAGCAAGGGCATGCTGCAAGCGAACAACCACCGGCCCACGGAGGTCGTGGCGTCCACTGCCGCGAGCGTGAGCGCTGACCTCCCGGAGCACTTCTTCCTCGAGCGCTACCGCGCGGCGTACGCCCTCGAGATGGCGCACTTCTTCGACGCGCTCGCCAAGGGCACGAAAGTGCGCACCTCCATCGAGGATGGCGTGAAGGCGCTGGAGCTCGCCGACGCCGCCACCACGTCGTGGCGCGAGCAGCGCATCGTGGAGCTCTAAGATCATGACGGCCACCGTAAAGGTCGGCATCGCGGGCCTCGGTCGCATGGGCCGGCGGCACGCCGAGAACCTCGCGTTCCGGGTGCGCGGAGCCGAGCTCGTGGCAGCCTGCAGCCCGATCGGCGAGGAGCTCGACTGGGCGCGCGAGTCGCTCGGCGTGCGCCACCTGCACAAGGACTATGCCGACCTGCTGGCCGACAAAGACGTCGAAGCGGTGTTCCTGATCACGCCGAGTTCGCTGCACCCCTCGCAGATCATCGCCGCATTGCGCGCGGGCAAGCACGTGTTCTGCGAGAAGCCGCTGTCGATGGACCTCGACGAGTGCGCCGCGGTGGAGGCGGAGGCCGCCCAGCACCCGCAGCTCAAGGTGATGATCGGCTTCGTCCGCCGCTTCGACGCGAGCTATCAGGACGCGCAGAAGAGCATCGCCGCCGGCGCCATCGGGCGGCCGTTCCTCGTGCGGTCGGAGACGTGCGACCAGAACGACCCGTCGGGCTTCTTCGTGAAGTTCGCGCCCACGTCGGGCGGGATCTTCGTGGACATGAGCGTGCACGACATCGACCTTGCGCGGTGGTTCCTGGGCTCGCCCAAGGCCGTGCGCGCGTTCGCGACCGGCACCGTGGCGGTGCACGAGGGCCTGAAGGCCTGCGGCGACGTTGACAACGGCATGGCCCTTTGCGAGTTCGCCGACGGCCGCACGGCATGCTTCTACGCCTCCCGCACCATGGCGCACGGGCACGAGACCGCCACCGAGATCGTGGGCACGGCCGGCCGGCTCACCGTGGGCCGCGAAGGACGCGTGAACCAGGTGCAGATCTCCGATGCGCACGGCATCCGTACCCTCACCACGCCCACGTTCTACGAGCGGTTCGCCGACGCCTTCCTGCGCGAGGACACCTACTTCGTCGACTGCGTGCGCAGCGACGTCGTGCCCTCGCTTTCGCTGCACGACGCCACCGAGGCCACGCGCATCGGTATCGCCCTGCGCACGTCCCTCGATGAGCGGCGCGTGATCGAGCTGTAAGGCTCGCGCAGCGGCGGCCGGCGCGCGCCTCTCGTTTCCTCCCCCTCCTTTCTGAAAGCGGACTCATCCCGTGGATCGCTACGACCTCTGCCGCGTCCTCGCGCGCGACGCCGGCAAGCTTGCCCACCGTGCCTTCGGCACCTCGGCCGTGTCCATGAAAGGCCGCCACGACGTCGTGACCGAGATGGACCGCGAGGTCGAGCGCTTCATCCGCGCGGCGATCGCCCGCCGCTTCCCCGATGACGCGATCATCGGCGAGGAGGACGGCGGCGCCAGCGGCGACCGCCTGTGGCTCATCGACCCCATCGACGGCACAGCCAATTACGCGCGCGGGCTTCCCCGATACTGCGTGTCGATCGGCTACCTCGAGCATGGGGTGCCCGTGCTCGGGGCGATTTACGATCCCAGTCACGACTGGCTCTACGCCGCCGCCAAAGGGGACGGCGCGTGGCTCGATGGGCAGCGCATGGCGGTGAGCCCCGTGGCCGACCTGGGCGCTGCCACGGTCGAGTGCGGCTGGTCGATGCGCCGGCCGTCGCAGTCCTACGTCGACCTCCTCGCCCGCTGCATGAACGCCGGGGCCGCCATCCGCCGCTCTGGGTCGGGCGCCCTCGGGCTCGCCGACGTGGCGGCCGGGCGGGCGGAGGCCTACGCCGAGCTGCACATCAATGCATGGGATTGCGCGGCCGGCCTCGTGCTGGTCACGGAGGCAGGCGGGTTCGTCAACGACTTCTTCGCCGGGGACGGCGTGCGCGCCGGCAACCCGCTGATCGCCACGAACGCCGCGCTGTCGAGTAAGCTAGCCAAGGTCATAGGCATACCTATAAAAAACTAGTCCGCAATCCACAAGGAGGAACACCATGAAAACGTCGTCGTTGCTGCGCGGGCTCGTGCCGGCGTTGGCGCTCGCTGCCCCCCTGTCGGCCTTTGCCCAGGGCGAGCTCATCGTTTATTGCACGGTGCAGGAGGAGTGGTGCCGGCCCATGGTCGCGGCCTTCGAGAAGGCCACGGGCATCAAGGTGCTCATGACCCGCAAGAGTGCCGGTGAGTTCTATGCCCAGATCAAGGCCGAGGCAGCCAACCCCAAGGGTGACATCTGGTGGGGCGGTACGGGCGACCCCCACCTGCAGGCGGCCGAGGAGGGGCTCACCGAGAAGTACAAGTCGCCGAAGATGGGCGAGTTGCAGGACTGGGCGGTGCGCCAGTGGGACGCGGCCAAGGGCGGTACCGTGGGCATCTACGCTGGCGCGCTCGGCTACAGCTACAACACCGACCAGCTCAAGAAGAAGGGCATTCCCGAGCCCAAGTGCTGGTCCGACCTCGTCAAGCCAGCCTTCAAGGACGAGATCCAGGTCGCCAATCCCAATTCCTCGGGCACGTCCTACACCATGCTGGCCACGTTCGTGCAGCTCATGGGCGAGGACAAGGCATTCGATTACCTGAAGCAGCTGCACAAGAACGTGAACCAGTACACGAAGTCCGGCGCGGCACCGGCGCGCGCCGCCGCCACGGGCGAGAGCCTCGTGGGCATCACGTTCCAGCACGATGCCGTCCTGCAGGCGGTGAACGGCGCACCGGTCAAGATCGTGTCGCCGTGCGAAGGCACGGGCTACGAGATCGGCAGCATGAGCCTCATCAAGGGCGCCAAGAACATGGAGAACGCCAAGAAGTTCTACGACTGGGCGCTGTCCAAAGAGGGCCAGAACGTGGGCATCGATGCCAAGGTGAGCTACCAGGTGCCGTCGAACAAGAACGCGAGCCCGCCGCCCCAGGCGCCCAAGCTCACCGAGATCAAGCTCATCAACTACGACTTCGCGAAGTACGGCTCCACCGCCGAGCGCACGCGACTGCTCTCGAAGTGGGACAAGGAAGTGTCCACCCTGCCCAAGTAGTCCGCGCCTCGTGACCGCAGGGGCGCTCGCGCCGGCCGTCTTCGCGCCGGCGTCGCGGGACCGCGCGACGTTCATCGTCGCCGTGATCGCGCTCGTCGCGCAGGTCGCTTTGCCCTGGGCCGCCGCGGGTGGTCCGTCGGCGGCGCTTCGCGCGATCGGCGGCGAGCTTTCGCTCTGGCCCACGCTCGGAGGATCGGTGGCCGCGGCCGCCGGCGCCTTCCTGCAACGGGATCGCGCCACGGCGCTCCTAGCGGGCCTCACGGTGCTATGGACCTTAGCCGCAGCGCTCGCGCTCGGCACCGCCGGGCCGTCGTACGGCCTGGGGGCGGCCGTGGCGCTGCCCGCGCTTACGGTGGTCTTCGCCCGCGCCATCGCGCGCCGGGGTGCCTTCAAGGGCGACCCCACCGTGGCGACCATCGTGGTGGTGATCGCCGCGCTGCTGATCGTCTTCATCTTCTACCCCGTGGCGAAGTCGCTGCTCGCGGCGCTCTTCGATGCCAAGGGGGCCTTCGCGCCCCAGCTCGCCGCGCAGCGTCTGTTCACCGAGGACATCTGGGGGCTCGGCTGCTTCGGGGGCGGCACACGCTGTGGCGTGGCCGTGAACTCCGCGATTCTCGCCACGATCGTGGGCACGCTCTCCACGCTCCTGGGACTCGTGTTCGCGCTTGTCGTGCAGCGGGGCGGCCAGCGCTACTCGGGCCTGCTCAAGCTGATGTCGATACTGCCGATCGTGACGCCGCCCTTCGTGATCGCGCTGGCCCTGGTGGTGCTCTTCGGACGCACCGGCCTCGTCACGGGCTGGCTCGACGCCTGCTGCGGCATCCCTCGCTCCCGCTGGCTCTACGGCCTGCCGGGCGTGACCATCGCGCAGCTCCTCACGTTCTCGCCCATCGCATTCATGATCCTCTACGGCGCACTGGGGGCGATCAGCCCCGCGCTGGAGGAAGCCGCGCAGACGTTGCGCGCGTCGCGCGCCCGCGTGTTCCGCACGGTAACGTGGCCCCTGCTGCGCCCCGCCCTTGCCAATGCCTTCCTGTTGGGTTTCGTGGAGAGCCTCGCCGACTTCGCCAATCCGATCGTGCTCGCGGGCAACTTCGACGTGCTGTCGACCAAGATCTTCTTCGCGGTGGCGGGGGCCCAGCACGACCCCGGACGAGCCGCGGCGCTCGCCACCGTGCTCCTCGGCCTCACGCTCCTCGCCTTCTATCTGCAGCAGCGCTGGGTGGGCCGGCTTTCCTACGTGACGGTCACTGGCAAGGGCGACGGCGGACTGCCCGGGAAGCTGCCCAAGCCGCTGTGGAACTCCTGCTTCAGCCTCGCCGTGGTGTGGATCTTCTTCACGCTCGCCTGCTACGCGATCATCTTCGTGGGCGGGTTCGTCAAGGACATCGGACGCGGCGACATGACGCCCACGTTCCACCACTTCGTGAACGGCTTCGGCATCACCTTCGACACCAAGGGCAGCATCTTCGTGGGCAGCGCGTGGGACAGCCTCTTCACCACGATCGAGGTGGCCGCCATCGCCGCACCTCTCACGGCCATCGTGGGGCTGCTGTCCGCCTACGTGATCACCCGCCACCGCTTCGCGGGTCGCCGCGCCTTCGAGTTCCTCACGATGGTGAGCTTCGCGATCCCCGGCACCGTGATCGGCGTGGCGTACATCGTGGCCTTCAACGTGGCGCCGCTGGAGCTCACCGGCGGCATGGCCATCCTGGTGCTCTGCTTCGTCTTCCGCAACATGCCCGTGGGAGTGCGTGCGGGCGTGGCCGCGCTGGCGCAGATCGACAAGACGCTCGACGAAGCCTCTTCCACCCTGCGCGCATCCACCTGGCGGACGCTGCGCGAGGTCGTGCTGCCGCTGCTCAAGCCGGCGATTCTCGCCACGCTCGTGTTCTCCTTCACGCACGCGATGACGGCCGTGAGCGCGGTGATCTTTCTCGCCACCGCGAAATACAATCTCGCGACCGTGTACGTGATCAACCGGGTGGAGGCCGGGGAGTATCCCCTGGCCATCGCATACTCCGCCGTCCTCATCTTCGTGATGCTGACGGTATTGCTCGCCATGCAGTGGCTGGTCGGAGAGACGCGCCTCGGCCGGCGCGCGGCACCGGCCCTGCCGACGGGTCACTAGGAATGCTCGGAACGGATTGCCTCATCGAGGCGCTCGTCGCCGAAGGCGCGGATCATCTTTTCATGGTGCCCGGCGGGCTCGTGGATCCATTCCTGCCGCCGCTCGCGCGGCACCCCCGGCTGCGGCCCATCGAGGGCTTCATCGAGATCGTGGTGCTGTCGGGGTTCTACCAGAGGTCCTCGGCTGTCAACCAGGGCTTCGACATCCATCATGGAGAGGGGAAGGGATGAACGAGGCTGGCCGTGGGGTGGTGTTCGATCGCGTGACCAAGAAGTACGGCGCCGTCACGGCCGTCGACGACGTTTCCTTCGAGGTGGCGGAGGGCGAGCTCGTGACGCTGCTGGGTCCTTCGGGCTGCGGCAAAACGACCACGCTGCGCATGGTGGCGGGGCTGGAGGCAGTGACCGCCGGCCGCGTGCTCATCGGCGGCAAGGACGTCACGCTGCGCGCCGCCAATGAGCGCGACGTGTCCATGGTCTTCCAGTCCTATGCGCTCTTTCCGCACATGACCGTGCTGGAGAACGTGTGCTACGGACCGCTCTCCATGCATTCCGACAAGGCCAGGGCGCGGGACATGGCGCGCGATAAGCTGCGCATGCTCGGCCTGGCCGACTACGAGAATCGCCTGCCCTCCGAGCTCTCGGGCGGGCAGCAGCAGCGGGTGGCCGTGGCGCGCTCGCTGGTGCTCGAGCCCGCCGTGTTGCTCTTCGACGAGCCGTTGTCCAACCTCGATGCCAAGCTGCGGCGGCGCGTGCGGGAAGAGATCCGCGAGCTCCAGCAGTCGCTCTCGCTCACCGTGTTGTACGTCACGCACGATCAGGAGGAAGCCCTCGCCGTGTCCGATCACATCATCGTGATGAACGGCGGGCGCATTGCGCAGGAAGGCACGCCCGACGATCTCTACGAGCGGCCGGCGAGCCGCTTCCTCGCCGACTTCATCGGCGATGCCAACCTCGTGGACGGCGAGCTCGTCACGGACGACGCGCGCACGACGTTCGGCGCGGGCGGCCTGTTCCTGCCGGTGCAGGGCGCCACGCTTCCGACGGGACCGGCGACGCTCGCCATCCGCCCGCATCGCCTCGTCGTAGGCCCCGCGGGGGTGCCGGGACTGCCCGGGACGGTGAAGCGCGCCGCGTATCTCGGCAGCCGTGCGGAATACGTGATCGCCACGTCGTGGGGCGAGCTCCTCGCTTTCGACGCCGGCGTGCGCAATCTGCGACGGCGCGACGAGGCGGTGAGCGTGAGCTTCGATCCGGCCGCGGCGATCGTCCTTGCCCGCTGACGGTCGGGCAGGGTCGCGCGGCGTGCGGATTCACGTGCGGGCGCACGCGTTGCGCAAGGCGCGCGTCGGTGGTAAACCGCAATCTGCACATCGTTTCGAAAGGCGCCGCGACCAGGTCGCGGGCGGCGTCGGGCGCGTCGCGCGTCCGGTGTGCAATCACAATCACAGCGGCCCAGACAGGAGAACGACATGGCACGTCGAACCGTGATGTACAGCAGCAAGGGCAAGAAGCTCTACGCCGTGCGCGACAAGACCGGCAAGTTCAAGGACATCCAGCAGTATTCGCGGGCGCACGCGATGGATATCAAGCGCGGCAGCTCCGCGGAGGCCAAGGCAAAAGCTGCCAAGGCGGCAAAGAAGTCGCCCACGAAGACCGCCAAGAAGGCGACGAAGAAGACCGCCGCCAAGACCGCGCCCAGGAAACTGCCCGCGAAGAAGGCCGCCGCGAGGAAGGCCGCCGCGAGGAAGACGGCGAAGAAGGGCGCGAAGAAATCGGTGCGCAAGACCGCCGGCAAGGCCGCGAAAAGGACGGTCCGCAAGACCCCGGCCCGTAAGACGGCCGCCAGGAAGACCGTCCGCAAGACCGCGGCGAAGAAGACGATCCGCAAGACCGCGGCGAAGAAGACCGCCCGCAAGATCGCCAAGAAGCGCTAGGCCGCCTCGAGCGCCGTCCGCTTTGCAGCGCCGTGCCCGCGCGGCGCTTACTTCTTGTCGAAGTCTCCGGCGAAGGCGTAGGCGAACTCGCCGGGCTTCAGATACTTGCGCAATGCGGCGTTGACATCCGCCGGGGTGAGCTTCGCGATGGCGGCGTCCACCGCGCCGGACGTGGCGTAGGTGCGCCCGAGGAACGACTGCGCCGTGAGGCCGGCCGCGATGCGCGCGTCCTCCGTGCGGGCCAGCGCCCGTTCCTGCAGCACGCCGGCCTTGGCGGCGGCGACCTCGGCCTCGGTGAAGCCGTCCTTCACCGCGCGGTCGAACTCCTCGCCGAAGCCCGTGCGCACCCGCGCGAGATTCTCGGGGGCGAAGATCGCGTAGGCGGCAAAGGCGCTGTTGGCGTCGAGGGAGCTCGGCTGGAACACGGTGCCGGCGCCATAGGAAAGACCGTCCTTCTGCCGCAGCCGCTCGGGGATGCGCGCCGACGACGAGTCGCCCAGGATGAAGCTCGCCACCAGGAGTGCGGGATAGTCGGGGCTCAAGTCATCGAGCGGGAGCGCCTGCCGCCCGAGGATGAAGGCGTTGGCCTTGTCGGGCACCGGCAGGCGGATCGCCGCAGGCTGGTTGGCGCGGAACGGGTCGGGGACGCGCGCGTACGCCGACGGGCTCTTCCAGTCACCGAAGAGCTGCGTGACGAGCGCCCGCGTGGCCTCGGGATCGAAGTCGCCGACGATCGACAGCTCCGCGTTCGAGGCGCCGTAGAAGCCGCGGTGGAAGCCCGCCACGTCGTCGCGGGAGACGGCGTTGTTGTTGGCGATGCTCTCCTCGATCGTGGGAACGTAGCGCACGTCCCCCACCGGGTATGGATTGCCGTGCCGCGACAGCGCGCGCGAGGCCACGGCCTGGGGATCGGTGCGCGATGCCTCGAGGGAGGTCACGCGCTGGCGCTTGATCTGGTCGAGCTCGCTCGCGGGGAACGCGGGCTCGCGCAGGACTTCCGCGGCCAGGCGCAGGACGTCAGGCAGCTCCTTGCGGTAGGTCTGGCCGCTGAGGGAGGCGCCCACCTGGCTGCCGCCGGCGCTCATCTTGGCGCGCAGCTTGTCGAGGCTGTCCTCGAGCTCCTGGCGCGATCGCTTGGTGGTGCCGCGCATCAGCATGCTGCCCGCGAGGGCCCCGGTGGAGGCCTTGCCGAGCACCGACTTCTCGTCGCCGAAGTGAAGGGCGATGTTGAAGGTCACAGCCTCGCCGCGCGTCCTCTTGGGCAGGAGCGCGACCTTCATGCCGTTGGGGAGGGTGAAGCGCTGCGTGCGCGCATCGAGGTTGGCGGGGGTGGGATCGAACGTCTCGCCTGCCGCTGCGGCCACGTCGCCCTTGTAGTCCTTGACCAGCGCGGCCACGTCCACGGTGGGGGGGGGCGGGGCGCGATCCGGACGCGCATCCGGCACGAACTCGCCGATCGTCACGTTAGTGCGCTTGAGGTAATCGAGCGCCACGCGCTGCACGTCGGCCGGCTTGACCGTGCGGTAGGCATCGCGCTGGAGGAAGAAGAGGCGCCAGTCGCCGAGCGCGATGGACTCCGAGATGGCCACGCCGAACGCCTCGGGGTTGTTGATCGTCTCCTCGAAGTACTTGGCGGCCTTCGCGCGAACGCGCGCGACCTCGGCTTCGGTGATGGGATTCTTGGCGACGTCGCCCAGCACCGTGAACAGCGTATCCCGCACCGGCTCGAGCGGGTCGGCTTCGGGCACCTGCGCGAAGAACGTGATGGTGCCGGGGTCGGCCTGCGGCTGGATCCACGACTGCACCGAGGTGGCCTTCTTGGTGTCCACCAGCGCTTTGTACAGGCGGCCGGCGGGCGCCAGCGTCATCACCTCGCCGAGCACGTCGGTCGCGACATAGTCCGGATGCGCGCCGCGCACGCCGTGGTACATGAGGCCGACGTACTTGGCATTGCCCACGCGACGCAGGATCGCCGAGCGCTCGCCGTCTTGCACCGGCTCCTGCGTGTAGATGCGCGGCAGGGCGCGCGACGGCTTGGGGATAGGCCCGAAGTACTTGGCGATGAGCCCGAGCGTGGCAGCCGGATCGAACTTGCCGGCCACAATCAGCACCGCGTTGTCGGGCTGGTAGTAGGTACGGTAGAACGCCTGCAGGCGGTCGATGTCGACGTTCTCGATGTCCGAGCGCGCGCCGATGGGCAACTTGCCGTAGTTGTGCCACTGGTAGGCGGTGGCGAGCATCTTGCCGTAGAGCACGAGTTGCGGGTTGTTCTCGCCGCTCTCGAACTCGTTGCGCACCACGGTCATCTCGGAGTCGAGGTCGCTCTTGCGGATGAACGAGTTCACCATCCGGTCGGCTTCCATGGCGAGCGCCCAGTCGAGGCTCTCGTCGCTGGCGGTGAACGTCTGGTAGTAGTTGGTGCGGTCCCAGCTCGTGCTGCCGTTGAAGCTCATGCCGCGGCGGCCCAGCTCCTGCATGATGTTGCCCCGCGAGGGCGTGCCCTTGAACACGAGGTGCTCGAGCAAATGCGCCATGCCCGTTTCGCCGTAGTTCTCGTGCGCCGAGCCCACGCGATAGGTGACGTTCACGGTGGTCTTGGGCTGCGAGGCATCGGGGAAGAGCAGCACGGTGAGCCCGTTGGGCATGCGGTACTCGGTGATGCCTTCCACGGTGGCGCCCTGGGTGAAGCCCGGCGGGAGCGCGGCGTGCGCGATGCCGGTGGCGAGGAATCCGGCGAGGAGGGGCACCGCGACGAGCGCGCGGGACAGGCGTTGGAGCACGGTGAGGGGCATGGCGGTCTTCTGGAAAGCCTTGTCGGGGATGCGATTCGGAGTACGGGGCCGAAGAGGCTACTTCGTGGCCCGGGCGAAGTCTCCCGCATAGACAAGCGCGAGCCCTTCGGGTTGCAGATACTTGCGGAACGCGGCGTTGACGTCGGCGGTAGTTGCCCTGGCGACGGCCTCGTCGCTCTTGGCTGCGAAGGCGAACGTCCGACCGAGGTAGGCCTGCTGGACGAGGGCGCCTGCGACCGCGGCATCTTGCGTACGCTGCAACTGCCGGCGCTTCAGCAGGGCCTGCCGCGCGGCCTCGACCTCGGCGTCGGCGAAGCCTTCCTGCACGATCTTGCCGAACTCTTCGGCGAGCGCCGCCGCGAGCTTCGCGCGGTTCTGCGGCGCGAATATCGCCTGCACCCAGAGCGTGGAGTTGGGCTCGAAGGAGCTCCAATCGACGTAGGCGTAGGCGCCGTAAGAGAGGCCGTCGCGCTCGCGGATGCGCTTCCACAGGCGCGAGCTCGCGCTCCCGCCCAGCATGTAGCTCGCGAGCGCGGCCGCGCCGTAGTCGGCGGCCTCGTCGCTCGCCGCGATTGCGAGGTCGCCATACAGCGCGGCATTGGCCTTGTCGGGCGTCTCGATCGTGCGCACGGTCGGCGCCTTCTTCACGAAGGGCTCGGGCACGCGCGCGTACGCCGCCTTGGCCTTCCGCCAGGTACCGAACTCCTTCTCCAGGACGGCACGGATTTGTGCGGGATCGAAGTCGCCCACGATGGCGATCTCGCCCGTGCCGCCCACGAACGTCTGGTGGAAGCGCGTGAGGTCGTCGACGGTGGCGGCGCGCACGTAGCCCACCGACTCGTCGACGGTCGGCACGTAGCGCGGATCGCCGGCGGGATAGGGGTTGCCGTAGCGGCGCACGGCCAGCCGCGCGAGCGCCTCCGGGTCGGTACGCTTCGATTCGCGGGCAGCGATCTCCTCGCGCTGGAGCTTCGCGAACTCCGCGGCCGGGAAGGCGGGCTCACGCAGCATCTCGGCCACGAGGCGCAGCGTGTCGGGCAGCTCGTTGCGGTACGTCTCCGCGGTCACCGAGGTACGATCGGCGCGGCCCTCGAGCGCGACCTTCGCGCGCAGCCGGTCGACCGTGTCTTCGATCTCCTGGCGCGAGCGCTTCGCGGTGCCGCGATCGAGCATCGCGGCCATGAGCTCGCCCTGGGCGCCGGTGCCGGCAAGCGACTTCGCATCGCCCTGGTCGACCTGCAGCGCGATCTTCACCGCCTGTCCACGGGTCTTCTTGGGCAGCAGTGCGACCTTCATGCCGTTGGCGAGGGTCAAGCGCTGCGTGCGCGCGTCCAGGTTGGCCGGCGTGGCCACGAAGGCCTCGCCGGCAGTGGCGGCGGCATCGCCCTTGTAGTCCTTGAACATGGCCGCGAGGTCGAGCGGCTGCGACGCCGGCGCGCGGTCCGGCTTAGTCTCGGGGATGAACTGCGCGACCGCGCGATTGGCGGGCTTGAAGTACTGCAGGGCGACCCGCTGTACATCGTCCGCCGTGACCTTGCGCACGCGGTCGCGCTGCAGGAAAAAGAGGCGCCAGTCGCCGGCGGCAATGGACTCGGACAGGCTGATGCCGAAGCGCGTGGGATCGGCCAGCGCCTCGTCCACTTGCTTCAACTCGCGCGCGCGGGCGCGATCGACTTCTGCGGCCGTGATCGGATTCTTCGCGACGCCTTCCAGCGTGGCGATGGCGGCGTCGCGCGCCGCATCGAGCGGATCGGCCAGCGGCACCTGGGCCGAGAACATGGCGAAGCCGGGGTCGAGGAGCTCGGGCGTCCAGCCGTTCACGCTGCTCGCTTTGCGCGTTTCCACGAGCGCCTTGTACAGGCGGCCGGCGGGCTCCATCGACATCACGCGCACCAGGAGGTCGAGCGCGGCCTGGTCCGGATGCGCGCCGGCCACGGTGTGATAGGCGATGCCCAGGAGTTGCTGGTCGCCCACGCGCCGGATCGTGACGAGGCGCTCGCCATCCTGCACCGGCTCCACCGTGTACAGCCGTGGCAGCGTGCGGGTGGGCTTGGCAATCGCGCCAAAGGACTTGGCGATCCAGCCGAGCGTCTGGTCCACGTCGAAGGCGCCGGCAATCACCAGCACCGCGTTGTCGGGCTGGTAGTACGTGCGATAGAAGGCGCGCAGGCTCTCGATATCGACGTTCTCCACGTCGGAGCGGGCGCCGATGGTCTCTTTGCCGTAGTTGTGCCAGCGGTAGGATGAGCCGACCAAGCGCTGCCAGAGGATGCGCGAGGGATTGTTCTCGCCGCGCTCCATCTCGTTGCGCACGACGGTCATTTCGCTGTCGAGGTCCTTGCGGTCGATACGCGAGTTGACCATGCGGTCGGCTTCCATCGCGATGGCCCATTCGAGGTCCGGGGGCGATGCATTGAACGTCTCGAAGTAATTGGTGCGGTCGTACCAGGTGGAGCCGTTCAGGCGCATGCCGCGCTTGTTCATCTCGTCCCAGATGTTGCCCGACGTCTTCGTTCCCTTGAACACCAAGTGCTCGAGCAGGTGCGCCATGCCGGTCTCGCCGTAGCGCTCGTGGCGCGAGCCCACGAGGTAGGTCACGTTCACGCTGGTGGTGGGCGACCCGGCGTCCGGAAACAGCACGACGCGCAGGCCGTTGTCGAGGCGGTACTCGGTGATGCCCTCCACGGAGGGTCCCTGCGTCACGCCCGGCGGCAGGGCGGCCGTGGCGGCGAGCGGGAGGAGGCAGCAAGCCACGAGCGTGGCGCGGAGCGAGCGTCCGGACGTGAACAGGGTCATGGTCAAAGCGCAGCGTTGGGACGGGCGCGGAGTATATCGCCCGGGGCCTTAAGTCCCCCTTACGGCGGGACGGGCTGCGGACCGCGCCCGACGGACCCCGCCGGAGGCGGAGCGAACCCGCTTCCCCAGGGCGTTCAGGCGCGCGCGGCGGGGGGCGCGGGGAGCCGCGTGACGGCGACCGCGGCCACCACGGCGATCACCGCCATCAGTCCCAGGAGGAAGCCGAAGCCGTTGGCCTTCACGAGCGGGCCGAGCAGCCAGACGGCGGCCGCGCTCACGCCGAAGGCGATGGCGAAGCGCACGCCCGCCACCCGCGAGCGGGAGCGGTCGTCGACGTAGCGCACGATGATCGCGTCGGTGAAGGGAATGGCACCGAACACGAAGGCCATGAAGGCGATGGCGAGCGCGTAGAACGCCCAGCCCGTGGCGAAGATGGCGAGCATGAACAGCGGCACCTGGGCGAGCACGATCACGAGGAAGATGCGCTTCAGCGGGTAGCGGTCGATGGCCCGCCCCACCACGAGCTGGGCGAACGAGGCGATCACGTACACGAGGCCCAGCAGGGCGCCGATCGTCGCGGGATCGGCCGTGATCGAGCGCATGCGATCGGCGAGAAGCTCGCCATTGCCGTTGGTGGTGAAGTTGAACACCAGGCTGCCGCAGGTGGAGGTGATGGTCAGGATCAGCACTGCGCGCACCACTTCGCCGCGCGACAGGTCGGCCTGCTTGGGCTTGCGGCGCGCCGGCGGCGCGTCCTCCGGCGCCACCAAGCGCCAGAAGACGAACCCGAACAGGATGGTGAGGACGCCCGGCACGGCGAAGGCCATGCGCCAGCCGAAGTACTTCACGAGCAGGCCCGTCATGACCGCCGCGACGGCGATGCCGAGATTGCCCACGAGTCCGTTCACGCCGATCACGGCGCCGGGGCGGGTGGTGTGCTGCACCAGCATCGGGATGCCCACCGGATGGTAGATCGACGCGAACGCGCCCATCAGCGTGAGTGCCGCTGCAAGCTGCCAGGCGTTCTGGGTGACGGCCGCCAGGAGGCACGACAGGCCGATGCCGAAGTGGAACACCAGCATCATCGCGCGGCGGCCCCAATGGTCGCCCAGCTTGCCGGCGGGGGCCGCCCCCAAGCCGAACATCACGAAGGCACCCGTGGTGTAGGGCATGAGCTCTTCCCAGCGCGCGAAGCCGAAATCAGCGGCGATGGCGCCCACGGCCGTGGCAAAGATCAGCAGCACCAGGTGGTCGATGGCGTGCGCGACGTTGAGCAGCGCCATCGTCAAAGGTGGGTGCGCGGTGGCGGCGACCGGAGGGGGGACCGCGGCGGCCTCCCCGCCGGGCGGGATGGCGGCGGCGGTGGCGGGAGGCGGCGTCATGTCAGGGGAGGCGCGGGAAGGGGCGACGAAACCGATACTCTACCCTGGGCACGCCCCCGATCGGTGCGGCGGGCGCGCCGCCACTCGGCCGCAGGGGGCGCGGGACGCCGGCCGGAGGGTGTTTGACGTTTACGTAAACGGAATCTAGACTCCGCGGCTGCGCACCGCCATGCCAGGAACGCCGAGGCGTGCCCCATGACCGTGCAGGAGTAAGCTCATCCGCCCGGACCCGTCCCGGTCCGGCCGCATCGTCGCCCGAGGCCGCCATGAACGACGCATCCCGCCCGCCGCTCGTCTACAAGCCGCAGACCAAGGTGCGCTTCGTCACCGCCGCGAGCCTGTTCGACGGTCACGATGCCTCCATCAACATCATGCGGCGCATCCTGCAGGCCTCGGGCTGCGAGGTGATCCACCTCGGCCACAACCGCGCGGTGGAGGAGATCGTCGACTGCGCCCTGCAGGAGGATGCGAACGGGATCGCGATCTCGTCGTACCAGGGCGGACACGTCGAGTTCTTCAAGTACATGATCGACCTCCTGCGCGAGCGCGGCGGTGGCCATATCAAGGTCTTCGGCGGCGGCGGCGGCGTGATCGTGCCGGCGGAGATCGAAGAGCTGCACCGCTACGGCGTCACGCGCATCTTCTCGCCCGAGGACGGCCAGAAGCTGGGCCTGCAGGGCATGATCAACGAGATCGTGGCGGCCTGCGATGTCGACCTCGCCCGGAAGGCCCCGGCTTCGCTCGAGGCCCTCGTCGCCGGCACCCGTTTCGAGCGTACGCATGCGCTCGCACGGGTGATCACGGCGCTGGAGGCAGGCACGGCTTCACCGGCGCTGCGCGACGCGATCCACGCGGCGGCCAAGGCCGCGCGCGCGCCCATCCTCGGCATCACGGGCACCGGCGGCGCCGGGAAGAGCTCGCTCACCGACGAGCTGGTGCGCCGCTTCCGCCTCGATCGCGAGGACGCGCTGCGCATCGCCATCGTGTCCATCGATCCCTCGCGGCGCAAGTCGGGCGGCGCCCTGTTGGGCGATCGCATCCGGATGAACGCGCTCGGGCATCCCAACATCTACATGCGCTCGCTGGCCACGCGGGACACGGGTAGCGAGATCAGCCAGGCGCTGCCCGACGTCGTGGCCGCGTGCAAGGCCGCGGGCTTCGACCTCGTGCTCGTGGAGACCTCGGGGATCGGGCAGGGTGACGCGGCGATCGTGCCGCTCGTGGACGTCGCGCTGTACGTGATGACGCCCGAGTTCGGCGCCGCGAGTCAGCTCGAGAAGATCGACATGCTCGATTTCGCCGATTTCGTGGCCATCAACAAGTTCGATCGCAAGGGCGCAGCCGACGCGCTGCGCGACGTGCGCAAGCAGCTGCAGCGCAACCGCGAGGCGTTCCGCGCGCCGCCGGAGGCGATGCCCGTTTTCGGCACTATCGCCTCGCGCTTCAACGACGACGGCGTCACCGCCCTGTACCAGGCGGTGGTCGCGCGTCTGGTCGACAAGGGCCTGCCCGCCGCCGCCGGCGCCTTGCCACCGGTGAATACGAGGCAGTCGTCCGCGCAGGGCGCCATCGTACCGGCCGCGCGCGCCCGCTACCTCGCGGAGATTGCCGACACGGTGCGGTCGTATCACGCGTGGGCGCGCGGTCAGGCGCGCATCGCGCGCGAGCGCTCGCAAGTGCACGCCACGATCGCGCTCCTGCACCAGCGCCTGGAGCCCCGTGCGGCAGGCCCGGGCGAGATCCGTGTCCCGGAGTCGCCGCTCACCGCGGGGCGCTCGCAGGTTGAGGCGCCGCTCTTCACCGAGCTTGCGGCCCTCGCGCACGAGCGCGACGCCGCGCTCGATCCGCGTGCCAGGAAGCTCCTCGACATGTGGCCGCAGACGAAGGCGGCCTATGCCGGCGACGAGTACGTCGTGAAGATCCGCGACAAGGAGATCCGCACGGCGCTTGTCACCACGTCCCTTTCGGGGACCAAGGTGCGCAAGGTCGCGCTGCCCAACTTCGAGGACGACGGCGAGATCCTGCGCTGGCAGCTTGTGGAGAACGTCCCGGGCAGCTTCCCGTTCACCGCCGGCGTGTTCGCCTTCAAGCGCGAGAACGAGGACCCCACGCGCATGTTCGCGGGCGAGGGCGACCCGTTCCGCACCAACCGGCGCTTCCACCTGCTCGCCGACGGCATGCCGGCCAAGCGCCTGTCCACGGCCTTCGACTCCGTCACGCTCTATGGCAACGATCCCGCCATCCGTCCCGACATCTACGGCAAGGTGGGCAACTCAGGCGTGTCGATCGCCACGCTCGACGACATGAAGGTGCTCTACTCGGGCTTCGACCTCACCGCGCCCAACAACTCGGTGTCGATGACCATCAACGGTCCCGCCCCGACGCTGCTCGCAATGTTCATGAACACGGCCATCGACCAGCAGGCCGACAAGTTTCGCGCCGACAATGGCCGCGACCCTACCGACGACGAGGCGGGCAAGATCCGCCAATGGGCACTCGCCACGGTGCGCGGCACCGTGCAGGCGGACATCCTCAAGGAGGACCAGGGGCAGAACACGTGCATCTTCAGCACGGAGTTCAGCCTCAAGGTGATGGGCGACATCCAGGAGTACTTCGTTCATCACGACGTGAAGAACTTCTACTCGGTGTCGATCTCGGGCTATCACATCGCCGAGGCAGGGGCCAATCCCATCTCGCAGCTCGCGTTCACGCTGTCCAACGGCTTCACGTTCGTGGAGGCCTACCTCGCGCGCGGGATGCACATCGACGACTTCGCGGGCAACCTCTCGTTCTTCTTCAGCTACGGCATGGACCCGGAGTACACGGTGATCGGCCGCGTCGCGCGCCGCATCTGGGCCGTGGCCATGAAGAACCGCTATGGCGCCAACGAGCGGTCGCAGAAACTCAAGTTCCATTCGCAGACGAGCGGTCGCAGCCTGCACGCGCAGGAGATCTCCTTCAACGACATCCGCACTACGCTGCAGGCCCTCATCTCCACCTACGACAACACCAACTCGCTGCACACCAACGCCTACGACGAGGCGATCACCACGCCCACCGAGGAGAGCGTGCGCCGCGCAATGGCGATCCAGCTCATCATCAACCGCGAATGGGGCCTGGCCAAGAACGAGAACCCTAACCAGGGCTCGTTCATCATCGAGGAGCTGACCGACCTCGTCGAAGAGGCCGTGCTGCAGGAGTTCGAGGCCATCAGCGAGCGCGGCGGCGTGCTAGGCGCGATGGAGACGGGTTACCAGCGCGGCAAGATCCAGGAAGAGTCGATGTTCTACGAGCATCAGAAGCACGACGGCACGTACCCCATCATCGGCGTCAACACCTTCCGCAATCCGCACGGCGAATCGGTGGCGCAGAAGATCGAGCTCGCGCGCTCCTCCGAAGACGAGAAGCAGTCGCAGCTCGCGCGCCTCGCCGCCTTCAAGGCGCGCAACGCGGACGCGGCCCCCGCCGCGCTCGCGCGGCTCAAGCAGACGGTGATCGAGAACGGCAATGTCTTTGCCGAGCTCATGGACACCGTGCGCGTGTGCTCGCTCGGCCAGATCACCAACGCGCTGTTCGAGGTGGGCGGGCAGTACCGCCGCTCGATGTGATGCGCCGCCGCGGCGGCACCCCGGGGCAAGCCCGGGCGCCCGCGGTGCCTCCCCTTGACGCCCGTCAAGGCGCGCCTCGAAGGCCCCCGGCGGGTTGACGCTCGTCAAATGCGCGCCGTCGGGCGCGGCTCACCATCGGTCCGGGTACACAAGCGACTCGATCGAATGGGAGTGTGACGATGCAAGCAGCAAGACACATGCGGCGGCCCGTGGCCGCAGCGATCCTCGCGGTGCTGGTGGCCGCGCCGGCGGCGGTTCATGCGCAGAACTGGATGGTGGGCGTTCGCGCGCTCTACGTGAGCCCGAACGTGAGCACGTCCATTTCCGGCCTCGACGTCGATTCGGCCTGGTGGGCCGAGATCGACCTCACATACTTCTTCACCCGGAACATCGCGGTGGAGGTGATTGCCGCCGCCAACAAGCACGAAGTGACGCTCGATGGCACGAGCCTCGGCAAGGTGGGCGTGCTGCCGCCGACCGTGACGCTGCAGTACCACTTCACGGACCTCGGCGCCTGGAAGCCCTACGTGGGCGCGGGTGTGAACTACACCTATTTCTACGACAACGACCTCGCCAACGGTGCGCTCTCCATCAAGGACAACAGCTGGGGCGGCGCGCTGCAGGCGGGTCTCGACTACGAGGTGGCGAAGAACCTGTACATCAATGCGGACGTGAAGTACGTGTGGATGAATACCGACGTGTACGTCACGGCCACGGGCGCCAATCTGGGTGGGCTCGACATCAATCCGTGGATCTTCGGCGTGGGCCTGCGCTACCGGTTCTAGACGCGTATCACGGGCCGCTGCGGTGGCGCGGTGTTTCTCGCTGGCGGTGCATTGCTGGCGTGTTCCTTGCATGCTAACGTCATAGGGCCGGGCGCGCGTCGCGCGCGGCCGCAAGGCGGGCAAGGGGAGCGCGATGCGGCGTTGGGGTGGGCTCGGAGGACGGTGCGCGGTCGCAGTCGTGCTGACCCTCGCGACGGGTGCTGCGTGGGCGCTGGGCGCCGCGACGGTCACCCACAATCCCTACGGCCCGTTCACGGTGCAAGGCGCCACGCGCAGCGGGGACACGCTGTCCGGCTGGCAGGCCAATGCCGTGATCCAGCTCGGCAGCGTGCCGGGCGACGGTAACGCCGTCGCGCGCATCGACGTTGCGGGCCTCGACCTGCCGCCCGGCACCACGCTGACCGTGCGTGCCGGGGCCCCAGGGCAGGGCGTGCTGCTCTACAACGCCGGGGGGACGGCGAGCGCCGTCCATGGCACGCTGCGCTTCGACGGCGTGCCCGGTGTCGCATTCCGCGCGCAGGTGCAGGATCGCAACGGCCTCACCGTTGCGGATACCGGCCGCGTGATCACGGCGGCTGTTCTGACCGTGTCTACCCTTGACGCGACGTGGTCGGTGGGGCAGCCGCTCGTCAACCAGGGACTGGTGCAGGGTGACGTCCAGCTACGGATCGCGGGCGCCCGCATCACGGGGGGCGGCCGCTTCCTTAGCAACGACATCCACGTGGCCACGTTCGGTCACGCCAACAATCCCGTCAACGGCAACTACTTCCTGGCCAACGGCTTGCAGCTGGCCCCGGCCAGCGGCACGCAGGTCGCGCTTTCAGTGTCGCACTACGGCACCGCCCCGCAGGTGCTCAACTTCGCGGTGAATGGCGATGCGCTCCTCGCGATGCCGTCGGCGTGGCCGGCGGGGTACTTCGCCCCGCCCAACAGCCTGCCGGCGCTGCCCGGCGAAACGCGCCCTGCCAGCGTCGGCAACCCCGCCCATGGTGGCAGCGGCCTCATCGTACAAGCCAGCGGGGACTTGAAGCTCGCCGGCGGCACGAGCCAGGATCTCGTGCTGGCCGGTGGCGTGGTGCTGAAGGCCGGTGGCACGCTCGACCTCGCCGGCGTGGCCATCGTGAACGGCTGGACGCTCTCCGGCCAATCGTTTCAGGGCGTGAACCTCGAGGCGCCACGCATCACGAGCAGCAGCGGACCCATTCGCATCTATACCAACAACCTCAACTGGGGCAACTTCAGCACGTATCCCTTTGCCCCGGTGCGTACCTGGCAGTTCCTCCCGCGCCCCGATGGCACCGCGACGTACGTCCCCGCCGACGCGATCGTCCCGCACCTCAATCCCTACGCCGCGCTCGTCAATGCGGCGGCCAGGGGCGAGTGCTGGTCGTGTCTCGTGGACATGCGTCCCTTCGACATGCGCGCACCCGACGACACGCGCAAGGATGCCGCGCGCTTTCTGCGCCAGGCGACGTTCGGTGCCTCGCGCGAGGACATCGAGGCGCTCGTGCGCGAAGGCTACGACGCGTGGCTGACGCGCCAGTTCGCGGTACCGCCGGTGTCGCACGCCGATACGGTGAAGTCCGATCCGTACCTCATCGACAGCAATCTCTACGTCACCAACCAGTCCATCTGGAGGCAATTCTTCACGGGCGAGGACCAGCTGCGCCAGCGCGTAGGCTACGCGCTGTCGCAGATCTACGTGGTGTCGTTCGCCAACGGCTTCGTGGCCAACGCGCCCTGCGGTGCGGCAGGCTACCTCGACACGCTCAACCGTCATGCCTTCGGCAACTGGCGCGACCTGCTGCGCGACGTCACGCTGCATCCGGTGATGGGCGAGTACCTGTCGATGAAGGAGAGCGCCAAGGCGGATCCTGTGCTACGGACCCAGCCCGACGAGAACTACGCGCGCGAGGTGATGCAGCTCCTGTCGATCGGCCTCGTGCTGCTGCGCCCCGACGGGACGCCCGAGCTCGATGCCGCCGGCCAGCGCATTCCCGCCTTCACCGAGGACACCGTGAAGGGCTTCGCCAAGGCGCTGTCGGGGTGGACCTTCGGCGGCCAGGACCAGACGCAATCGTGGCGCTGGATCTATCCCGACATCTGGGACGAGGATCCGGTGATCGCCACGCAGAAGGGATGCGCCGCGTGGACGCGACCCATGGAGCCGTGGCTCGCGAAGTATGTCTCGGCCGACGTGACGCGCGAGATCAACGGCCCCGCGCACGACCAGACGGCCAAAGAGCTCCTCGCCTACCCGGGCGCGCGATTCGCGACGCTCCCGGCGGGACAGTCCCCTTCCGCCGACCTGCACGCCGCCCTCGACAACGTTTTCGGTCATCCGAACGTGGGTCCGTTCATCGGCAAGCTGCTCATCCAGCGCATGGTCACGTCCAATCCGAGCCCGGACTACGTCGCGCGCGTGGCGCAGGCCTTTGCCGACAATGGCAGCGGCGTGCGCGGCGACCTGAAGGCGGTCGTGCGGGCGATCCTGCTCGATCCGCAGGCGCGCAGTCTCGACGTGCGCGACCGCCCTGACTTCGGCAAGCTCTCCGAGCCGGTGGTGCGCTTCGTGCAGCTCCATCGCGCCTTCAAGGGCGCCAAGGCGGACGGTTACTACGACTTGCGCGGCGGTCTTAACGCCCCCACGCAGCTCAATCAGAGCCCGCTCTTTGCGCCGTCCGTGTTCAATTTCTATCACCCCGATTTCATGCCCACGGGCTCGCTCACGCGCAACGGCCTCGCGGGACCGGAGTTCGAGATCGCCACCAGTACCGCGATATCGGGGTTCGCGGAGTTCTCCAAGACCGACATCATCGACGGCTTCGAACACGGCAACCCCGACGCTTCCACGCGGATCGTTCCCGACTACGCGCCCTATGTGGCGCTCGCCGCGGATCCCGTCGCCCTGGTCGACGAGCTCGACCTCGTGCTCACGGGTGGCGCGATGGGCGCGTCGAGCAAGGCCTTGATCGCAGCGTCGGTGGGTACCGTGAACATCGCCGGCAATGCGCAGGCGCAGGGTCGCGAGCGCCTGCGCACCGCGCTGTGGCTCATCGTGAACAGTCCCGACTACCTCGTGGAGCGCTGACCGTGGATGGCGCGGATCGCACCAACGCAAGCCGCCGCCGCTTCCTGCAGGCGATGGGCGGCATCGCTTCGGTACCGCTCGTGGGCGCGCTGTCCGAAGCCGCCCTCGGCGCCGGGCCGTTCAGCGACTACCGTGCGCTCGTCTGCGTGTTCCTCTACGGCGGCAACGACTCGCACAACATGGTGGTGCCGCTCGATGCGCGCTACCCGGTGTACGCCGCCAATCGCGGGCCGCTGGCGCTGCCGCTGTCGTCACTGCAGGCCACGGCGATCGCCGATGCGGTGCAGGGGCCCTTCGCGCTGCATCCGCGCATGACGCGTGCGGCGTCGTTGTACCGCGCCAACAAGCTCGCCGTGGTCTCCAACGTGGGCGTGCTGGTGCGGCCCGTCACCAAGACCGACTACGAGCGCAATCTCCATCTGCCGCCGCAACTTTTCTCGCACGACGACATGCAGGAGAGCTGGGCGACGTGCACGCCCGGCTCGCTCACCAAGGAAGGCTGGGGCGGGCGTTTGGCCGATCTCTTGCAGGCGTCGAGCGCCGGCCCCATGCCCATCGGCGTGGCCACCGGCGCGTCGGGCGTGTTCTTCAAGGGCTTTCAGACCACCGCGCAGGAGGTGGCTGCGTACCGCAGCGCCACAGTGCCGATCGTGCAGCGCATTCGCGCGTGGCGCGAGGGCGACGCCCTGGCCAAGCCGCAGGCGGTGTACCAAAGCCTGCTCGCGGCAGCGCGGACCAACCTGCTGCAGCAGCAATACGGCGAGATGGCGGCGCGCACGGTGGCGGCCAACGACTTCGTGCTGGGCGCGCTGTACAACGGCCCCGACGCTGCGGGTCGCTACACCGAGCGCTTTCCTCTGGCCACGGCCTTCCCCGCCGGCAATCCGCTGGCCGCGCAGCTGCGCTCGGTGGCGATGCTCATCGCCGCGCGCCAGGCCTTGGGCGTCAAGCGGCAGATCTTCTTCGTCTTCGTGGGCGGCTCGTTCGACACCCACAGCGACCAGTTCGACTCGACGTACAGTCCCCTGCAACCCGGCCCCGGGGCGCCTTCGATTCTGTTCGGCAGCCATGCCGACCTTCTTTTGCAACTCGACACCGCCGTGCAGTCCTTCTACGACGCCACCGTGGAGCTTGGCGTGGCGAATCAGGTCACGACCTTCACGGCATCGGATTTCGGCCGCACCTTCACCTCCAACGGCAAGGGCTCCGATCACGGCTGGGGCAGCCATCACATGGTGCTGGGCGGCGCGGTGAAGGGCGGCCGGCTGTACGGCACGTTTCACAACGCGCAGCTCGGTGTGGCCAACCCGGTGGACGCCGGACAGGGCCGGCTCATCCCGGAGTTCGGCGTGGATCAGTACGGCGCCACGCTCGCGCGGTGGTTCGGCGCGACGGGCAACGACCTTGGCGCCGTGTTTCCCAATCTGGGCAATTTCGCCACCGCCGACTTGGGCTTCATGCCGGCATGAACGGGAAGGGTGGCCCCGGCGCGCGGGAGCGTGGCGCGCCGCGTGTGCGGGGGCCGTGGACTCCGCCGCAGCCGCGCTAGTCGGTGAGCGCGGTCAGGTAGTCGATTTCCACCGGGCCGGCGGCCAGCCCCTCGTCCTGGCGGCGCTTGCGGTAGGCCGCCATATGCGGCGAATTGCGGTGGACGTCGAGCGCGGCCTCGCTCACGTAGGCCTCGTAGAACACGAAGAGCTCGGGATCGTCGTTGGACCGGTGCAGGCGGTAATAGAGGCAGCCGGCCTCGGCGCGACGCACCACGCCGGCCTGCTCGGTGAGGAGGCCGGCGAGGGCATCGCCTTTGCCGGGCGCGGCGCGCAGCCGCGCGATCATCGTGATGGGTGTATCCATCCCGCCGACTCTACACCATCGCGCGCGGGACCCTTCGCCCGTCAGGCGAAGCAGGGGCCGAGCTCGCGCACCTCCACCGTAGCCCACTCGGCAGCGGGCAGCTCCGCCGCGATGGCCAGGGCCTCGTCGCGGGTGGCGCAGTCGACGAGGAAGTAGCCGCCCACCATCTCCTTGGCCTCGGCAAACGGGCCGTCCCGCACCTCGCGGCGGCCGTCGCGGATGCGCACGCGCACGGCGTCGCCGTCGGTGCGCAGCGACTCGGCCGCACGCAACACGCCGCGGGCCTTGAGGGCGGCAGCGCTTTGCAGCATGCGGTCGTAGGCGACGCGGCCCTCGGCCTCGTTGCGGGTGGCGCGTTGGCCGCGGGGCTCGTGGATCAGCAGGAGATAGGGCATGGCAGGCTCGTCGGCTCGGAGGCCGGAAAGGTTAACCGAAGCCTGCGTTGCCCCGCCGCAATCGCGCGCGGATCACACCGACCAGTCGCGCGTCCAGCGGTCGGGCATCGTGCCGAGGCGCACCGGATCGATGCCGATGTCGCGCAGCTCGCGCTCGCTCATCGCCACCAGCGCGCGGTTGTCGTCCTCCGCCTTTGCGCGCGCAGCGAGCCAGGCATCGAGGAGCCTGGCAGCCGAGCGCAGCCTACGGGCGAGGCCCGCGAGCAGGACGGCAAGGCGCAGCAAGGCGGCGGCCGTGCGATAGCGGGCCGGAGCGGCGGGCAAGGTCAACGTATGCATGGCGTGGTATCCGTTTTACAGCGGGACGCAAACGCGCGGGGCCAGCGCCATTCCGGTCAGGAGCAGCGCGGGCGCGGCTAGCGCGGCGAGCGCCGCTGCGCTGCACGCCAGCACGGCGAGCAACGCCGCGGCGGCGGTGCGCAGCGGCGGGTGACGCGGGCTGATTTCGTCGGTGTGCGGTTGGGCGATGGCATGCATGGTCCGGCTCCGAGGTCACTGCATCGTGGCTTGGGGGTATGCGGCGCGATTTACGCTGGTAAGATTAGTCGGCCAAGATTGCCTTCGGAAGCGATAAGTTTCGACCATCGTGGTAAGAAAAACTTACCAATGCCCCAGCCCCATCGACTTCCCTGGCAAGCGCTCGCCACCTTTCGCGCGGTGGCCGAGGTCGGCAATCTGCGTGCCGCGGCAGAGACGCTCCACCTCACCCACAGCGCGGTGAGCCAGCAGATCCGCGGTCTCGAGGAGGCGCTGGGCTTTCTCGTCTTCGAGCGGCGCGGTCGCCGCATCGTGCTGAACGCGGCGGGGCGCGCGCTGCAGGCCAGCGTGCGCGACGCCTTCGCGCGCCTGGAAGACGGCGTCCAGGCTGCCGCCGCCGTGGCGTCGGGCGATGCGCAGCGGCTGCGGTTGACGGTGTTGCCGTCGTTCGGCCAGCGCTGGCTCTTGCCGCGCATCGGCCGCTGGCGCGAGCGCTATCCCGATGTCGCGCTCGAGATCGATGCCTCGATCCGTGCCATGGACCTCGTGCGCGAAGGCTTCCATGCGGCCGTCCGCCAGGGCAGCGGGCCGTGGCCCGGCCTCGCCTCGGAGCGCCTCTTCGACCGGCCGCCGATCATCGTGGTGGCCTCGCCCGCGGCGGCACGGCGCTTGGCCGGGGCCTCACCCGAGGCGTTCGCCCGCGAGCCGTTGCTGGGCGATGCCGACCTGTGGGGCGACTGGTTCGCCGCGGCGGGCGTGCGGATGCGGGTGACGCCGGTGGCGGCGTTCAACGACGCCGGGCTCATGCTGCAGGCGGCGGAGCAAAGCCTGGGGCTCGCGCTGTCGCGGGAGATCCTGGCCGCCGATGCGCTCGTCGATGGCCGCCTCGTACAGTTGTCGCCCATCGCGATCACGCACCCCGACGCCGAGCCCTACCACTTCGTCTATCCCCCCGGCCTTGCCGAGTGGCCGCCCATCGCGTCCTTGCGGCGCTGGCTGCGCGACGAGCTCGACCTGTCCTCGCGCGCCCTGCACCAGCACCGCACGGCCGGCCCGCGTAAGCGCGGGCGGCAGACGCCGGCGCGCCGCCTGTGATAGCGTTATGCCATTGTCCTGGCGCCGTTCGAGGGCCCCGTGAAGACGCTGACGCTGGTGGCGCGCCACCTCTACTTCGGACTCGATCCGCTTCGCCTGCGCGACGCGGCCAATCGCCTGCTTGCCCGCCTCCCCGATTCGCGCCCGCGCGCCTCGCCGGTGCCGATGGACGCCCTGGTCGAGGAGTTCGCCCTCGATCCTGCCAAGGGCAATGCGATCGTGGCGGAGATGGTGCAGTCGGGCGTCCTGACGAAGCTGTCCCCCACGGGCGCGTACTTCGGGATCACCACGCGCTTCCGCGAGATCGCCCGGGCCAGGATCATCGAGCCGCTCGAGCGTCCACAGGCGCAGATGCTGCTCACCACCTGTGCCGAGGTGGCGGAAAAGTTCAACCGTACCGCCGCGCGCAACAAGTACGAGATCGAGTCCATTGCGGTGTTCGGCAGCTACATGAGCCGCCACCAGGGTCTCGCCTCGGTGGAGCTTGCGATCACCGGACGCAAGCGGGCGCCCGGCCAGCGCAATCTCATCGGGCGCGCCACGGCGCAGACCGAGGGGACCGAGCAGATCCGCGTGCTCTTCGAGCGCCTGAGCGGCTTCGTTGAGGTGCACTTCTTCAAGCGCACCATCGACATCCCACGACCCTTCAGCATCATCTTCCGGTCCGACCCCGACTAGCGCGAAGCCGCGTGGGGTCGTGGCACAAGGCAAAAGGCCGCGTGATCGCGGCCTTTTGCTATCGCACGTAACCTGTGGCGCTACCGTCCGGGACGCGTGGGCTCGCTGCTGGACGGAGGGGGCACCGGGCGCGGGTTGCCTCCGCCTCCGCTCGGCGGCCGGCCGGGCACGCCCGCACCCGGACCCCCTCCGGGAGGAGGACCACCCGCACCGGGACGGCCGGGCTGTCCCGAGTCG
>CALFEY010000017.1 GCA_937958295.1 uncultured Pseudomonadota bacterium
CCAGTGCTAGCTTTTCGTACCGTCACTTATTGCACTGAAAACGAGGAGACCCCAAAGGAGAGCAGCCGGCATAGCGGCGTGGTTGACGATGGACGCATCTTGGATTTCAGGGCTTGGAAGCGCAGTCGGACAGGTCTCAATCGCGGGTGAGGTCACCACCCACGCCTTTGTCAGACGCACAGTGCCCGTGTAGCCCGGCGGCCGACGTCAGCGATTTGCGACGCCTGAACGCACGTACAACGACGTCGGCGGCAGTCCTACAAACCGTAGAAGCGGCGCGCCGTGGCACCCATCAGGGCGCCGCGATCGTCCGCGGACCACCCCTGGGTCAGCGCCACGGTCGCCGCATGCCAGCTTCGATAGGTCGCAGCCGGCGCGAGGTCGGGGCCGTCGCTGCCCCACATGAGCCTGGGGGCGCCGAAGAGCGCGTGGAGGTTATCGAACCACGGCCGCAGGGTGTCGATGGTCCAGCCGACGCCCGCGCGGCGCACGAGCCCGCTCACCTTGCATCGCACCCGCGGCAAGGCGGCCAGCGATCGCAACGGGGTGAGCCAGGCCGCCTCGTGCCCACCTGCGATGTCGGGCAAGCCGGCGTGCTCGAGGGCCAGCGCGAGATCGGGATGGCGCTGCGCGAGCGCGGCGGCGTGCGGCAGCTCGGCCGGGCCGGCAAGGAGGTCGAGGCGCAGGCCCAGCCGGGGCAGCGCGCCGAGGGTGCGGGCGATGCCTTCGTCGCGGGCGCGGGGCGCGGCATCGGGGCCGACGAGCGAGAGTCGCACCGCCTTCAGCAACGGGTCCCGACTAAGGCGCGTCAGCGTGGGAATCGCATCGGCAGCGGCGAGGTCAACGTCGGCCACCACGCCCCGCACCAGGCCGTCGCTCGTCCTGGCGGCCTCGAGGAGGCACCGTGCCTGGATCGTGCCGAAGCCCGCCTGCACGAGAACGACAGCGCTCACGCTGCACTGCGCGAGTGTGGGCAGGAGCTCGCGCAGCGACGGCGCCGCACCCTTGGCGGGGACCGCGTTGGACGCAGCGACAGGCACCTGGCTGAGGTGCGCGTCGACCACGGGCGGCACGGGCGTGACTGGCATGGCGCGACACTATCGCACGTCCCCGTGACCGTTCGCACGCCTGCTCGCCCTGGTGCCTGCCACGCCGCGTAGACTGCATGTGCCCCACGCGCGATTGCGGGAGGCAGGTTCGCAAGGGTGCTGGTCCGGCCCGTGTGCTCCGTGCCGCTCACGTACCGCCGCGGAGCCTCGGGCTGCGCGCCGCGCAACGTCCGGACAGTCCACGCAGCCACTTACCTTCACCCTGAACGAGAGAACCAACAACAATGAAATCGCTCACCCGTCCTGCCCGCCTGCTCCTCGCAGCGTTGCTGCTAGCGCTTGCCATCGTGCGTCCCGCCGCCGCCGCCACCGACTACACCGACATCTGGTGGGCCGGACCCGCCGAATCGGGGTGGGGCGTCAACTTCATCCAGTCCAACAATTTCATCTTCGCCACGTTCTTCATCTACACGACCAACGGCGATCCGGGATGGGTGTCTGCGCAATTGTCCCGCAGCGGCAACGTGTGGACGGGACCCCTCTACATCACCCAGGGCACCTTTTTCGGCGCGCCGTGGAATCCCGCGGACAGCAACGTCATCGCCGCCGGAGTGGCCAAGTTCACCGCCGTGTCGTCCACGGAGGGCACCCTCACGTACAACGTCGGAAACACCGTCGTGACCAAGACGATCGTGCGCCAAACGCTCACCCCCATCCCGCTCGACGGCTCCTACGTGGGCGGCGCGAGCGTGACCGTAACGGGTTGCAGCAATCCCGGAAGCGATGGCTCGGCGACAGGCCCGGCCACGATCGCGGCAACGCTTGCACCCGACAACACGCTCAAGCTCGACTTCACCGTCAAGATCGGGAATACCACGGAGGTGTTCGCGGTGAGCGGTGCGTCGGTACAGCAGGGCACGCTCTACCGGGTCCCGTCGGCGATCATCAAGCCGGCCAATGCGTCCGGCCTCGTCGGGACCGCGTCGCAGGTCAAGCGCACCGCGACCGGGATCGAGGGGCTGTTCTCGCTCACGCTCAGCAACGGTTGCCAGCAGGCATGGGCGTTCTCGGCGGTGCAAGCCACGCCCTGAGCGCGGCATCCGCTACCTCCGGCCGGGCGCGCGCGTGACGTCGGCCGGAGGGGCGGCGGCGACCCAAGCGAGACGGTGGCGGGGCAGCGGGTAGAATCGCGGCTTCCTTCAACTCTTAAGCCTCGAGCGAACCATGAACGCGCTCCTTCGCCGCTGTCGCCATCTCGCCGTCGCCCTGCTGGTGGGCCTCGCCCTCGTCCGTCCGGCTGCCGCGGTCGACTACAGCGACATCTGGTGGAACCCCGCCGAGAGTGGCTGGGGCGTGAACTTCATCAACGCCGACAACTTCATCTTCGCCACGTTCTTTGTCTATGGCAACGACCAGCAGCCCACCTGGGTCACGGCGCAGCTCACGCAGAACGCCAACAACGTCTGGACGGGACCGCTCTACTTCACCACGGGCTCGTACTACGGCGTGCCGTGGAATCCCGCGCAGAGCACGGTCGTGCAGGTCGGCACGGCCACGTTCGCGCCATTCGACTCGGCCACCGGCACCCTGTCCTACACCGTGGGCCAGGTGGCGGTCACCAAGTCGATCACCCGGCAGACGTTGAAGCTGATCCCGGCCGGCGGCAACTACTCCGGCGCGGTCACCTCGGTGTACAGCGGCTGCAACAACCCGGACCTCAACGGACCGCTTACGTACTTTGCCAATCTCGTGGTGAACCAGACCACGAACAGCCTGCAGCTCAACTTTACGGGCTTCCGTCCGAGCGATGGCAGCGCCTTCTCGTTCGTGATGGGCGGAGCGGCAGTGCAGCAGGGCCTGCTTTACCAGATGCCCGGCGCCACTTACGCGATCGGCAACTTCACCTTCTCGGCGAACGTGACGGAGCTCAAGGTCACCGCTCAGGGCATCGAGGGCCGCTGGTCAGCGAACCTCAACTCGGGGTTCCCGGGCTGCGTGGAGAACGCCAACTTCTCGCTGCTCTGGATCTTCGGCTGATCGCCGCCGCACGAGCTCGAAGAGCACCACGGCCGCCGCCGCGGCCGCATTGAGCGACTCCATGCCTCCGGGCATGGGGATGCTCACCGTCACGTTGGCCGCGGCCATCAGCGCGGGCGACAGGCCCGCGCCTTCGTTGCCAATGGCCACGGCAAAGGGTTGCGCGATCGGCGTGGCATAAAGGCCACCCGCACCTTGCACGGCGGTGGCCACCACGGTGCCGCCGGACGCGCGGAATGCCGCCGCCCAGGCGGGCAAGTCCACCTCCTCCACCACCGTCGTGAGAAAGTGCGCGCCCTGCGCCGCGCGCAGCACCTTGGGCGACCAGGCGAAGGCGCACTCCCGCGACAGGAGCACCTGCTCCACGCCCGCCGCAGCCGCCGTGCGCAAGATGGTGCCGACGTTGCCCGGATCCTGGAGCCCATCGAGCAGCACGTGGCGTGACGCCACTGGAGGCGGCGTCAGCAATGACGGCGCCGTCACCACCGCAAGCATGCCGGCGTCCGGTACCGTGGCGATGGTGGCGAACAAGGCGCGCGGAACCACCAGCACGTCGCGCGCGGGGGTCGCAGCGAGGATCGCGGCATGCCGGGCATCGTGCTGCCGATCCTCGGCCACCACCACCGTGTGGGGGGGACCGACGCGCTCGACATAGACCGTAGCGAGATGCTCGCCTTCGAGCACGCAGCGGCCGGACTTGCGCCGGTCCCGCGATGAAGCCAGCAGGCGGGCGACCTCGACGAGCCGCGGATTGTCGCGGGAGGTGATGCGCGGCACGGCGTGACGTCGACCCGGCGCCGCCGGACGCCTAGCGGGCCGGAGGCCGGGGGCTTGCCGTCGCGCCGCCCGCCGGCTGGATCTGGAAGAACACTTCGTCGGAGCGGATCATGCCGAGCTCCGAGCGCGCGCGCTCCTCGATGGCCTCCGAGCCGGTCTTCAGATCGCGCACATCGGCATCGAGCGCGGCATTGCGCGACTTGAGCTTGAGATTGGCCTCGCGTTGCACGGCGAGCTGGCGGTCCGTCTCGCGAACTTGCAGCCATCCGCCCTTGCCCAGCCACATCGGGTACTGCAGGCCGAGGATCAGGAGGCAGAAGATGCCTGCGAGCCAGCGCACGCCGTCAGCCCCGGGTCAGGCGATGTTGAAGAACGCATCGCGGCCGGGATAGCTTGCGGCATCGCCCAAGTCCTCCTCGATGCGCAGCAACTGGTTGTACTTGGCGATGCGGTCGGAGCGCGACAGCGAGCCCGTTTTAATCTGGCCGGCGTTGGTGCCCACCGCGATGTCCGCGATGATGCTGTCCTCCGTCTCACCCGAGCGGTGGGAGATCACCGAGGTGTAGCGTGCGCGGGTGGCCATCGTCACGGCCGCGAACGTCTCGGTGAGCGTGCCGATCTGGTTGATCTTGATGAGGATCGAGTTGGCCACGCCCTTGGCGATGCCCTGCTTCAGGATCTTGGTGTTGGTGACGAAGAGGTCGTCGCCCACGA
>CALFEY010000018.1 GCA_937958295.1 uncultured Pseudomonadota bacterium
CATCAATGCGGGAATCTTCTGCTCCACGCCCGCAGTGGGCGTGGCGCGCAACGTCCCGCGCAAGCGGGCGCTGGAGCTACTGTTTACGGGCGATCTCATCGATGCGCCCACCGCCGAAGCATGGGGACTCGTGAACAAGGCGGTCCCCGCGGCGGAGCTCGATGCCACCGTCGATGCGCTCGCCCGCAAGATCGCCTCCAAGAGTCCGTCCGCGCTCGCGCTCGGCAAGCGGGCGTTCTACGCGCAGGTCGAGCAGGGGCTCGCGGGCGCATACGGGATCGCCGGTGAGACGATGACCTGCAACATGATGGATCCCGATGCAGCGGAAGGCATCGATGCGTTCCTGGCCAAGCGCATCCCGTCCTGGCATTCGCGCTGAAAACCGCGCTCCACGACAGAAACATGCACATGGGCTCTGCAAATATCCACACCATCTCGTGCCCCCTGGTCGTTGCGGAGCGTCGCGGGGCAAACGCATAATCGAGCGTTCCCAAGGAGGAGGGGGCGGCGCGGCGGTCGAGCGCCGCCGCGGCGCATGGCCGACGAAACGATTCTCGAGACGCGAGGGCTCACCAAGGAATTCAAGGGTTTCGTTGCCGTGCGCAACGTGAGCCTCGCAGTGCGTCGCGGGTCGATCCACGCGTTGATCGGCCCCAACGGTGCGGGCAAGACCACCTGCTTCAACCTCCTCACGCACTTCCTCGTGCCCTCGCGCGGGCAGATCTTTTTCAACGGGCGCGAGATCACCGGATCGCGGCCGGCGGCCATTGCCCGCATGGGCCTCGTCCGCTCCTTCCAGATCTCGGCGGTGTTTCCCAACCTCACGGTGCTCGAGAACGTGCGCATCGCCTTGCAGCGCGCGCGCGGTAACTCGTTCGACTTCTGGCGCGCTGACACCACGCTGCGTTCGCTCGATGCGCGGGCCGGGGAATTGGTCGAGGCCGTGGGACTGTCGGAGTTCACGCGCCGCACCGCCGGCGAGCTGCCCTACGGCCGCAAGCGGGCGCTGGAGATCGCCACCACGCTCGCGCTCGAGCCGGAGATGATGCTGCTCGACGAGCCCACCGCCGGCATGACGCACGAGGACGTCGAGCGCATCACGGCGCTGATCCGCCGCGTGGCCGCCAACCGCACGGTGCTGATGGTCGAGCACAACCTTTCCGTCGTCTCCACGCTGTCGGATCGCATCACCGTGCTCGCGCGCGGCGAGATCCTCGCGGAGGGCGACTACGCCACGGTGTCGCGCCACCCCGACGTCGTGCAAGCCTATCTCGGAGCCGGTCATGCCTAGTGCCGTCGCATCGTCAACGTCCGGGCGCACCGCCGACGCCGGCGCGGCCTACCTCCGCGTGCGCGGGCTCAATGCGTGGTATGGCGAGTCGCACATCCTGCATGGTGTCGACTTCGATGTCCGTCGCGGTGAAGTGGTCACCCTGCTCGGGCGCAACGGCGCCGGCAAGACCACCACGCTGCGCGCGATCATGGGCATGGTGCCGCGGCGCGAGGGCTCGATCGTCTTCGACGGCACGGAGACGATCCGCCTCGCGAGCAATCGCATCGCCCGCCAGGGCATCGGCTACTGTCCCGAGGAGCGCGGCATCTTCGCGAGCCTCAACGTCTACGAGAACCTCCTGCTGCCGCCCGTGGTGCAGGAGGGCGGGCTGACCGTCGAGCAGATCTACGATTTGTTTCCCAACCTGCGCGAGCGCCGCGCGAGCCAGGGGACCAAGCTGTCCGGCGGCGAGCAGCAGATGCTTGCGATCGGACGCATCCTGCGCACGGGGGCACGCCTGCTTCTCCTCGACGAGCCCACCGAAGGCCTGGCACCGGTGATCGTGCAGCAGATTGGCCGCACCATCGCGCGCCTCAAGACGGAAGGATTCACCATCCTCCTCGTCGAGCAGAACTTCCGGTTCGCCGCCACGGTGGCCGACCGGCACTACGTGATCGAGCACGGGCGCGTCGCGGACATGATCCCCAATGCCGAGCTCGACGCGAACATGGACAAGCTGCACGAATACCTAGGCGTGTAGCGGTACCGGCAGTACCACATCAAGGAGGGTTGTCTCATGAACGCATTCAAACGCACGCTCGTTGGCGCCGCCGTGGCCGCGGCGCTCGCCATCCCCGCCGCGCACGCGCAGGTCTCGGACAACGTCATCAAGATCGGCGTGCTCTCCGACATGTCGAGCCTGTACACCGACCTCGCCGGCGCGGGCTCGGTGCTCGCGGCCAAGATGGCGGTGGAGGACTCCGGCATCGAGAAGCGCGGCTTCAAGGTGGAGCTCGTGTCCGCCGACCACCAGAACAAGCCCGACGTCGGCTCGGCCATCGCGCGGCAGTGGTACGACCAGGACAAGGTCGACGTGATCGTCGATGTGCCCAACTCCGGCGTGGCGCTGGCGGTGAACGGCATCACCAAGGAGAAGGGCAAGGTCTTCCTCGTGTCCGGCGCGGCCAGCGCCGACCTCACGGGCAAGGCGTGCTCCCCGAACACGGTCCACTGGACCTACGACACCTGGATGCTCGCCAACGGCACCGGCAACGCCATCGTGAAGACGGGCGGCGACAGCTGGTTCTTCATCACCGCCGACTACGCCTTCGGCCACGCGCTGGAGCGCGATACTTCCGCGGTGGTCACCAAGAACGGCGGCAAGGTGTTGGGCTCGGTGAAGGTGCCGCTCAACACGCAGGACTTCAGCTCGTTCCTGCTGCAGGCCCAGGCCTCGAAGGCCAAGATCGTGGGCCTCGCCAATGCCGGCGGCGACACCACCAATTCGATCAAGCAGGCGGCCGAGTTCGGCATCGTCAAGGGCGGCCAGAACCTCGCCGGCCTGCTCGTGTTCCTCACCGACGTGCACTCGCTCGGCCTGCCCACGGCGCAAGGCCTCATCTTCACCGAGACGTTCTACTGGGACCTCAACGACCAGTCGCGCGCCTTCGCCAAGCGCTTCGCCCCGGCCAACAAGGGCATCCATCCCACCATGGTCCACGCGGGCGTGTACTCATCGGTGCTGCACTACCTCAAGGCGGTGGAGGCGGCCAAGACCGACGACGGCACCAAGGTGGTGGCCAAGATGAAGGAGCTGCCCACGGACGATCCGCTCTTCGGCAAGGGCGCCGTCCGCGCCGACGGCCGCAAGATCCACCCGGCCTATCTCGTGGAAGTGAAGAAGCCTGCGGAATCGAAGGCGCCGTGGGACTACTACAAGGTCCGGGCGACCATTCCGGCGGACCAGGCCTTCCGTCCGTTGAAGGACGGCGACTGCCCGCTGGTCAAATAGCCAACGTCCCTGGCATTTCCGTCGCCCCACCGCCGGGCGTCTTCCCGCCACCGGCGGCGGCGACGGCGCGCGGTGGGGGGAGCGGCAGGCCTTGCCGCTGTCATCCCTACCGGACCACCCGCCAACACCGTGACTGAAATCTTCGGCATCCCGACCCAGGCGCTGTTCGGGCAGCTCCTGATCGGCCTCATCAACGGCGCGTTCTACGCGATGCTGAGCCTCGGGCTCGCGGTGATCTTCGGCCTTCTCAACATCATCAACTTCACCCACGGCGCCCAGTACATGATGGGTGCCTTCCTCGCATGGTTCCTGCTGGAGCGCGCGGGCATCGGCTACTGGTGGGCGCTGCTCATCGCACCCGTGGTCGTGGGCGTCACCGGCATCGTGATCGAGCGCACGATGCTCGCACGCCTGTACAAGCTCGACCATCTGTACGGCCTGCTGCTGACGTTCGGCCTTGCCCTCATCATCCAGGGCGTCTTCACCAACGCCTACGGCAGCTCCGGCCAGCCCTATCGGTTGCCGCAGGAATTCACCGGCGCCTACAACCTGGGCTTCATGTTCCTGCCCAAGTACCGCGCGTGGGTTATCGTGTTGTCGCTCATCGTGTGCCTGTCCACCTGGTTCGTGATCGAGCGTACCAAGCTCGGCGCCTACCTGCGCGCCGCGACCGAGAATCCGGCCCTCGTGCAGGCGTTCGGGATCAACGTGCCGCGCATGATCACGCTCACCTACGGCTTCGGCGTGGGCCTCGCCGGCCTCGCCGGCGTGATGGCCGCGCCGATCTACCAGGTGAGCCCGCAGATGGGCGCCAACCTCATCATCGTCGTGTTCGCCGTGGTGGTGATCGGCGGCATGGGCTCGATCCTGGGCGCCATCCTCACGGGCTTCGGCCTCGGCGTGGTGGAAGGTCTCACCAAGGTCTTCTACCCCGAAGCCTCCAATACCGTCATCTTCGTGATCATGGTGATCGTCCTGCTGGTCAAGCCCGCCGGCCTCTTCGGCAGGGAGCGCTAGCCATGGCGACGCCCGCTTCCCCCGCTACCGTGCCGTCGCGCCGGACCTTCGTGGTGGCCACCCTCGCGCTGGCCGCGCTGCTCGGGGTCGCGCCCTTGCTCGGCATCTACCCCATCTTCGTGATGAAGGCGCTGTGCTTCGCGCTCTTCGCCTGCGCCTTCAACCTGTTGATCGGCTTCGGCGGGCTGCTCTCCTTCGGCCACGCGATGTTCCTGGGCACGGCGGGCTACGTCACGGCCTATGCCGCCAAGGAGTGGGGCTGGCCGCCGGAGGCGGCGATCCTCATCGGTACCGCCGCGTCCACCGCGCTTGGCGTGGTCACCGGGGCACTCGCCATCCGCCGCCAGGGGATCTACTTCGCGATGATCACGCTGGCGCTCGCGCAGATGCTCTTCTTCTTCTATCTGCAGGCGCCCTTCACGCACGGCGAGGACGGCATCCAGCAGGTGCCGCGCGGCAAGCTCTTCGGATTCATCGACCTGTCCAATACCCTGGTGATGTACTACACCGTGGCGGTGATCTTCCTCGCGGCGTTCGTGCTCATCTATCGCATCGTGCACTCGCCCTTCGGCCAGGTGCTGAAGGCCATCCGCGAGAACGAACCGCGTGCCATTTCGCTGGGCTACGACGCCGATCGCTACAAGCTCCTGGCCTTCGTGCTGTCGGCGGGCCTGTCGGGCCTCGCAGGCTCGGTCAAGGCGATCGTGTTCCAGCTCGCCTCGCTCACCGACGTCCATTGGACGATGTCCGGCGAGGTGGTGCTGATGGTGCTCCTGGGGGGCATGGGCACGATCTTCGGGCCGGTGGTCGGGGCGTTCGTGATCGTGGCCATCGAAAGCTACCTCACGGCGGGCATCGTGATCGGCGCCTGGCGCTTCGGGCCCGAGTGGGCGATCGTGATCACCGGCCTCATCTTCGTGGTGTGCGTGCTGGCCTTCCGCCGGGGCATCGTGGGCGAGCTCGGCGCCTGGTGGGTGCGGCGCAAGGGATAGGGCGGCCGGCAAAGCCAGCCGTCGGCCTTGCGCCCCGGTCCCGGGCGGCTTTGACGCCGCAAGGGAGGATGCGCTAGATTGCCCCGGCGCACGCGGCCGTTCGGCCGGTGCCCGACCCGGCCTCGAGGCGTCCCTTCCCGCATGCTCGTCTTCATTGTCCGCAGGAGCATGCAGAGCGTGGTGGTGCTCATCGCGATGTCGCTCATCGTGTTCGTGGGCGTCTACGCGATCGGCAACCCGATCGACATCCTCATCAATCCGCAGGCCGACCAGCTGGAGCGCGAGCGGGCGATCGCCGCCCTCGGCCTCGACAAGCCGCTGTGGGAGCAGTACTCGACCTTTCTCAAGGGCGCGGTGACCGGCGACCTCGGCCGGTCGTTCGTGCACGCCACGCCCGCATTGCCCCTGATCCTCGAACGCATGCCTGCCACGCTGGAGCTCGCCTTCGCCGCGATGCTCATCGCGGTGACGATCGGGCTGCCCCTCGGCCTGTGGGCCGGCCTGCGCCCGCACGGGTTCGCGGGCCGCACCATCATGGCGGGCTCGATCCTGGGCTTTTCGCTGCCGACGTTCTGGGTGGGCCTCATGCTTATCATGGTGTTCTCGGTGATGCTGGGCTGGCTGCCGTCGAACGGCCGGGGGCCGACCACGCTGCTCTTCGGCCTGGTCCCGGTGTCGTTCCTGTCGCTCGACGGCCTCGCCCATCTCGTGCTGCCGGCGGTCAATCTGGCGCTCTTCAAGCTCGCGCTGCTCGTGCGGCTCACCCGCGCCGGCACCCGCGAGACGCTCCTCACCGACTATGTCAAGTTCGCGCGGGCGAAGGGCCTCGCCGACTCGCGGGTGATCGGCGTGCACGTGCTGCGCAACATCATGATCCCGATCGTCACGGTGATCGGCCTCGAGTTCGGCAGCGTGATCGCCTTCGCCATCGTGACCGAGAGCGTGTTTGCCTGGCCCGGCATGGGCAAGCTCCTGATCGATTCGATCAACCTGCTCGATCGGCCGGTGATCGTGAGCTACCTGCTGGTGATCGTGGTGCTCTTCATCCTCATCAACCTCGTGGTGGACATCGTGTACTCCGCCCTCGACCCGCGCGTGCGGATCGCCGACGCCCGCGGATGATGGCCGCCCCGTCGCCCGCTGCCATTTCCCCGGCGCCGCCTCCGGCTGCGACGGGTCCCCTGCGGCGCGTCCTCGTCGAGTTCGCGGAGGATCCGGTCGCGATTACCGGGGCGGTGCTCCTCGCGCTGATCGTCCTGGCAGCGCTTTTCGCACCGTGGCTGTCGCCGCAGAATCCCTACGATCTCGCGCAGCTCGACGTGATGGACGGCAAGCTTCCGCCCGGGGCCCGGTCCGCCACCGGCCAGCTCTTCTGGCTGGGCACCGACGACCAGGGCCGCGACATGCTATCCGCCATCCTCTACGGCCTGCGCATCTCGCTCGTCGTGGGCGCCGCCAGCACCGTCATTGCGCTGGCCCTCGGCCTCGCCGTGGGCCTCACGGCGGCCTACGCCGGCGGGCGTCTCGAGAGCGTGCTCATGCGCATCGTCGACATCCAGCTCTCGTTCCCGGCCATCCTCATCGCGCTGATCCTCATTGCCGTGTTGGGGCAGGGCACCGGCAAGGTCATCGCCGCGCTGGTCACGGTGCAGTGGGCCTACTATGCCCGCACCGTGCGTGGCGCCGCGCTGGTGGAGAAGCGCAAGGAATACCTCGAGGCTGCGCGCTGCCTCGCGCTCTCGCCCCTGCGCATCGTCCTGCGCCACCTCCTGCCGAACTGCATGCCGCCCATGATCGTGGTGGCCACGGTGCAAGTGGCCGCCGCCATCGCGCTCGAGGCCACGCTCTCGTTCCTGGGGCTCGGCTTGCCGATTACCGAGCCGTCGCTCGGCCTCCTCATCGCCAACGGCTACCAGTACCTTCTTTCCGGCAAGTACTGGATCAGCTTCTTCCCGGGGGTGGCGCTGGTGCTCACCATCGTGAGCATCAACCTCGTGGCCGACCGCCTACGCGATGTGTTGAACCCGCGACTCACGCGCTGACTGAAGCCATGGCGCTCGCCCGCTCCGGTCCCGTGCTCGTCGTCGAAGGCCTGCGCACGCACTTCTTCACCCGGGCGGGCGTGGTGAAGGCCGTCGACGACGTGTCGTTCACGCTCGCGCGCGGCGAGGTGATGGGACTCGTGGGCGAATCCGGCTCGGGCAAGTCGGTGACCGGTTACTCGCTCATGGGCCTCGTCGATCCACCGGGGCGCATCGTGGCGGGCCGCATCGTGCTCGACGGCACCGACCTGCGCGCATTGCCGCCCGCCGCCATGCGGCACATTCGGGGCAATCGCGTCGCGATGATCTTCCAGGACCCGATGATGACGCTGAACCCGGTCCTGCGCATCGACACGCAGATGATCGAAGCCATCCTCGCCCACGACGACGTGAGCCCTGCGGCGGCGCGCGCGCGCGCCCGCGAGGCGCTGGTCAAGGTGGGGATCGCCTCGCCGGACGAGCGCCTCGCCGCCTATCCGCACCAGTTCAGCGGCGGCATGCGCCAGCGCGTGGCCATTGCCATCGCGCTCCTCAATCGTCCCGACCTCATCGTTGCCGACGAGCCCACCACCGCCCTGGACGTCACCATCCAGGGCCAGATCCTGTACGAGATGCAGAAGGTCGCGCGCGAGTCGGGCACGGCGCTCATCTGGATCACGCACGACCTGTCGGTGGTGGCGGGACTCGCCGACCGCGTGTGCGTGATGTATGCCGGACGCATCGTGGAAGAGGGCACCTGCGAGGACGTGCTCGGGCGGCCGGCACACCCTTACACGCAGGGCCTGCTCGACTCCGTGCCCGCCAATCACCGGCCGGGGGAGCGCCTGCGCCAGATCCCCGGCATGACGCCTTCGCTCGTTGATCTTCCGCCCGGTTGCGCCTTCCGCGAGCGCTGCACCTATGCTGACGAGGCCTGCCTTGCCACGCCCGCGATGCGTCCCGCGGGCGGCCCGGGACAGGCGGTGCGCTGTGCCCATCCGCTGATCTCGCTCTTCTAGAGCCGCGCCATGAACGCCGCCATCGCCTCGCCGCTTCCCGATCCCGGCGCGTTGCTCGAACTGCGGGGCGTGGCCAAGCGCTTTGTCCGTCCGCTCGATACCGCCGCGAAGATCGCCAACGTCTTCGGCGCCCGCGTGCGCGAGGAGGTGGTGCATGCCGTGGATCGCGTCGATCTCGCCGTGATGCCTGGCGAGGTCGTGGGCCTGGTGGGCGAGTCAGGGTGCGGCAAGTCCACGGTGGGCCGGCTCGCGGTGGGGTTGCTCGCCCCAAGCGCGGGCGAGCGCTATCTTGACGGCGCCAACATCACGCGCCTGCGCGGCGCCGCCGCGCGCCGTGCGCAACTCGCGCTGCAGATGATCTTCCAGGACCCCTATGCCTCGCTCAATCCGCGCATGCGGGTGGCGCAGATCGTGGGGGAGGCGCCGGTCGCGCACGGCCTCATCGGCCGGCACCAGATGACGGAGTACGCCGGCCTGCTCCTCAATCGCGTGGGCCTCGATCCCACGCTCATGCGTCGCTATCCGCACCAGTTCTCGG
>CALFEY010000019.1 GCA_937958295.1 uncultured Pseudomonadota bacterium
CACGGCGCGTCACCGCGGCCCGCGAGCGCCGTCCTCACGCGCCTGCGGGCCACCCTTGAGCAGGAGATTGGCGCCGACGGCGGCGTTCGCTTCGCGCGCGACGGGCCACCGGCTCAGCGCAACGCCTGGGCGGCGATGTTCGCCGACCAGGCGTTCGCGTTCGCTGCGTCCGATCCCGCCGCGCGCGGCGCGTGGCGCGACGACCCACTCCTCGTGTAGGGGTCGGCCCAGGCGGCGCTGTTACGCTCATCGCTTGCAACGGCCGGCCGCGACGTCGCGCGCCGCTCCTTCATCGCACCATCGGGTCCACGCAATGTTCGGCTGGGGAACGAGTGCCAGGCAACGCCTGCGGCTTCTGCCTCTGTATCTCGCAACCGCGGGGGCGGATGCGCTGTCGCCGCTCGTGCCGGCGCGCCGACGGGCGGAACTCGGCGCGTGGGCGCCGGGCATCACCGTGCTCATTCCCGAGCGCGATGCGCCGGAGCTGCTGGAGGAAGCCCTTGCCGCGCTGGGCGCGGCGGTGACGGGCATCACGGAGCCCGTGCAGGTGATCGTGGTGGCCAACGGCGCCCCGGCCGCGCGCTACGACGAGCTCCGCGCGCGCCATCCCGCCGTCGAATGGGTGATGAGCGACGCGCCGCTGGGCTTCGCTGGCGCGGTAGAGCGCGGTCTCGTCCACGCCCGCCACGGGGGCACGTACCTGCTCAACAACGACATGCGCCTCGCTCCCGATGCGCTGCGCACGCTCCTGCCGTGGCGCGCGCCGGAGCGCTTCGCCATCGCCTCGCAGATCCTCCAGCGCAGCGCCGACGGGCGGCGGGAGGAGACCGGATTCACCGACTGGTTCGTCGATCGCAACGGCCTCCACCTTTTCCATGCGCTGCCCCCGGAGTCCAGCGCGGCCGTGATCCCGCAAGTGTGCGCGAGCGGAGGGGCGGCGCTCTTCCGTACCGCGCTCCTGCGTCGCTATCTTCCCGCGAGCCGCGCCTACGATCCCTTCTACTGGGAAGATGCCGAATGGGGCCTGCGTGCCTGGCGCGACGGTTACGAGGTGCTGCACTGCCCGGCGTCGCGCGCGGTGCATCGCCATCGCGCGACCACAGCGCGCTTCTACGACACCGCGACCCTCGCGCGCATCGTCGAGCGCAACCGGCTGCTCTTCGACCTGCGCCACGGCGCCAGCGGACGCACGGCGGACGCGCTGCTCGCCGCCGTGTGCAACCTGCCGTACGCATCGCAGCGCGAGCTCGCACGCTGGCGCTGCGCCGCAGGGGTGGCCCGCCGCCGCCTCGCTCGCCGGCGCGCCCCGCAGCCCCTCGCCCCGCCGGTGCTCGCCGATGCGCAGGGCCTCTCGCACGTGCACTCGTCGTACAGCTTTCGTCTCCTGGACGCGCGCGAGGCGGCGCGACGCACACGCGTGCTCGTGGTGGCGCCCTTCGCCCTGTTCCCACCGCGCCACGGTGGCGCACGGCGCGTCGCGGCGTCGATCCGCGACCTCAAAGCCGATCATGCCGTGGCGCTGCTGGCCGACGAGAGCTCGCTCTACGACCCCCGCAGCTTCGCCGACTTCGCGGGACTTGCTCAGGTACAGCTCGTGCAGCGCGACAGCGCGCCGCAGGACGATGCCGACCTCGCCTCCCGCATGCGCGCGCATTGTCACCCGGCGCTGCTTGCGGCGCTGGCGGCGCTGCTGCGGGACTGGCGTCCGCACGTCGTGGTGGTGGAGCATGCCGAGCTCGCCCCACTCGTGCGCCAGCGTACGGGCGAGGCCGCCTTCGTGCTCGACCTCCACGACGCCTACGGCCCCGCGGACTTCCGCCGGCCAGACGACGCGGCCGCCTTCGCCCGCGACATCGCCGCCTTCGACGCGATCTACGTGTGCTCGGAGGAAGATCGCGCGCTCGTCACCCATCCACGCGTGCACGTGCTGCCCAACGGCGCGCAGCCCTCCGGCCCCGTGACGGCGTCGGAGGGGACGCAAATTCTCTTCGTGGGACCGTTCCGCTACGCGCCCAATCGCGAGGGCATCCTGCGTTTCCTGCGCGACGCCTGGCCGGGCATCCGCGCTGCGGTGCCGCAGGCCACCATCGCAATCCTCGGCGGCGACGAGGCGCTGGCGCACGTCGCGCAGGAGCCGCTCCTGCGCCAGGACGGCGTCACGGTGCACGGCCATCGCGACGACGTCCCCGCGCTGCTCGCGGCGAGCGCGCTCGCCATCAATCCGCTGGCGGGCATCCGGGGCTCTGCGGTCAAGCTCGCCGAGACGCTGGCCGCGGGGCGCGTGTGCATCTCCACGCGCGAAGGCGCGCGCGGGTTCGCCGGCGCGGGCAGCGCGGGCCTGGTGCTCGTCGACGATGCCGCGGCCATGCGGGCGCCGGTCGCGCAGCTTCTCGCGGACCGCGGCGAACGGCACCGACGCGAGGGCGCCATCGAGCATGCGTCCTTCGGCTGGGAGCCCGCGCTCGCCCGCCAGCGCGCCTGTTTCGCCGAGATCGCGGAAGCGTCGGCAAACCGTGCACTTCGACCCTCGTCACCCGCCGCGGCCCACGCCGCCACGGTGCTGCCATGACGTCTACCTACGACCGCATCGCCCGCTTCTACGACGTGGACATGGCGCAAAACATGCGCTTCGACGACGTCGCGTTCTACCGCCACCAGTGCATGCGCCGTCCCGGCCGCGTCCTCGAGCTGGGTTGCGGCAACGGGCGCATCCTGCTGCCGCTGCTCGCCCGAGGGCTCGACATCGTGGGCGTCGATGCCTCCGGCGCGATGCTGGGCGAGCTCGCGCGCAAGGCCCGCGCGCGCGGCTTGGCACCGCGCACCGTGCACGCCGACGTCCGCCGCCTGCCGCTGCGGCGTGCCTTCGCCACGGTGCTCGCGCCGTACTCGCTCGTCACGTACATGGCCGCCGAGGGCGACCTCGCCCGCTTCCTTGCCGCCGCCCGCGACGTGCTGCTCCCGGGGGGCCGCCTGGTGCTGGACGCCTTCGTGCCGCGCCCCGTACAGGCGAATCCGACGTTCACCCAGGACTACCGACGTGCCTTCGGCGCCTTCACGCTGGTGCGCTCGAAGCGGGTCACGCCGGTGGATGCCGCCACCAATCGCATCGAGCGCCGCTACGAGCTCGCCGGCGCCGACGGGGGCGTCGTCGAGTGCTTCGACGTCGCCGAGGTGATCCGCCCCTGCGCCCCGGGCGCGCTGCGCGCCGCCGCGAATGCCGCCGGCCTGACCCCGATCACCGAAGCCTACGACTACGGCACCCGGCCGGACGGAACCGACGCGCAGTTCTTCACCCTCGTCTGCCGGGCACCTGCCCTGCGGGAAACACGTAGCGATTGACGCCACGCAAGGGTGCCGCGCATCATCCGGGGCCACGCAACTGCACTGTCCGGATGACGCACTCCCCCTTAGCCTGGATCGGCCTCGCCGGGATCACCCCCGACGACAACGCCCGAGCCCTCGGCTGGCAGAAGCGCCTGCACTGGCTCATGGTGGGCGTGGCGCTGCTCTCGCTGCCCGCCTACCTCCTGTCCACCGCCGAGCTCAGCCCCATGTGGCATGCGGTGGCCTCCGTGCTCGACTTCGTGATCCTGGTGGCGTTCACCGGCGAGCTCGTGTGGATGATGTGGGTGTCGAGCCACCCGTTTCGCTATCTCTTCGAGAACTGGCTCAACGTGATCATCATCCTCGGGGCAGGCGCGGCCGCCCTGGGCGCGGCCACCGAGTGGATCGCCGTGGTGCGGGCGATGCGCGCCGCGGTGGCGGTGCTCGTGGTGGTGCGCACGGCCACGGAATTCCGCGTGCTCTTCACGCGCAAGGGCGCGCCGATGCTCGTGGGCATCGCGGTGCTCACGGTGCTCGTCCTGGGCGCGTTGTTCTACTGGCTCGATCCCAAGATCCAGACGTTCGCCGACGGCCTTTGGCTCACCTTCATCACCGGCGCCACCGTGGGCTACGGCGACGTCGTGCCCTCCACCAACGCCACCCGACTGCTCGCCGTGCTCACGGTGCTGGTGGGCGTGGCCCTGATGACGCTCTTCACCGGTAACGTGGTGGCGTTCTTCGTGGGCGGCGAGGAGGCGCGCATGCGCCAGGAGCTGCAGCGCGACCTCGTCACGCTGCGGGCCGAGATCCAGACTCTGCTCGACGCCCGCGAGCTGCGGCGCACGGCGGAGCTGCTGGAAGAGATCCGCAGCCTGCGCGAGGAGATCGCCGCGCTGCGCGCGCACGCGGCGGCGCCCCCCTCGCCTTCCGACCGCGAGTAAGGTCAGCGGCGCGAACGCTAGCGGCGTGCGAGGTAGAAGGCGTCGTCGAAGGTCACCACCCAGCCTGGCCGGTAGACGACCGCCAGCGTGAGCGCCATCCCCGTCAGCATGGCCTCGCCGAAGGCGAGGAAGACAAGATACGGGACGTACTCCCCGAAGATGACGCCCGCGTCCGCCCCCGCAAGTACGAATGCCGCGGCGCTCGCGAGCCCCGCGAGCAGCGCCGCGGCGGCCGCGCCGAAGAACGCTGCCACGATGGTGAAGACGAAGAAGTTCGGCGGCAGGAAGCGCCGGGTGAGATGGAGCACCCCGAGCGCCACGCCTGCCGGCACGACCACCGAGCACACGAATTCGGTGGGGACCGCCGCCAGCGGCACGCCATGGAGCC
>CALFEY010000020.1 GCA_937958295.1 uncultured Pseudomonadota bacterium
AGCACGGGGCACACGGCCACCTCGATGCCAACGACCAGCACATCGTCCATATCGTCGACTGGCTCTGGCAGTACGCGTTCGAGCAGCGCGCCTCGGACATCCACGTCGAGCCGCGGCGCGACGTGGGCATCGTGCGCTTCCGCATCGACGGCATCCTGCACCAGGTCTACACGATCCCGCAGACCGTGCTTGTGGCCATGACGTCGCGCATCAAGCTCCTCGCGCGTATGGAGATCGTGGAGCGCCGGCGCCCGCAGGACGGCCGCATCAAGACGCTCTCGCCCGACGGCGACGAGGTGGAGCTGCGCATCTCGACGATGCCCACCGCCTTCGGCGAGAAGCTCGTGATGCGCGTCTTCACGCCCGAAGTGCTGGTGCGCGAATACGCCGACCTGGGCTTCACCACCGACGACCGCGAGCGCTGGGAGACGATGATCAAGCAGCCCAACGGCGTGATCCTCGTCACCGGTCCCACCGGCTCCGGCAAGACCACGACGCTGTACTCCTCGATGAAGACGCTCGCCACCCCCGAGGTGAACGTGTGCACGATCGAGGACCCGATCGAGATGATCGAGCCGTTGTTCAACCAGATGCAGGTGCAGCCTGTAATCGGAGTGGACTTCGCCACCGGCGTGCGCACCCTCATGCGCCAGGATCCCGACATCATCATGGTGGGCGAGATCCGCGACCACGATACTGCCGACATGGCGGTGCAGGCGGCGCTGACGGGCCACCTCGTGCTGTCCACCCTGCATACCAACGACGCGCCCACGGCGGTGACGCGTCTGCTCGACCTCACCGTGCCGCCCTACCTGCTGTCGTCCACGCTGCTGGGCGTGATGGCACAACGGCTCGTGCGCACGCTGTGCCCGCATTGCAAGGCCCCCGCGGATCCGCCGGACGACGAGACGTGGAAGATGATGACGTCGCCCTGGCGCGCCGAGAAGCCCGCCCAGGTGATGGCACCGGTGGGCTGCCTCGAGTGCCGCATGACGGGCTACCTCGGGCGCATCGGGCTGTACGAGATCATGGTGCTCACCCCGGCCCTGCGGCGACTCATCACGCGCGATGCCGACGACCGCGCGATCCGCGAGCAGGCCTACAAAGACGGCATGAAGCCGCTGCGGGTGTCCGGGGCGATGAAAGTCGCCGCGGGCATCACCACGGCTGAAGAGGTGCTGCGGGTGGCGCCGCTCGCCTGAAGCGCGGGTGTTGGGCGCGCCGAGCTTTGCGTCAGACGGTCACGAACTTCAGCGCCACGCCGTTGTTGCAATAGCGCTGACCGGTGGGCTGCGGGCCGTCGGGGAACACGTGCCCCTGATGACCCTCGCAACGCCGGCAGTGGTACTCCGTGCGCGGGTATACGAGCTTGTAGTCGACCTTGGTGGCCACCGCGCCGGGAATGGGCGCCCAGAAGCTCGGCCAGCCGGTTCCGCTGTCGTATTTCGTGTCCGACTTGAACAGCGGCAACTCGCAGCCGGCGCACACGAACGTGCCCTTGCGCTTCTCGTTGTTGAGCGGGCTGCTGAACGGGCGCTCCGTCCCTTCCTCGCGCAGGATGTAGAACTGCTCCTTGGTGAGCGTCTTGCGCCATTCGTCGGCGGTCTTGACGATCTTGTCGTTGGCAGCTCCGGGGGCGGCCGCGGAGGCGGGCAGGGCGGCCGCTCCGGCGAGCGGGGCGGCGATGCGGGTCAGGAAGAAGCGTCGGTTCATGGCGTCTTGGAAGGCGTGGGAGGACGGAGGTTCCATCAGTCGCGCCAAGGAGCCTACGCCTTACGCTGTCCGTCTCCAAGCCCGCACTTGCGCCTACAGTCAACGCCCGCGAAGGCCCACACGAAGATGGGACACGCCCGACAGGCGGCCGGCGCCGGGGCAGGCAAGCTTCTCGTCACGAGGCAATTTCGCCTGAACGACCAGGGACCCTTCATGAACTTCCGCCTTCGACCCTATCTTGCCGTCGCTGCCACCGCCACCACGCTCGCGATGGCGTCCACCGTTGCGGCGCAGGCCGACAACTCCAATTCGGCTATCGCCCCTGCACCCTCTGGCGCCGCCACCATGACCTATGGCGGCACGTCGTCGTACTACGGCCCGTACTACGGCAACCCGTATCCCAACCAGCCCTACGCCGACGAGCGCGCCCGCCAGCGCGCCTATGCGCAAGAGCGCGCGGATCCCAACAGCGAAACCTCGCAGCGCAGCCAGGGACGCAGCAATGTCGATCCCGCGACCGGCACCGTGACCGCACCCGGCTACATGGGCCCCAAGGACGCGTCCAAGTAACGAACGCGAGACACTTGGCGATCGGCAGCGAAGGGCGGGACCTCCCGCCCTTTTTTCCGCGCGAGTTGCACGATTGGACCCCATCGCGCCACAGTGACGCGCATGGCCATCAACGAGAGTGCCGGCATCGCGGCATGGCGAAAGCGCGACGGGCAGATCGAAGTATTCCTCGTCCATCCCGGGGGACCCTACTGGCGGAGCAAGGACGCCGGAGCCTGGAGCATTCCCAAGGGGGGACTCGACGCAAAGGAGGACCGCCTGCAGGCGGCGCGCCGCGAGTTCCTGGAGGAAGTCGGGGTGGAGGTTGCGGTACCGCTCGTGCCGCTGCCGTCGTGCCGACTGCGTAGCGGCAAGACCGTGCATGTGTTCGCGGCGCGGTGGCCCGAGGGTCAACCCCTGGAGCTTGTGGCGAGCAATACCTTCACCCTGGAATGGCCACCTCGTTCCGGCCGCCACGAAACCTTCCCGGAAGTGGACGTGGGGGCATGGTTTACCCTCGCGGCTGCCGCCGACAGGATCAACGCGGGACTGCGGCCGCTGCTAGCCGCCATCGATCTCATCGCGGCGCACGAGGCGCCGGCTTCACCGGGCACCCCATAGCGCGATCTCGGTCAAGCGCTATGGGGGCCGTACTTGCGCACCAAATGCGCCTGCACTCGTGCAGGGTCATGGCCGACCGCCTTGACCGCTCGCTGCAACTGCGCCTCGGTGCAGCGGAATTCCCCGCACCAGCGCTCCACGTCCGCCTCGCGCGCGAGCGAGACGTTCCTTGGCGTGGGCATCACTTGTTCCGCGCGCGCTCCATCCGGCATCATCGTCTCCAGCGATGTGGGTTGGGATTCCGCATTGCGACCACGTTAACGGTCGCCGTGGGACGCTACAACTCACCCGCCGCGCGTCGGATCGTAGGCGGCCGTCCTACATGCGCCAGCGCGGGCCAAATGCGCTAATCTTGCTGGGCTCGCAAACCGCGCGGCAACTTCACGCCCGGTGTCGATCCTGCCCGTCATTTCTTTCGGAGAGGTTGCAATCGTGCGCCCAACGACTCGATTCGTCATGTCGCTTGCCTTGGTGGCGGTGGTGGGAGCGGGCGCGAGCGGCGCGGCCGTCGCCCAGTCGATCAACCAGGCGGTGGTGGTCAAGTTCCGGGACGGCCTCGTGACCGACCCCTCCCTGCCGTTGCCCGATTCGCTCGCCCGCGAAGTGGGGGCCGTGCTTCCAGGGGCCCGACAGGCGGGGACCACCCGCGATGGCGGGGTGCGCTTCGTCCTCGGCAATGCGCTCGACGTTGAGGCCGCGCGCGCGGCGCTCACCGAGTTGCGGCAGAGCCCGGCGGTGCTCTACGCCGCGAATGCGCCGCAGGCACGGGTGCTGCCGGAAGCCTCGGGACGGCCCGTGAGCCGTCTCATCGTCAAGTATCGCGACGGCGCGCTCGTGGATGCCGCGCGCGCCAACCAGGCGCCCGGCCGCGTGCGTCTCGACCGCGTGCAGGCGCTGGCGGGAACCGCTGTGGCCTTCGAGCGTGGCACGTCGCGCGGCGAGTTCCTCCTGCGCCTCGTGGCGCCGGTCGATCCCGCGCGCGCGGCGCAGATCGCGGCCCTCGTGGAACAAGATGCCGATGTCGCTTATGCCGATCCCGACCTGTGGCGCTACGCGCAGCTTGCGCCGAACGATCCCTTCTACATCGACGCCACCTCCAACGGCCAATGGCACTACAAGGAGCCTGCGGTCGAGCCGGGCGGTGCCAACCTTCCGGGGGCGTGGGACATCACCACCGGCTCGGCGTCGGTCGTGGTGGCCGTGCTCGATACGGGCGCGCTGAAGCAGCATCCGGATCTCGCCGGCCGCTTTCTCGCGGGCTACGACATGATCGACGACGTCCCCACCGCCAACGACGGCGACGCGCGCGACCCCGACCCGTCGGACCCAGGCGACTGGGAGCCGGCCGGCTTCTGCGATGCGGGTGCGCCTGCCTTCCCGTCGTCGTGGCACGGCACCCACGTGGCTGGCACGATCGGAGCCAACTCCAATAATGGCGTGGGCGTTGCGGGCATCAACTGGGTGTCCAAGATCCTGCCGGTGCGGGTGCTCGGCCGTTGCGGGGGCTGGGAGAGCGACATCAACGACGCCATCGTCTGGGCATCGGGCGGTCCGGTCGCCGGTGTGCCGAACAATCCCACTCCGGCGCGCGTGATCAACCTGAGCCTCGGCGGCTCGGGGTCGTGCGCGAGCGCGGAGCAGTCCGCCATCAATGCGGCGATCGCCAACGGCGCGGTGGTGGTGGTCTCGGCGGGCAACTCCAACGACCGTGCCAACGCCTACTCGCCGGCGAGTTGCAGCGGCGTCATTACCGTGGGCGCCACGCAGCGCCAGGGCTTCAAGGCCCACTACGGCAACTACGGATCGACCGTGGAGATCTCCGCGCCTGGCGGGGGGCGCAACTATCCCTCGAATACGCCGGAAGGCGTGTGGTCCACGCTCAACTCGGGCGTCGACAGTCCCGTCTCCGGAAGCGGCTACAACTACGTGCGGTACCAGGGCACGAGCATGGCCGCGCCGCACATCTCCGGGCGTCGCCTCGCTCATGCTCTCCGTCAATCCTGCCATGACACCGTCGCAGGTGCTGGCCATGCTGCAAGGCACGGCCCGCGCATTTCCCACCACCGGCGCCACCACCTGCAACACCGCGCCCGTGCGTCCTCCTTCGGCGCAATGGTTCTCCTGCCGATGCACCACCAGCCTGTGCGGCGCCGGCATCGTCGACGCGCGGGCGGCCGTCGCCGCGGCCTACCTTGCCGCCAACGGTGTGCCCGGCAATGGCACTGTGGCGGTCAATCCCTTCGGCTCGCTCCTGGTTACCGGCGCCACGCTCATGGGCAATGCGCTGTCCAACTTCCAGAGTGCCGCCGTGCTGCAGCTCGGCAGCACGCCGGGCAACGGCACCAATGTGTTGCGGATCGACTTCCAGGGATTCAATCTCGCGGCGGGCAACTCGCTCACCATCCGCTCCGGCGCGGCCAATCAGCGGGTGGAGCTCGTCAACGTCAACGCCAATGCCACGACCATCGCGGGCACGCTGAAGGCCGAAGGCAACAACGGCGTCCCGCCGCCGGTGGTCACGCTGCGCAACCCGAACGGCGTGAACGTCGCAACGGGCGGCAGCCTGCTCGGGCCCGGCGGGCTCGTCGTGTCCGGCTTGTCGACGTGGACCGTGGGCCAGGCGGTGAGCAACGCCGGCACGATCGACGGCGGTCCGCGCCTGGAGGTGCAGGGATACAAGATCAACGGCGGCGGGGCGTTCAAGGGGAACGTGATCGCGCTGTCCACGCCCACCTTCGCCAACAATCCGGTGAACGGCGCGTTCTTCCTCGACAACGGGTTGCACCTTCATCCAAGCAGCGGCCAGGATGTGGCGCTTACGCTGCACGCGTATGGCGCGGCGCCGCAGGTGCTGAACGTCAAGATCCACGGCAACGGCGTGGTGTGGATGCCCTCGGCGTGGGGACCGGGCGTGACCACGCCGCCCAACAACGCCGTGATCCCGCCGGGGGGCACGCGCGCCCCGGGCACGCCCGAGCCGGCCTACGGCGGCGGCAGCATGATCG
>CALFEY010000021.1 GCA_937958295.1 uncultured Pseudomonadota bacterium
CGTAGAGCGTCTCGAGCATCGTGCGGTCGCGCAGGCCCAGCGCCGTGGCCACGTCGGGCGCGGCGAGCAGGGCTTCCACCTGCGCCTCGGACAGGAGCTTCGGCAGGCGCCGCGCCTTGCGGGGTGCGCGCACCCGCAGCGTGGGGTCCTCGCCGATGCCGTCGCGCTCCACCTGCAGGCGGTAGAAGCGCTTCACGGCGGACAGGCGCCGGGCGACCGAGGACGCCTTGGCCTTCGCCTCGAACTGCGCCGCGAGCCAGGCCTCGACGTCCGTGCGGGTTGCGGTGAGCAGGCCGCGCGTGCCGAGCCAGCGCGACCACGCGACAAGATCGCGGCGATAGCTCGCGAGCGAGGTGGCGGCAAGGCCGTCGCGCAACCAGAGCTGGTCGCAGAAGACGTCGATGAGCTCGGCGTTGGTGATGGCGATCCCCACGTCCCGCGAAAAGGCAGGAGCGACCCTGTCAGGGGCCGAAGCGGTGCCCCTCGTGTGCGAGGAGCCAGCCCTTGATGGCCACGGGGTCGCCGTCGCGCGCGTTCATGAAGCCGCCGAGTGCGCCCTGGGCGCCTACCACGCGATGGCAAGGCACGATGAGCGCGATGCGGTTGGCACCGCAGGCCTGGCCCACCGCGCGCGGGGCGCTGCGGATCGTGCGGGCGAGCTCGCCGTACGTGCGCGACTGGCCGGCCGGGATGTCCACGAGCGCTCGCCACACGCGATGCTGGAAATCGGTGCCGTGCGGGGCGAGCGGGATCGTGAAGCGGAACGTGGGATCGTCGAGGTAGCGATCGACCTCGCGCGCGGCACGCGCGGTGATGTCATCCGCCGGGGCCTGCGCCACTGTGTCCCGCGGGAGGTAGGCCACGCGGGTGAGCGCACGGCCGTCGCTCACGAGCTCGAGTACCCCGAAGGGCATGCGCAGGCGTGCCACGCGGTCGCGGGGGGTGGCGGAGGCGCTCATCCCATCTTCATCTGCCGCGGCAGGAACGTGATGAGATCGGGGACGTACCACACGAGCACGATGGCGACGGCCATCAGCAGGAACATCGGCAGCGTCTGTCGCGCGATCCACGTGATCTGCCGCCCCGTCATGCCTTGGAGGACGAAGAGGTTGAAGCCCACCGGAGGCGTGATCTGCGCCATCTCCACCACGAGGACGACGAAGATGCCGAACCAGATGAGGTCGATGCCGGCCGCCTCCACCGACGGCAGGATCACGCCCATCGTGAGCACCACCATCGAGATGCCGTCGAGGAAGCAGCCCAGCACGATGTAGAAGACCGTGAGCGCCATCACGAGCGCGAAGGGCGACAGCCCGAGCGAGGCGATCCACTCGGCCAAGTGACGCGGCAGTCCGATGTAGCCCATGGCCAGCGTGAGGAAGGCCGCGCCGGCGAGGATGAGGGCGATCATGCAGTACAGGCGGGTGGCGCCCATCAGCGCCGCCATGAAGCTCGTGCGGTTGAGCGTGCCCTGTGCGGCCGACAGCACGAGGGCGCCGAGGACGCCGAACGCGGCGGCTTCGGTGGCCGTGGCGATGCCCACGTAGATGGAACCGAGCACCAAGGCGATCAGGAGCATGACCGGGATGAGGTTCCGGGCCGCGCGTAGCTTCTCGAGGAGCGACGTGCGCTCGAGCTCGACCGGGATCCGGTCGCGATGCACGAGTGCCCACACGACGATGTAGCCGGAGAAGAGCACGCCGAGGAGCAGCCCCGGAATGATGCCGGCGATGAAGAGCTGGGCGATCGAGACGTTGGCCGTGACGCCGTAGACGATCATGATGATCGATGGCGGGATGAGGAGGCCGAGCGTGCCCGCGCCCGCGAGCGTGCCCACCGCGAGGCCGTCCGGGTAGCCGCGGGCGGCGAGCTCGGGCAGGGTCATCTTGCCGATCGTGGCACACGTGGCCGCGGAAGATCCGGAAACGGCCGCGAAGATCGTGCAACCGATGATGTTGGTGTGCAGGAGCCGCCCGGGCACGCGCTCGAGCCACGGCGCAAGGCCGCGGAACATGTCCTCGGACAGGCGCGTGCGGAACAGGATCTCGCCCATCCAGACGAACAGGGGCAGCGCAGTGAGCGTCCACGACGACGCCGAGCCCCAGATGGTCACGGCCATGGCGTCGCCGGCCGGGCGCGAGGAGAAGAGCTCCATGCCCACCCACGCCACGCCGGACAGCGCGAGCCCGATCCACACGCCGCTGCCGAGCAGGACGAAGAGCGCACCGATCAGCAGGGCGGTGACGAGCGCGTCACTCATTGTGCAGCGGCTCCTCGCTCCCCTGCCGGCGCGCAGTCCCGCGCGCTTCCCGGATGAGCTCGTCGAGCATGGCGACGAAGAAGATCGTTGTGCCGAGCGCCATCGTGACCTGCGGGATCCACAGCGGCGTGGCGTCGTTGGCCGTGGAGATGTCGTGGAAGCCGTAGGACTGCCAGGCGAGCCGCGCGCTGTACCACGCGAGCAGCGCGGCCAGGCAGGTGCCCACCATAAGCGCCGAGAGCTCGAGCGCGCGCCGGCGCTTTCCGGTGAGCCGCTCGACCACGAGCGTCACCCGGATGTGCTCGCCGCGGGCCAGCGTGTGGGCGAGGGCGAGGAAGCCCGCCGCCGCCATGCAGTACCCGGCGTAGGCATCGGTGCCCGGGACATGGAAATGCAGGAGGCGCCCGGCGATGCCCAGCACCACCATCGCGAGCACACCTACCAAGAACAACGCCGCCAGCAGGCCGGCGGCGTCGTAGAGCCGATCGAGGAACCTGCGCACGCAGGCCCGCTACTGCGCGCGATAGTTGTCGATCACCTTCTTGCCGTCATCACCCGCCTTGCGCTGCCATTCGGCGAGCATGTAGTTGCCCACGCGGCGCAGGTCGGCGGTGAGCTGCTCGGGCGGCTTGATGATGATCATGCCCTTGCCCTTCAACTGATCGACGTACCACTGGTTCTTTTCCTCGGACAGCTTCCAGCCGCGCGTCTCGGCCTCGGCGGCGGCTTTGAGCACCGCGGCCTGCGTGGGCTTGTCGAGTGCCTCGAACGCCTTGGCGTTGACGATGATCGCATTCTTGGGCAGCCAGGCCTGCGTGTCGTACCAATTCTTGATGTGCTCGTAGGTCTTCGAGTCGTAGCCGGTGGCACCCGACGACATGTACGAGTCGATCACCCCGGTCGCGAGCGCCTGCGACACCTCGGCGGCCTGGACCGTCATCGGCTGCGCGCCGACGAGCTCGGCGATCTTCGCCGTGGCCGGGCTGTACGCGCGCCACTTGAGGCCCTTCATGTCGGCCACCGAGCTGAGCTGGCGCTTGGTGTAGATGCCCTGCGGCGGCCACGGCACGGTGTAGAGGAGCTTCATCCCCTGCTTGGCGAGCTTGTCGTCGAGCGCCTTGCGCGAGGCCTTGTAGAGCTTGAACGAATCGGCATACGACGTGGCGAGGAACGGGATGCCGTCGAGGCCGTAGAGCGGGTCCTCGTTCTCGTAGTTCACGAGGAGAATCTCGCCGGCCTGGGCCTGGCCCCCTTGCACCGCGCGCTTGATCTCGGGCGCCTTGAACAGCGAGGCGTTGGGATGGAGCTGGATCTTGAGCTTGCCGCCGCTCGCCTTGTCGACGTCGTTGGCGAACTGCTGCAGATTCTCGGTGTGGAAGTTGGTGGCCGGGTACGCAGTGGGCAGGTCCCATTTGGTCTGCGCGACGGCGGGAAGGGCCAGCGCGAAGCCGAGCGCGGCGGCAACGGCGAGGAGTCGGGTCATCGGTCTTGTCTCCCTGTGGAGCGCGTTGGGGTCGTGCGGCCTGCTTTGTCGCCCCGTTGTCCGCGCGATCGGATCGATATGTACCACAACGCCGATCACCGCGGAACCACGCGCCAGGGACGGCCTTGATGACCGGAGCCGCGCGCTCGCGCGATGCCCGCGTGGAACCATCCGATGAGGTCGACTGCATCGAAAACGGGCAGCGAGAGGTCATGCGCGACGGCCTCGGCATACGGCGGCATGTTGGCGCACTCGAGCACGATGGCGCCGAGGTCGGGATGGCGCGCGGCAAGGCGTCGCGCCGCAGCGAGGACGTCGTCGCACATGCGCATCGGATCGACCGTGGCCGCACCATTTCGAATCGTGCGTGCGAAGTAGCCGCGCGGCTCGACGCCTTCCACGGGCGTGCCCTCGGGGACTCCCGCCGCGCGCAGCACGGCCGGCGCGAGCGCCGCGGCGGAGTAGGTCACGATGCCGGCGCGGCGAGCGCGCGGTAGCGTGCGCTGCACGAGCGGCCACTGCAGGAGCGCGGACGTGAGGATGGGCACGTCCAGCGCGGCTGCGAGCTCGTCCTGCCACGCGGCAAGAAAGCCGCAAGTGGTGGCGATGGCGATGCAGCCCTCCTCCTGCAGGGCGTGGGCGGCGGCCACGAAGCGCGGAAGCAATGCACGGTCGGCCGCATGCACCACGCCGTCCACGCCGGCGCCTGGCACGACCGCATGGCGCACCGGAAAGGCAAAAGTCGCGGGGGCACCGACATCGCCGGCGATGCGCGGAAACGCGGTATCGAGGACGAGCAGTCCGAGCATGGGGCGTGGCAGGCGGGGCCGGACGCGGCCGATCGCGCGAGCATACGCGCAAGGGCGCCCCGGGCGATGCGGCACTCGCTCATGGTGGTATCGGCGCGGGAGGCTAGAATCGCTTCCCGTGCGCGGCTTCGTCCGGGCGGGCATGCCCCGCGCACCCGTCCTCGTCCGCCCGTTGTCCACAACCCCTTGGCCATGCAATTCTGGATCGACCGCGGCGGCACCTTCACCGACATCGTGGCCCGCAAGGACGACGGCACGCTCGTCACGCACAAGCTGCTGTCGGACAACCCGGAGCGCTACGAGGACGCTGCGGTACAGGGCATCCGCGAGCTGCTGGGACTCCCGCCGGGGGCGCCGATCCCCGCGGCCGCCATCGATGCGGTGAAGATGGGCACCACCGTGGCCACCAATGCGCTGCTCGAGCGCAAGGGTGAGCGCACCGTGCTCGTGGTGACCCGCGGCTTCGCCGACGCTCTGCGCATCGGCTACCAGAATCGTCCCCGGCTCTTCGTGCGGCGCATCGTGCTGCCCACGCTTTTGTACGAGCGCGTGATCGAGGTGGACGAGCGCATCGCGGCGCGCGGCGAGGTGGTGCAGGTGCTGGATCTCGCCCGCGCGGAGGTGGCGCTGCGCGCGGCCCATGCCGACGGCATCCGCGCGGCGGCGATCGTGCTGATGCACGGCTATCGCTTCCCCGCGCACGAGCGGGCGGTGGCGGACCTCGCCCGCGCGATCGGCTTCACCCAGGTATCGGTGTCACACGAGGTGAGTCCCCTCATGAAGTTCGTGTCGCGCGGCGACACCACCGTGGTGGACGCGTATCTCTCGCCGATCCTGCGCCGCTACGTGGAGCGGGTGGAGCGCTCGCTCGGCGGCCACGGCGGCGCGCCCGTCAAGCTGCAATTCATGCAGTCGAGCGGCGGCCTCACCGACGCCCGGCGCTTTCAGGGCAAGGACGCAATCCTCTCCGGCCCGGCGGGCGGCATCGTGGGCGCGGTGGAAGTTTCGCGGCTGGCGGGCTTTGAGCGGATCATCGGCTTCGACATGGGTGGTACGTCCACCGACGTCGCGCACTGGGCGGGGCACTACGAGCGCGCCTTCGCGACGGAGGTCGCCGGCGTGCGGCTGCGCGCGCCGATGATGAGCATCCATACGGTGGCCGCAGGCGGCGGCTCGATCTGCACCTTCGACGGTGCTCGCTTTCGCGTGGGGCCCGAGTCGGCCGGCGCCAATCCCGGGCCCGCCGCCTATCGCCGGGGCGGTCCGCTGACCGTGACCGACTGCAACGTGATGGTGGGCAAGATCGTGCCCCACCTCTTCCCCAGGCTCTTCGGCCCGCAGGGCGACGAGCCCCTTGATGCGCAGGTCGTGCGGGAGAAGTTCGCGGCGCTCGCCGGCGAGGTCGCGGCCAAGACGGGCATCGCCCGCTCCCCGGAGGCGATCGCGGAGGGTTTCCTCGCCATCGCCGTGGAAAACATGGCCAACGCCATCAAGCACATCTCCGTGCAGCGCGGCTACGACGTGACCGAGTACACGCTGTGCTGCTTCGGCGGCGCAGGCGGGCAGCACGCCTGCCTCGTGGCCGACGCGCTCGGCATGACGCGCGTGTTCATCCATCCCTTCGCCGGGGTGCTCTCGGCCTACGGCATGGGCCTGGCCGACGTGCGCGCGCTGCGCCAGGAGGCGCTCGAGGCCGCATTGTCCGACGCCGCGCTCGCCGTCGCCGCCGCGGCCTTCGCCCGGCTCGAGGCCGCGGCGCGCGCCGAGATCGAGGTGCAGGGGATCGCACCGGCGCGCATCGATTGCGCGCGCATGCTGCACGTGAAGTACGACGGTACCGACACCACGATCGAGCTGCCCACGGCGGAACTCGCCGCGCCCATCGTGGCGGAGTTCGAGCGCCGCTATCGCCAGCAGTATGGCTTCCTCATGCCCGACCGCGGGCTCGTGATCGAGGCGATTGCCGTGGAAGCAGTGGGCCGCAGCGACTCGGCCGCGGACTTCGCGCCGGCCTTCGCCCCGCGTGCGGCCGCGCTCGCGCCGATCGCCGTGCGCCGTGCCTACATGGCCGGCGCCCTGCGCGACGCGCCCGTGTACGAGCGCACGACCTTGCGCCCGGGCGACGCCGTGGCAGGCCCCGCGATCGTGCGTGAGCAGAATGCCACGACGGTGATCGAGCCCGGCTGGCAACTCACGCTTACCGCCCGCGACGACGTGATCCTCGAGCGCGTGGAAGCTGCCCAGCGCACCCATGCAATCGGCACTACCGCCGACCCGGTGCTCCTCGAGGTGTTCAACAATCTCTTCATGGCCATCGCCGAGCAGATGGGCGTGACGCTCGCCAACACGGCGTATTCCGTGAATATCAAGGAGCGCCTCGACTTCTCCTGCGCGCTCTTCGATCGCGAAGGGAGCCTCATCGCCAACGCTCCGCATATGCCGGTGCACCTGGGCTCGATGGGCGAATCGGTCAAGACGGTGGTCGACCGGCGGGCGGGCACCATGTGCCGCGGCGACGTATTCGTGCTTAATGCGCCGTACAACGGCGGCACCCACCTGCCGGATGTCACGGTGATCGCGCCCGTGTTCATGGACGCAGACGTTCCGGAGTTCTACGTGGCCTCGCGTGGCCACCATGCGGACATCGGCGGCATCACGCCCGGCTCGATGCCGCCGGACTCCCGCCACGTCGAGGAGGAGGGCGTCCTGCTCGACAACGTGGAGCTCGTGGCCGAGGGTCGCTTCCTCGACGGCGAGATGCGGGCGCTGCTCGCCGGCGGGCGCTATCCGTCGCGCAACGTCGAGCAGAACCTGGCAGACCTGCGTGCGCAGGTGGCCGCCTGTGCCAAAGGCGCCGACGAGCTCGCGAAGATGGTCGCGCACTTCGGCCTTCCCGTGGTGCGCGCCTACATGCAGCACGTGCAGGACAACGCGGAGGAGGCCGTGCGCCGCGTGCTCGACGTGCTGACCGACGGCGCGTTCGAATACGAGATGGACAGCGGCGCGCGCATCGCCGTGCGCATCGCGATCGATCGCTCGCGGCGCGAGGCCGTGATCGACTTCACGGGCACGAGCGGCCAGCAGCCCACCAACTTCAATGCGCCAGCGTCGGTGTGCAAGGCAGCCGTGCTCTACGTCTTCCGCACGCTTGTCGACGACGACATCCCGATGAACGCCGGGTGCCTGAAGCCGTTGCGCATCGTGATCCCCGACGGCTGCATGATCCGTCCGCACTACCCGGCGGCGGTGGTGGCCGGCAACGTGGAGACCTCGCAGGTGATCACCGACACGCTCTACGGCGCGCTCGGGGTGCTGGCCGCGTCGCAGGGGACGATGAACAACTTCACCTTCGGCAACGCGCGCTACCAGTACTACGAGACGATCGCGGGCGGCGCCGGTGCGGGCCCGGACTTTGCCGGCGCGAGCGCCGTGCAGACGCACATGACGAACTCGCGTCTGACCGATCCGGAAGTGCTCGAGTGGCGCTTCCCCGTGCGGCTCGACGCCTTCTCCCTGCGGCGCGGCAGCGGCGGGGCGGGGTTGCACCGCGGCGGCGACGGTACCGTTCGGCGCCTGCGGTTCCTCGAGCCGATGACGGCCGTGATCCTCGCCAACCACCGGCGGGTCGCGCCCTTCGGCGTGGCCGGGGGCGCGGCGGGGGCCGTTGGCCACAACTGGGTCGAGCGCGCGACGGGGGAGCGCGAGAGCTTCGGCGCCACCCACAAGGTGGACATGCAGCCGGGCGACGTGTTCGTCATCGAGACACCGGGGGGCGGCGGGTTCGGTGTGTGCGCGCCTGGGAGCGACGATGGCGCGCGCTAAGCCGGAGCGCGCCGGCCTCGACTGGCTGGTGGCGGGCGCGCGAGCCGGCGCACCGCTGGCCGAGCGCACCGCGTGGCTCGAGCGCGTCGTGGGCTGGGTGCGCAGCCGCGCCGACGACGGTGAAAGCGGGATCACGCCGGCCACGCGGATGCGCTTTCTCCTGCAGGTGCTCGGCCGCCATCCCGAGCGCCGGGCGGAGGTGGCGGAGCTCCTGCGGATCACGCTGCACGAGATGGACGCGGTGGGACTTCTCTCCGAGACCGGCCTGCCGCGGGCGCATGCGTTCTTCCACGAGCTCGTCGACCGCCTGTCGACGAAGGTTTTGCCGTCGCCGCCGTCGCCGCTCGATCTCGCCGAGCTCTTCCGGCGGCTCTTCCCGTATCCCGAGGACGCCCTCTGGATCGCGGCGTTGCCTCCCGCCGTCCTCGACGAGCTCGCGGCCCTGCTCACCGCCCCCGGACCGCGGCCGGACGGCGACCCCTGGGCGGGCCCGCGGCGCGATGCCGCCGATGCGCTCGTGATCCTCGCGAGCCACGTCCAGGCCGTGGGGCTGTCGCACCGGGTGCGCCGGCGCACCGCCGCGGAGCGCCCGCTCGACCTGCCGTTTGCCTCGTTGCCGGTGACGGTGCACGAGTACGTGCTTGCGAGCGCGGGAGGGCCCGAGGCCGATGCCGCGCGCAGCGCGCTCGCGAGCGACATCGCGCGCTGCACCCGCGCGCTCGGCGACGTGCGAGACCACCTCGAGCAATACGGCGTGTCCCTCGATCTCGTCTATGCACTCGAGCGTGCCCGCCTCGGCCTGCGCCGCATGGCCGCCCTCGTGGCCTTTCGCGGCGACCCGCCGCCGGCCCCGGGGGTCGTGGCGGCCTTCATCGCCGAGCTCGTGCGCGCCAATGTCGCGCAGACCAGCGTGCGTGCGCTGCTCGCCGAGAACTCGGTGCTGCTCGCACGCCGCATCGTGGAGTCGGCACGCCGCACCGGCGAGCACTACATCACGCACGACGCCGCGCAGTATCGCGTGATGCTGCGCAGCGCCGCGATCGGCGGCGCGCTCACCGGCGTGACGGTCCTCGTCAAGCTGGTCACCTCCGGCCACGGCCTACCGCCGTTCCTCGAGGGGCTCGTGGCTTCTCTCAACTACGCCACGTCCTTCGTGCTGATCCACCTCCTGCACGGCACGCTCGCCACCAAGCAGCCGGCGATGACCGCCGCCACGATGGCGGACCACCTCATGGCCGCCGGCGAGCGACGCCGCGTGCGGGCCTTCGTGGGGGAGGTGGCGAGCCTCGTGCGCTCGCAGGTAGCGGCGATCGCCGGCAACCTGCTCTTGGTGGCGCCGGCCGCGCTCGCGCTGCAGGCGCTCCTCCTGGGTGTGGGCGGGGGCCACGTGCCCGCGCAAGAACAGTCACTGCACTATATCGAGGGCCTCTCTCTCCTGGGGGTGACGCCGCTATACGCCGCCTTCACCGGGGTGCTCCTGTGGCTGTCTGCGCTGTTCGCGGGCGCCTTCGAGAACTGGGCCGCGTACCGCCGCCTTCCCGAGGCCGTGGCAGGCAGTCCGCTGCTCGCGCGCTGGCTCGGCAAGGCGCGGCAGCAGCGCTTTGCCGCGCTGGTGGAGGACAACGTGGCCGCGCTGGGCGGCAACGTCTCGCTGGGCTTCCTCCTCGGCATGGTGCCCGTGGTGGCGCTCTTCTTCGGGCTTCCGCTCGAAGTGCGGCACGTGACGCTGTCCACGGGGCAGCTCGCGCTCGCCTCCTGGGCGCACGGCGGCAATGTGTTCGCGCTGCCGGCGTTCTGGCTGGCCGTGGCCGGGATCGGCGTCATCGGGTTGTTGAACCTCACCGTGTCCTTTGTGCTTGCCATGGCCCTCGCCATCCGCTCCACCGGGCGCGGGGCCGTGTCGCGCGGGCGGCTCACCCGGGCGGTCCTCGCCCACCTCGTGGCCGCGCCCCGCGATTTCCTGCTCCCACCCCGGCACCGGCCGCCCGTCGCCGCACCGGTGGCCCCGGTCGGGACCCCGGCGGCCGCCTCCCTGCCGGACGGTGGCGGCGGGTCCAGGGACACCGCATAATTCGCCCTTCGGCACTTCCAGGGGTGGTTCCCATGCCCTCCATCTACGATTTCACCGTCGAGGACATCACCGGCAAGCAGGTGAAGCTCGACAGATACCGCGGCAAGGCGCTGCTCATCGTCAACACGGCGAGCAAGTGCGGCTTCACGCCGCAGTACAAGGGCCTCGAGGCCCTATACCAGAAACTCCACGGCAAGGGCCTCGAGATCCTGGGCTTCCCGTGCAACCAGTTCGGCGCGCAGGAGCCCGGCAGC
>CALFEY010000022.1 GCA_937958295.1 uncultured Pseudomonadota bacterium
CCCCTGCAGAGGGCGCCGCAGGCGCGGCCGCTGGCCGCCGGCCGCTGACATGCTCCTCACGGTCGCCGATCAGCAGGCCATCGAGGCGCGCGTGGCCGCGCTCGAGAAAGACCTCGGCATCGAGGTGGTGACGATCGTGACCGCCAGGTCCGACGACTATCCCGAAGTGGTGTGGCGCGCATTTGCGCTCGGCGCCTCGCTGACGGCGCTGGCCGTGGCGATCGCCGACGTCGTACGCCCCGACTGGGTCACGAGCGCTCTCGTGTTCACGTCGCTCGTGGTCGTCCTGGCCGTGGGGGCTGCCTGCGCGCTCGCCACGATCTACGTGCCCGCCTTCGCGCGACTGTTCGTGCGCAAGTCGCGCGCGGCGGTGGAAGTGGCGCAGTACGCCAACGACCAGTTCCTCGAGCGCGAGCTCTTTGCCACGCCCGGGCGCACCGCGCTGCTCGTGCTGGTGAGCATGCTCGAGCATCGCGTGATCGTGCTGCCCGACAAGGGCCTACGCGCGCAACTCACGGTGGCGCAATGGGACAGCGTGGTGACGCGCATGACGCAGCACCTCGCCACCCGCGCGACCGGCGCCGCAGTGCTCGCCGGCCTCGACGCCGTGGGCGAGCTTCTCGCCGGCAAGGCGGTGGGTCTGGCGCAAGGCAATCGCTTTGCCGATGCGCCCGTCGTGAAGGATGCCGGTCGATGAGCGCGATGGCGATCCTTCCCGCGCGCGCATGGCGGGTCTTCTGCGCGCTGCTCCTGGCCGTCGCGGCCGCGCCGGCGCTCGCCACGGATGTCCCTTACCTGTCCGGACGCGTGGTCGACGATGCCGAGATCCTCTCCCCGGCGGTGCGCGAGCGCATCGGCGCGCTCCTCAAGGCGCACGAGGACAAGACCACCGACCAGGTCGTGGTCCTCACCGTGCCTACCACCGGCGGCGAGAGCATCGAGACCTACGCCAACGACGTGTTCAAGGCGTGGAAGCTGGGACAGAAGGGCAAGGACAACGGCGTGCTCCTGGTGGTGGCGCCCAAGGATCGCAAGATGCGCATCGAGGTGGGCTACGGCCTCGAGGGCACGCTCACCGATGCGATGGCGAGCCGAATCATCCGCAACGAGATGGCGCCCAAGTTCAAGAGCAACGACTTCGATGGTGGCATCGAGGGCGGCGTGACGGCGGTGGTGGCGCTCCTTCGGGGAGAGGCGGCGACCGTGGAGGCCGCGCCCTCGTCGTCCACCAGCGCCAAGGGCTTCAAGATCGACCTTTCGGGCTTCGACGAGCCCGACCTGCCACCGTGGCCGCTGCGCATCCTGCTCGGCTGCTTCATCTTCGGCATCATCGGCCTCTTCACCATCATCGGCGTGATGACGCCCGGCGTGGGCTGGTTCCTCTACCTCTTCCTCATTCCGTTCTGGGCGATGTTCCCCATCATGATCGTGGGCGTGAAGGGCGCGCTGGTGCTGCTCGCGATCTATCTCGTGGGCTTTCCGGTGGCCAAGCTCATCCTGCGCAACACCGCGTGGTACGAGAAGGCGCAGAAGGACCTGAAGACGAAGGGCAAGGCGACCGTGGGCGGCTTCACCATGAGCAGCGGCGGGTCGTCGTGGTCGTCGTCGTCGTCGGGAAGCTCGTCGTCCTCCGGAGGATTTTCCGGCGGCGGGGGAAGCTCGGGCGGGGGCGGGAGCTCGGGCAGCTGGTAGGGGCGGCGGTCGCGGGATCAGGCCGTTCGGCGCGCGACGACCGTGAACACGATGGTGCCGTCGTCATCGACCTTCGAGGCGCCGACGTCGGCCACGAAGCCTGCCGCCGCCACGAGCGCCACGGCTTCGCCGGGCTCGTACCACGTCGCCCGCACCACCTCGTGCTCCTCGCCGATCCGTTGCGCACCGCGCCGCTGGGTGTACCGCCGTTCGCTGCGCGACAGCTTGGCCTCCGGCGTCCAGGTCGATTCGGAGCGCAGCGTGATGCGCGAGCCGTCGGCAAGCTGCGTGGTCGAGATTTCCACGAGCGGGGCGGCGAGATTCTGCCGCGCGATCGGCGGTATCTCGAACTCGACGAGGAGTACGCCCGGTGTGAGCAGGTGCGCGTGCAACCTCGCCAGCGCTGTCTGCACGGCCGCGGGATCCGTGAGGAACTGGAGCGCGCTGCCCGCCACGAAGGCGCCCGCGTAGCGGAATGGAAGGTTCAGCGCCGCGATGTCCTGCCGAAAGAGCGGAACCTCGTCTGCCGTACCCGCGAGATGGGCTGCGCACACCGCGAGCATGGCGGCGGAGGCATCCACGCCGTGCACCTTCGCGCCCCGGCGTACCCACGGCACGAGGATACGGCCGGTGCCGCACATGGCGTCGAGGAGCAGGCCTTCGCAGGGGAGCGCACTCGCATACGTCGTGAGCGCCGTGGGGCAGGCGAGGCCGCGGGACGCATCCAAGAAATGCGCGGCGAGGGGGCCGAAGGCGCTCATGTCGGTGCCCCGCCAGCCCCGCGGCGGAGCGTGCGCTGCCCGGCGGCAGGAGGGTCGCGCGTCATGGCGCCGACCAATCTAGCACGTCGCCAGCGGCGATCCTTCAGACGAAGCCGCGCACCTTGCGCATGACGCTGTCGTCCGGCGCCTCGTCGGCGCGGTAGGCGACGTGTCCATCGGGACGGACCAGGACGAAGCGGCGACCGTAGGCGTGCTGCGCTTCGGCGCCCATCTTGGCGAGATCGAGCAGCACGAAGTCCCGGCCGAAGAGGTCCAGCGTGGAGCGCCCCGGCGCCAGCCAGACGTGCGGCGCGCGCGAGCCGGGCCGGGCCGTGGGGGTGTAGACCATGGGGTCGTCGTCGGGCGGGTCCGTTCCATCGCCCACGATGATCGGCGAGGGGTCGTAGCGGTAGCCGAACTGGACGCCCCATGACTCCCACTCGGCGCGTGTCATGCCGATGAACGTCTTGCCGAGCTCGGCGCGCTTCGCGTCGGCTTCGGCACCGTCGTCGGCGATCCAGTCGAACGTGGGCAGGTTCACGAGCTGCTTGAAGTTGACGGTGGCCTCGCGCACCGCCCGCTCGCCGATCGGCCGGCGCTCGAGGTCGTAGGTGTCGAGCAGGCGCTCGCCGCCGCGTCCGCTCAGCACGGCGTCGATCTTCCAGCCGAGGTCGACGGCGTCGGCGAGGCCGGTATTCATCCCGAACCCGCCGGTGGGCGAGAGCTGGTGGGCGGCGTCGCCGATGAGAAAGCAACGGCCCTGCTGCATGCGCTCGGCGACGACGGCGCGGCGAATCCACGGATTGACCGCCCGGATCTCGGCATCGAAGGGGCCCCCCATGGCTTGGTGCAGGAGCGGCGTGGCCTCGGCGGGGTCGACCTCGCGGTACACCGACAGGCGCCACGTGGAATAGCCGTCGATCGCATTGAGGTTGGCCCACATGCCATCGCGTCCGACCAGGATGGTCATGATCGCCTTGCCCTTGTCGTGCTGTTGCCAGAGCCGCGGGCTGCGGAAATAGATGCCGCACGACGTGTTCAGGCGCTGTTCCCCCACGAGGCCTATCCCCAGTGCCTCGCGCACCATGCTGCGCGCGCCATCCGCGCCCACGAGGTAGCGCGCGCGCACCGTCTCGACATGCCCGCCGCGAGCGATCTCGGCCTCCACGTGCGTGGCTTTGTCGGCGAAGGCGACCAAGCGGGTCCCGAAGGACACGTCGACGGACTCGAAGCGTTGCGCCGCTCGGCGCAGGACGCCATCGAGCAGGCCCTGGGGGATTCGCTGGCGATTGGTGGGGCTCGCCGGATGCGGCTCCTGCTCGCCCATGCTGGGATAGGGGATGCGCGCGATCGCCTTGCCGCGCATGCTGGTGGCGAACAGGATCGACATGGGGAAATCGTCGGGAAAGCCGGCATGGCGCACTTCCTTCTCGATGCCCCACCGCCGGCAGAACTCCATCGACCGCGCGTTGACGAGGTTGACCTTCGCCACGGGCTCGTCGAGGAACTCGCGCCGCTCCTCCACGACGAGGCAGCGCACGCCTCGCCAGCCGAGCTCGCAGGCGAGGCCAAGGCCGACGGGGCCGCCGCCGGCGATGAGGACGTCGGTGTCGATCACTCGGCTTGATGCCGCCGGCGCGGACGGCCTTGCTGTAATTCTCGCGCTCGCTGCGCATGAAGGCCGCGAGGTCCTCGGGCGTGCCGCCGGGCTCATAGATGCCGAAGCCCAAGAGGCGCTCCACCATGTCGGGGCTGCGCAGGACCGTGTTCATGTCTCGGTTGATGCGCGCCAGGATCTCGGGGGGCGTTCCCGCAGGGGCCAGGATGGCGAACCACCCGTTGAACTCGAAGCCCGGAAGGGTCTCGGCCACGGTGGGGATATCGGGAAAATTGGACAACCGCTTCGACGACGTGACGGCGATCGGACGCAAGCGGCCCGCCTTGATGTGGCCCGTCATCGGCGGGATGCCGTCGATGTACAACTGGGTGAGCCCGGTGCTCGCTTCGGTGGCGGCAAGGCTGTTCGAGGAGTACGGCACATGGGTGAGCTGCACGCCCGCGCTGGTGGCGAGGAGCACGCCGGTCAGATGCGGGATGTTGCGTTGGCTGGACGTCCCGTAGTTGATCTTGCCCGGCGCTGCCTTGGCCGCGGCGATGAGCTCGGGGAGGGTCTTGGGGGCGAAGTCCTTTCCGGCGGACACCATCATCGGCGACAGCCCCACGCGTACCACCGGCACAAAGTCTTTCTCCGGGTCGAAATCCAGTTGCTTGAACACGATCGGGCTGAGCGCGAGCGGCGCCGCCTGCCCGAACAGGATCGTGTAGCCATCAGGGGCAGCCTTGGCGGCAGCCGCGGTGCCGACGTTGCCGGCGGAGCCCACGCGGTTCTCCACGACGACTTGCTGCCCCCACATCTGAGTGAGTCGCTCGCCGATGAGACGGGCGATGATGTCCGGAGCGGAGCCTGCCGCGCCGGCGACGATGAAGTGAACGGGCTTGGTGGGCCACGTCTGCGCCGATGCGCCGGCGGAGACCAGAAGTGCCAGGGCCAGCAAGACGATGCGGATCATGCTTCCTCCTTAGACGCCGGACCGGACGTTGCGGAGGCATCCGGGGCTGCCGGTGCACTCTCTTGGGGGGGCGCGACACGGAGTTTTGTGTGTTGCTCGATAAATGTCAATATGTGAGAATAAAAGGGGGCTCGTTACCTTCAAATATCATTGAGTGAGATTGATGGCTATCCCGGACGTCGCTTTCAGTCACGTCGGCCTGTACGTCCACGACCTCGCCCTGATGGTCGACTTCTACGTCCGCGTCATGGGCTTCGTCGTCACCGACCGCGGAGAGCTCGCCACTGATGCCGGCCGCGTCGAGCTCGTGTTCCTAAGCAGAGATCCGCAGGAACACCACCAGATCGTGCTCGCCAGCGGGCGGCCGCACGCCGTGGCGTTCAACGTGGTCAACCAGCTGTCGTTCCGCGTGCGTGACCTGGCGGCGCTGCGTCACTTCGATCGTGCCTTGCGCGCCGAGCGGGCGACCGATCTCCTGCCGGTGACGCACGGCAACGCTATCTCGCTGTACTTCCGCGACCCCGAAGGCAATCGCATCGAGCTCTTCCTCGACACGCCCTGGCATTGCGTCCAGCCGTGCCGCGAGCCCGTGGACCTCGCCGCCTCCGACGAGGCGATCCTCGCGCGAACCGAGGCGCTCGCGCGGGGCCTGCCGGGATTCCGGACGCGCGCGAGCTGGTCGGAGGAGATTGCGGGCAAGATGGGCTCACGCAATCCATGATCCGCCGGTGCGCGCGATGACGGGCCTGTCGCGCATGCTGAGCATCCTCGACCTGTTCGGCGAGGCGTCTCCGCTGCTCACCGTCGACGACATCATCACCCGATGCAACTACAGCAGGCCCACCGGCTATCGCTATGTACGCGAGCTGGTCAGTGCAGGGTTGCTGGTGCGGGCCGACGGCGGATACGCGCTCGGGCCGCGCATCATCGAGCTCGACTGGCTCATCCGTCGTCACGATCCCGTCCTCACCCGGTCGCGCGAGGCCGTGCGTGCGTTGGCCCGGCGCGCCGCGTGCACGGTGTCGCAGATGGGGCTGTACGCAGATCGCATCGTGACGATCCACTTGGAGCAAGGTCCGGAGCCACTGGTGGTCGGCTTCGATCGCGGTCGTCCGATGCCGCTGTTTCGGGGCGCGCCCTCCCGCGCGATCACCGCCTTCCTGCCCCGGCCCCGCCTCGCGCGCCTTTTCGATCGACATCGGGACGAGCTCACTTCCGCGCAGCGAGAGCGGGGCTTCGACCACTTTCACGACGAGCTCCAGGCGAGCCGCAAAGCGGGTTACGTGATCAGCAGGGGGGAGCTCGATCCTGGCAAGGTCGGTATCGCGGCGCCGGTCTTTCGTCACGATCGCACGGTGGCGGGAAGCCTGTGTCTCGTGATGACCGAAGCGCGCTACGAAACGGCCAACGCGGAAGCGTTGGTGCAAAGACTGCTCGACGCGACTGCGGCCATCACGGCCGTGCTAAGGTCGGGACGACCCGCCGATCTTGTCTAGGCAGTGGACGGATGGCGGTGCGGAGCGCTCTTCTGGCGCGCCGCGAAGCCACCCCTCGCCTAGAGCTGCTCCCAAGGCAGGCCTTCCTTGCGCCACCCGGATCGCGTGCCGCGGTGGTGGTGCTCGTCGAGCGGGCCCTCGAAGCCGTCCTGCACGTTGAACACCTCGGTAAAGCCGGCTTTCTCGAGCGCGAGTCCGGCGTCCACCGAGCGGTGGCCGCTGCGACAGATGAGCACGACCGGCCGGTTCATGCTGGCCACTTTCTTCACCTGCCCCACGAAGTGAGGATTGATCTCCCAGTCGGGGCCGTCGTTCCACGCCACGTGCTGGGCGCCCAGCGGATGGCCGACGAAGAAGTACTCCATCTCGCTGCGGCAGTCGATGAGCACCGCCTGCGGATTGGAGGCCAGGAACGCGTGGGCGTCGCGGGGCTTTAGATGCTTCATGATGAGCACAAGATTAGCATGCATGGACGCTGTCGACGTGTATCGAGCACCGGCGGGTTATATGGATATGCCGCGGCGCCGCGAGGCACCGACCCGTCATTTTCCACCGCACCCGGGTGCTAAAATCGACAGCTCCGAGAAGCCCGGTTTCGCCATGCAACCCGATCGCACCGACGAGCTCGTACGACTCCTCCGCCAGCGCATCCTCGTGATGGATGGCGCGATGGGCACGATGTTGCAACAGTGCAAGCTCACGCCGGGCGACTTCCGGGGTCATTTCCACGACCACTCGCATGAGCTCGCCGGCGACAACGATCTTCTGGTGCTCACCAAGCCTGAGGTCGTGCGCGACGTGCACGACCGTTACCTCGCGGCGGGCGCCGACATCATCGAGACCAACACCTTCAGCGCCACGGCGATCGCGCAGGCCGACTACGGCATGCAGGGACAGGTTCACGACATGAACGTCGCGGCGGCGCGCATCGCGCGCGAGGCCGCCGACGCGTGGACAGCGCGCACGCCGGACAAGCCGCGCTTCGTGGCTGGGGCGATCGGCCCGACCAACCGCACCGCCTCCATCTCGCCGGACGTGAACGATCCCGGCGCGCGCAACGTCACCTACGACGAGCTTGTCGCCACGTACTCCGAGGCGATCTCCGGGCTCGTCGACGGCGGCGTCGACATCTTGCTTGTCGAGACGATCTTCGACACGCTCAACGCCAAGGCCGCGCTCTTCGCCATCGAGTCCTTCTTCGAGAAGGTGGGGCGACGGCTGCCGGTGATCGTGTCGGGAACCATCACCGATGCCTCGGGCCGCACGCTGTCGGGGCAGACACCCGAGGCGTTCTGGAACGCCGTGCGGCACGTGAAACCGCTCGCCGTGGGCCTCAACTGCGCGCTTGGCGCGGCCCTCATGCGGCCGTACATCGAGGAGATCTCGCGCGTGGCGGACACCTTCGTGTCGTGCTACCCCAATGCAGGATTGCCCAACCCGATGGCCGAGACGGGCTACGACGAAACGCCGGCGCAGACCTCGGGCCTGCTCGCCGATTTCGCGCGCAGCGGCTTCATCAACATCGTGGGTGGCTGTTGCGGCACTACGCCCGACCACATCCGGGCTATCGCTCAGGCCGTGGCCGTGCTGCCCCCGCGCGCGATTGCGCAAGAGGAAGCGGCGGAGTCCGCGGCATGAAACGCTCCCTCGCCTCCTGCGCGGGGCGGGGGAGGCGTACCGGTTGTCCTCTTCCCCGCTGTTGCCTGCGTGCCGCCCGGCGCATCCGGCACAACGCCCACGATTGCTGCTGAGAACCACATGTCCCGCCTGATGCGCCTGGCCGGCCTCGAGCCTCTTCTCATCGGTGACGATTCGCTCTTCGTGAACGTGGGCGAGCGCACCAACGTCACGGGTTCGCGGGCCTTCGCCAAGCTGATCCTCGGCGGCGATTTCGCGGCGGCCGTGGAGGTGGCGCGTCAGCAGGTGGCGGCCGGCGCGCAGATCATCGACGTCAACATGGACGAGGCGATGCTCGACTCCAAGGCGGCGATGGTGCGGTTCTTGAACCTCGTCGCCACCGAGCCCGACATCGCGCGCGTGCCGGTGATGATCGATTCCTCCAAGTGGGAGGTGATCGAGGCGGGCTTGAAGTGCGTACAGGGCAAGCCGATCGTCAACTCGATCTCGCTCAAGGAAGGCGAGGCGTCGTTCCTGCGTCAGGCCACCCTCGTGCAGCGCTACGGTGCCGCGGTGATCGTGATGGCCTTCGACGAGAAGGGCCAGGCCGATACCTTCGAGCGCAAGACCTCGATCTGCCGGCGCAGCTACGACCTTCTGGTGGACAAGATCGGCTTCGCCCCCGAGGACATCGTGTTCGACCCGAACGTGTTCGCCATCGCCACGGGCATCGACGAGCACAACAACTACGCGGTCGACTTCATCAACGCCACGCGGTGGATCCGCGAGCACCTGCCGCATGCGAAAGTGTCCGGCGGGATCAGCAACGTGAGCTTCAGCTTCCGCGGCAACGAGCCGGTGCGCGAGGCGATCCACACCGTGTTCCTGTATCACGCGATCCGCGCCGGGCTCACGATGGGCATCGTGAACGCCGGCCAGCTCGGCGTGTACGACGAGATCGAGCCGGAGCTGCGAGAGCGCGTGGAGGACGTGGTCCTCAACCGTCGCGACGACGCCACCGAGCGCTTGGTGAGTTTCGCGGAAACGGTCAAGGCGCAGGGCAAGGTCGTGGTGGAGGACCTCGCCTGGCGGGCCGCGCCGGTCGAGCAGCGCCTGTCGCATGCGCTCGTCAAAGGCATCACCACCCACATCATCGAGGATACGGAGGAGGCCCGGCAGAAGTACCCGCGGCCCATCCAGGTCATCGAGGGTCCGCTCATGGCCGGCATGGGGGTCGTGGGCGACCTCTTCGGCGCAGGCAAGATGTTCCTGCCGCAGGTGGTCAAGTCTGCGCGCGTGATGAAGCAGGCGGTGGGCCATCTGATTCCCTTCATCGAGGCCGAGAAGCTCGCCTCCGGCCAGGCGGGCAAGCCCAAGGGCACCATCGTGATGGCCACGGTGAAGGGCGACGTGCACGACATCGGCAAGAACATCGTGGGCGTGGTGCTCCAGTGCAACAACTTCGACGTGATCGACCTCGGCGTGATGGTGCCGGCGCAGAAGATCCTCGACACCGCTCGCGAGCGCAACGCCGACATCATCGGGCTGTCGGGGCTCATCACGCCCTCGCTCGAGGAGATGGCGCACGTCGCGCACGAGATGCAGCGGCTCGGCATGGAGCAGCCGCTGCTCATCGGCGGCGCCACCACGTCGCGCGTGCACACGGCGGTGAAGATCGCCCCCAACTACGGCGGCGTCACGGTGTACGTGCCCGATGCGTCGCGCGCTGTGGGCGTGGCGAGCAACCTCCTCTCCGATGAGCTCAAGGCCGGCTACGTGATCGAAGTGGCGGCCGACTACGAGAAGATCCGCGTGCAGCATGCGGGCAAGAAGGGGCCGAAGCTCGTGCCGCTGGAGGCGGCCCGCGCCAACGCTTTCGCTACCGACTGGAAGCACTACGCGCCACCGGGGCCGCGCGCGACGGGCCGGCGCGAGTTCCGCAACGTGGATCTCGCGGAGATCGCGCAGTACATCGACTGGGGCCCGTTCTTCCAGGCGTGGGAGCTGTCCGGACCGTTCCCGGCGATCCTCGATGATGCGATCGTGGGCGAGGCGGCACGCAACGTGTATGCCGAAGGTCGCGCGATGCTCGAGCGGATCATCGCCGGCCGCTGGCTCGCCGCCAACGGCGTGATGGCCCTGTGGCCGGCGCGCGCGGCCGGCGACGACATCGAAGTGTTCGCCGAGGGCGACGCCGCGCCTTCGTTCGTGTGGCGCAACCTGCGCCAGCAGAACGAGCGTCCGCCGGGCAAGGCAAACCTGTGCTTGGCCGATTTCATCGCCCCGGCCGGCAGCGGCCGGGCCGACTGGATCGGGGGCTTTGCCGTGACCACGGGCCTCGGCATCGAGCGGAAGCTCGCCGAGTTCGAGAAGGCCAAGGACGACTACAGCGCCATCATGCTGAAG
>CALFEY010000023.1 GCA_937958295.1 uncultured Pseudomonadota bacterium
CGGTGACCGTTGCCTTCGCCGTCGCGCTCGCGGCCTGCCAATCGTCGTCGTCCAAGCAGGCCTCGAACCCGCCCACGCCGCCGATGCCCACCCCGCCGCCGATCCAGGAGGCGCCCGCGCCCTACCGCGCCCAGCTGCATGCGGAGATCGCCGCGGGGTACTACGAGCGGGGTCAGATGGAGGTCGCGCTGCAGGAGCTCGCCGAGGCGGCCAAGCTCGATCCGAAGAATGCCAAGATCTACAACGTGTACGGCCTCGTATACGCCGTGCTCGGCGAGAACGCCAAGGCCGAGGCCAACTTCCGCTCGGCGCTCGAGCTCGCGCCGAGCGACTCGGAGATCCGCCAGAACTGGGGCTGGTTCCTCTGCTCGCACGGCAAGCCGCGCGAGGCGATTCCCGAGTTCGAGATGGCCGTGCGCAATCCGCTTTACCGAACCCCGGACATCGCCCTGGTCAATGCCGGCAAGTGCTCGGCCGAGATCGGTGAGAGCAAGCGCGCCGAGGAGTTCTACCGCCGCGCGCTGTCCGTGAATCCGCAGAGCAGCCCCGCCGCGTACAACCTGTCGCTGCTCAAGTACCGCGAAGACCGCCTGGACGAGGCGCGGCTCATGATCCGCCGCGTCACGCAGCAGACGTCCGCGCCGCCGGAAGCGCTCTATCTCGGCATGTGCATCGAGCGCAAGCTGGGTGACCGCGCCACCGAGGCCTCCTACGTGTCCCAGCTGCGCAATCGCTATCCCGAATCGGCCGAGGCGCGGGCGATCCCGCCCGGCAAGTGCGAGTAGGTCCCGCCCGCATGTCCCCTACCGACGACGCTTCCGTCGACCTCTCCCCGCCGCCTGCCGCGCGCTCGCCGGGCGCCATCGTCCGCGAGGCGCGCGAGTCCGCTGGGATGTCCATCGACGACGTCTCGCAGCAATTGAAGCTCGCGCCGCGCCAGGTCGTGGCGCTCGAGGATGACGACTACGCCCAGCTGCCCGGACGCACGTTCATCCGCGGCTTCCTGCGCAACTACGCCCGCCTCCTGCGCCTGGACGCCGATGCCCTCCTCGCCGCGTTGCCCGACGGCAGCACGGCCGCGTCGCTCGACCGGCCCGCCATCTCGCCGACCACGCGCGTGATGGGCGAGCTGCCCGCCGACGCCACCGCGAAGCCCGGTAGCGCGCGCTGGGCCATCCCGCTCGCGTTCGTGGCCATCGTGGCCATCGCGGCGGCCTACCAGTTTTGGCGGCCGCTGTCCGAGCGCGCGCGCGGCGTGACCTCGGGCGCGCCCACCGAGCAGGCGCTGCCCACGCCCTCTCTCGTGCCGCCGGCGGCGGCCCCAGCCGCCTCACCCGCCACGGACACGGGCGCGGCTGCCGTCCCGTCGACGAGCACCGCGCCCACGTCGAGCACCGCACCGGCCGCCGAAATCGCGAGCGCCGCCCCGGGCGCGGCTCCCGACGACACGCCCATCGTCTTCGTGTTCCGCGGCACGTCCTGGATCGAGGTCAAGGACGCTCGCGGCAACGTGTTGTTGTCGACCATGGGCTATCCCGGCGCCACGCATGCCGTGGGCGGCATCCTCCCGTTCGACGTGATCCTCGGCAACGCGGAAGCGGTGCAGGTCTCGTTGCGCGGAGCCCCGTTCGACACCGCACCCTATGCCAAGCAGAACGTCGCCAAGTTCACGGTGAAGTGACGATGGACGCCGCCCTCCCGCAACGCCACCGCACCCGCGCCGCTGCCATCGGCCCCGTTCGCCTGGGCGGCGCCGCGCCCATCGTGGTGCAGTCGATGACCAATACCGACACCGCCGACATCGCCGGCACCGTCGCGCAGGTCAAGGCGCTGGCGCTCGCGGGTTCCGAGCTCGTGCGTGTCACGGTCAACTCCGCGGAGGCCGCCGCCGCCGTACCGGCGATCCGCGAGGCGCTCGACGCGCAGAACGTGCACGTGCCGCTCATCGGCGACTTCCACTTCAACGGCCACAAGCTCCTCACCGAATACCGGGAGTGCGCACAGGCGCTGGCCAAGTACCGCATCAACCCGGGCAACGTCGGCAAAGGCAGCAAGCGCGATCCGCAATTCGTGACGATGATCGAGAAGGCCATCGAGTTCGGCAAGCCCGTGCGCATCGGCGTGAACTGGGGCAGCCTTGATGCCGACCTGCTCGCCCGGATGATGGACGCCAATGCGCGGAGCGCGCATCCGCAAGCGGCCGAGAGCGTGATGCGCGAGGCGCTCATCGTGTCGGCGATCGACAGCGCGCAGCGCGCCGAGGAGCTCGGCCTGCCCGGCGATCGCATCGTGCTCTCCTGCAAGGTGTCGGCGGTGCAGGACCTCGTCGCCGTGTATCGCGAGCTCGCGCGACGCTGCGACTACCCGCTGCACCTCGGCCTCACCGAGGCCGGCATGGGCAGCAAGGGCATCGTCGCGTCCACGGCCGCGATGGCAGTGCTGTTGCAGGAAGGCATCGGCGACACCATCCGCGTGTCGCTCACGCCCGAGCCCAACGGCGACCGCACGCGCGAGGTGATCGTCGCGCAGGAGATCCTGCAGTCGATGGGCTTTCGCTCGTTCACGCCGCAGGTCACCGCGTGCCCGGGCTGCGGCCGCACCACGAGCACCTATTTCCAGTCACTCGCCGAGCGTATCCAGAGCTACCTGCGGGCCTCGATGCCCGCGTGGCGCGAGCGTTATGCAGGAGTGGAGAACATGCACGTGGCCGTGATGGGCTGCGTGGTGAACGGCCCCGGCGAATCGAAGCTCGCCAACATCGGCATCTCGCTGCCCGGCACCGGCGAGTCGCCGGTGGCGCCGGTGTACGTCGATGGCGAGAAGACCGTCACGCTGCGCGGTGAGCGCATCGCCGAGGAATTCCAGGCATTGGTCGACGCCTACGTGCGCAGCACCTACGGCGGTGAGCCTGCCACGCCCGAGCTCCAGCCTTCGAGGAAGACGATCGCCGTCAAGGCCATCGCGTAATCCGCATGAACCAGGAAACGACAGCCCCCGCGCAAGCGAAGGCGAGCGACCCGACGCGCACCGCGAAGCTGCAGGCCGTGCGCGGGATGAACGACGTGCTGCCCGACGAAGCCGCCCTGTGGGAGCGCTTCGAGGACACGGCGCGCGCGATCTTCGCGCAATACGGCTATCGCAACATTCGCGTGCCCATCGTGGAGCCCACCGCGCTCTTCGTACGCGGCATCGGCGAATACACCGACGTCGTCGAGAGGGAGATGTACACCTTCGAGGACAAGTTGAACGGCGAGTCGCTCACGCTGCGTCCGGAGGCCACGTCCGGCATCGTGCGCGCCACGCTCCAGCACAACCTCACCTACGACCGGCCCCAGCGGGTATGGACCACGGGCCCCATGTTCCGCCACGAGCGCCCGCAGAAGGGCCGCTACCGCCAGTTCCACCAGGTCGATGCCGAGGCGCTGGGCTTCACCGGACCGGACGTCGACGCCGAGCAGATCGTGATGCTCGCCCGGCTGTGGAAAGCCCTCGGGCTGTCCGGCATCGAGCTGCAGATCAACTCCATCGGCAATGCAGGCGAGCGCGCGACGCACCGCAAGGCGCTGATCGCGCACTTCGAGCGCCATGCGGGTCTGCTCGATGCGGATGCGCAACGCCGGCTGCACGCGAATCCGCTGCGCATCCTCGACAGCAAGAACGAGGCGATGCAGGCGATGATCGCGGAGGCGCCGCAGCTCGTCGACTTCATCGAGGACGACTCGCGCGCGCACCTCGAGGGGTTGCAGCGGATGATCGGCGACGCCGGCCTCGCGTACACCCTGAACCCGCGCCTCGTGCGCGGCCTCGACTACTACAACCGCACCGTGTTCGAGTGGGTGGACGCGAGCGGCGCGCTGGGCGCCCAGGGCACCGTGGCCGGTGGCGGTCGCTACGACGCGCTCTTCGAGATCCTGGGCGGCAAGCCGAGCTTCGCCTGCGGCTTCGCGATCGGCGTCGAGCGCATGATCCTGCTCCTGGCAGCGCAGGGCGCGCAGGGCGCGCAGGCGCCGCTCGCCTACGTGGTGCACAACGGCGACGACGCCGGCCTGCTCGCCCGCAAGGTCGCCGAACAGGCGCGCGATGCGGGCCTCGCCGTGGTGGTCAATGCCGGGGGCGGCAGCATGAAGTCCCAGATGAAGCGGGCCGATGCGAGCGGTGCTGCCTACGCGCTCATTATCGGCGACGAGGAGGCGCGTACCGACACCGTGGCCATCAAGCCGCTGCGCGCGGGTGGCGAGCAGTTCGCCGCCCCCGCGCGCGAGCTGGCCACGCGCCTCGCGGCCCTGCCGCACTGACAACGAAACCGCCGCGCCCGAGCGCGGCGAGCGAGCGAAGGAAGGAAGACCATGGCAGTCTACGATTTCGAGGAGCGCGAGTCGCTCGAGGACCTCAAGGCCTGGTGGGCGCGCTGGGGCACGGCGGTCACCATCGCCGCGGTCATCGCGTGCGCCATCGCCATCGGTGTGCAGGGGTGGCGCTGGTACACGGCCAAGCAGGCCGACGAGGCCGGCGCCCTCTATGGCGCGCTCACGGCGGCTGCGCGTAGCAACGACCTGCCCAAGGCCAAGGACACCACCGCGCAGCTCGCCGACCGCTTCGCCCGCACGGGCTATGCCCCGCGCGGCGCGCTCGTGCTTGCCAAGCTCCTGTTCGACAGCGGCGATGCTGCGGGCGCCAAGGCTCAGCTCCAGTGGGTGATCGATCGCGGCGACGAGACGGAGTTGAAGGAGATCGCCCGTTACCGCTTGGCCGAGATCCTCCTCGACGAGAAGAAATACGACGATGCGCTCAAGGTGCTCGACGCGAAGCACGGCGATCCCTTCGCGGGGCTGTACGCCGACCTGCGCGGCGATGCGCTGGCCGCTGCCGGCAAGCCCGCGGAGGCGCGTGCGGCCTACGAGGTCGCGCTCGCCAAGCTCGACTCCAAGTCGCAGTACAAGCAGTATGTGCAGGTGAAGCTCGAAGCCCTGGGCGGCACTGCCCCGGCGCCCGCCGCCCCCGCGATTGTGCCTGCCGCGGCCGGCGGCAGCGGCGCCGCGCCCGCCAAGAAATGACCATGCGTCGCCTCCGTCCGGCCGCGGCCGCGCTCGCGGGCATGCTTGCCCTCGCGGGCTGTGCGTCTTCCGGCTTCTCGATCTACGACTACCTCCCGGTTCCGCCCGCATTCTCGCTGCGCTGGCTGTGGGATTCCAAAAAGCCCGGGCCGCTGCCCGAGCTCAAGCCATCCGCCACCGCAAGCGTGTCCTGGCAGGCGAACGTGGGCAAGGCGGTGCCGGGCTTCGCGCCCGCGGTGTTGCCCGATGCGATCTACGTCGCGTCCATCGACGGCAGCATTAGCCGTCTCGACGCCACCAACGGCCGCCAGGTGTGGCGCATCCAGGCCGGCAAGAACATCTCCGCCGGGGTAGGCGCGTCGGGCGATACCGTGGTGGTGGGCACCGACAAGGGCGACGTCCTCGCCTTCGACGATACCGGCAAGCCCAAGTGGACCGCGCGCGTCACCACCGAGATCATGGCGCCGCCGCGCGTGGCGGACGGCGTGGTGGTGGTCTTCGTGGGCGATGGCTCGATCCACGCGTTCAATGCCGCCGACGGCAGCAAGAAATGGGTCAACCAGCGCACCGCGCCCACGCTCACCGTGCGCAACTACGCCGGCGGCACGTCGACCCGTGGCGGGCTCTTCACGGGCACGGCCGGGGGGCGGCTCCTCGCCATGGACATGATGACCGGTATCGTGGGCTGGGACGGCACCGTGGCCAATCCCCGGGGCGCCACCGAGCTCGAGCGTATCGCCGACGTGACGTCCCTCCCCTTAGTCGACGGCAACCAGGTATGCGCGGTGGCCTACCAAGGCCGGGTGGCCTGCTTCGAGGTCACCCGCGGCACGCTTAATTGGTCGCGCGACATCAGCAGCCTCGCCGGCGTGGCGGGCGACGGCAAGAACATCTATCTCACCGACGACAAGGGCGCCGTGCAGGCCCTGGACCGCAGCACCGGCGCCTCGGTGTGGAAGCAGGACCTCCTCGCCGCACGCAAGATCGGCGGCCCGCAGGTCGTGGGCGACTTCGTGGGCGTGGTGGACGTCGAAGGCTACCTCCACCTGCTGTCCTCCGCCAATGGCGCCTACGTCGGACGGCTCGCCACCGACGGCACGCCGGCCACCGGGCAGCCCGCGCAGTTCCTCTCCAACATCCTCTGGCAGTCGGCGGGCGGCAATCTGTACGCCGTCACCGCGAGGTAGCCGGGCGCGGCCTGCTCGCCGCCCCGCCATCGCGGATCATCGTCATGCTGCCCACCATCGCCCTCGTCGGCCGGCCCAACGTCGGCAAGTCCACGCTCTTCAACCGGCTCACCAAGAGCCGGGATGCGCTCGTGGCCGACTTCCCCGGACTCACGCGCGACCGCCACTACGGCCGCGCGCGGCTGGGGGAGCGCACGTACTTCGTGGTCGACACCGGCGGCTTCGAGCCCAAGGCCACGAGCGGGATCCTCCACGCCATGGCACGGCAGACGCGCCAGGCTATCGCCGAAGCCGATATCGTGCTGTTCATCGTGGATGCGCGCGATGGCCTCACACCCCAGGACAGCGTGATCGCCGACCTTCTGCGCAAGGCGGGGCGGCCCGTGATCCTCGCGGTGAACAAGGCCGAGGGCCTCGCGCCGGACCGCACGGTGGCCGAGTTCCACGAGCTGGGCCTGGGCGACCCGGTGGCGATCTCGGCGGCGCACGGGGAGAATGTGCGGCCGCTCATCGAACACGCGCTCGACCTCGCCACGGGCGTGGACGGCACCGACGAGGAAACGCCGGTGGAGACGAGCGCCGACCGCGAGCGACCCGACGTGATCAAGGTCGCCTTCGTGGGCCGGCCCAACGTGGGCAAGTCCACGCTCGTGAACACGATCCTCGGCGAGGAGCGCGTGATCGCCTTCGACGAGCCCGGCACCACCCGCGACGCCATCAACATCGACTTCGAGCGACACGGGCAGAAGTACACCCTCATCGACACCGCCGGCATCCGCCGCCGCGGCAAGGTGTTCGAGGCCGTGGAGAAGTTCTCGGTCATCAAGACGCTCCAGGCCATCGAGGACGCCCACGTCGTGGTGCTCCTCCTGGACGCGCTGCACACGATCACCGAGCAGGACGCCCATCTCGCCGGCCATGTACTGGAGGCGGGCCGGGCCGTGGTAGTGGCCGTCAACAAGTGGGACGCCGCCGATACCGATACCCGGGAGCAGGCCAAGCGCGACATCGAGCGCAAGCTCGCCTTCCTCGACTTCGCGCCGCGGCACTTCATCTCCGCCAAGGACGGCGCCGGCGTGTCGGCCGTGCTGAAGTCCGTCCGGGAGGTCTTTGCGGCCGCGATGGTCAAGCTGCCCACGCCCCGTCTCACGCGCACGCTCCAGCTCGCCGTGGAGCGCCAGCAACCCGCCCGCAACGGGCTCGTCCGCCCCAAGCTGCGCTACGCGCACCAGGGTGGGGTGAACCCGCCGCTCATCGTGATTCACGGCACCGCCTTGAGGCACGTTTCCGACGCCTATCGGCGATATCTGGAACATTTCTTCGCCGAGGCGTTCCAACTGCGCGGAACTCCCCTTAGGATA
>CALFEY010000024.1 GCA_937958295.1 uncultured Pseudomonadota bacterium
CACGAACGTCGCGGACTTCGGCCGCCTCACCGGCGAGAACACGGCCACCTGGCATGGCTATCTCGCGGCGCACCGCCAGCGTCGCGCTTACTTCAAGTCGATGGGGGCCACCTCCACCGACCACGGACATCGCACCGCGCAGACGTCCAACCTGTCCGTGACCGAGAGCCAGCGCCTGCTCGATCGCGCGCTCGCGGGCACCATCACCGCTGCGGAAGCCGAGACGTTCCGCGGGCAGATCCTCACCGAGATGGCCCGCATGAGCCTCGACGACGGCCTCGTGATGCAGATCCATCCCGGCAGCTTCCGCAACCACAATCCGCAGGTGCTCGCGCGCTTCGGCCGCGACAAGGGGGCGGACATGCCCACGCGCACCGACTACGTCCACGCCCTGAAGCCGCTGCTCGATCTCCTGGGCAACGAACCTCACCTCACGATCATCCTGTTCACGCTCGACGAGACGTCGTATTCACGCGAGCTGGCGCCCTTGGCGGGCCACTATCCGGTGCTGAAGATCGGCCCGCCGTGGTGGTTCCACGACTCGCCGGAAGGCATGCTGCGCTTTCGCGAGCAGGCCACGGAGACGGCGGGGTTCTACAACACCGTGGGCTTCAACGACGACACGCGCGCGTTCCTGTCCATCCCCGCACGCCACGATGTCGCCCGCCGCATCGACTGCCGGTTCCTCGCCACGCTGGTACGCGAGCACCGCCTGCACGAGGACGAGGCGTTCGAGCTCGCCCCCGGCCTCGCCCACGACTTTGCCAAGGCGGCGTACCGACTGTAGCGGCGCGGGCTTTCAGGCGCGCCACGACTCCGGTTGCAAGCGCACGCCTAGCCCCGGGCCGTCAGGCAGGGCGGAGTAACCGCCGTGAGGGTGTGGCAGGCGATCGCCGACGAGGGCCTGGAACGCCGGCGACTCGTCGAACTGGTGCTCGAGCAGGTCCATCCCTGCGCCCATCGCGCACGCCGCGAGGCTCGCCGCGTGGCAGATCGGCCCGCTCGGATTGTGCGGCGCGCACGCGATGCCTTGCGCCGCGGCGAGCTCGCCCACGCGCAGGACGCCGCCGATGCCGCCGGCGTACTTCACGTCCGGCATCACCACGTCGTAGCAGCTTGCCGCGATCCACGGGCCGAACGCGTCCGGGTGGGTGAGCTCCTCCAGTCCCGCGGTGCGCATGCCGCGCGCATTGGCCTCGCGCCGCAACGCGCGCAGCGCGTCCATGTTCCCCGGAACCTCCGGCAGTGGGCACTCGAACCAGGTCACGCCGAGGCCAGCGAGCTCGCGCAGGGCGACGCCCGCGAGCGTGGGGTCGAAGCGCCAATGGCAGTCGACGTAAACGTCCACTGCAGTCCCCATTGCCGCGCGCACGGCCGCCACGCGCGCAAGGCCCGCCTCGAGGAGTTGGCGGCCTTGGGGGCTGCCGCACAGCGCCGGCGCGAGGCCGTCGAAAGGGGCGACCTTGAGCACGTCGAAGCCCGCGGCGCGTGCGATCTTCGCGCTCTGCGCGAACCCTTCCGGCGAGCGATCGACGGTGCGGCGGTTGATGTTGGCATACAGGCGAACCCGGGTACGCTGCGGCTCGCCGTGCAGGAAGGCCGCACCGCGACCGGCAAGCTGGCCGCGCAGGTCCCAGCAGGCCTGCTCGATCGCGCTCGCAACGGCCGCTTCCGGCAGCGGGGCGATCCCGCGGGCGGCCGCGAAGGTTTCCACCGCGGCAAGTGGTCGCCCGGTCCACGCGTGCGCGGCGGCCGCCGCAGGAGCATCGAGGGTGTCCGGCCCCGCGTTCCACGTGGCCTCGCCGCAGCCGGTGCGGCCATCCTCGAGCGTCAGCAGCATGAACGACCACACCGTGCGCGGCGTGATGCGCACATGCTGAAGCACGAGCTCGCGGACGATGGTCTCGTCGGGGGAGACGGTGCCCGAGCTCACCGGATGTCCTTTGGCAATGTGTGCCACGACTCGTTCTCGCCTACGTGCACGCGCGTCATGCCGCCACCTTGGCACGCGCGGCCCGATGGACCTCCATCCGCTGGAGGAGCGTCTGCTTGGCACGCGTGGAGTGCGCGGCGGCCAGCGCGCCGGCGCCCTCGACGTCGCGCGCCGTGAAGGCGGTGAGCATCTGCCGGTGGTCGGTGATCACGCCGGCGAAGCGGTCGGTCTCGTAGCCGAACACGCGCCACAACGCGCCGATGAGCCGCCAGTGGCGATCGAGGATCAACGCCCCGTCATGGTTGTCCGCGATGAGGTTGATCGTGCGATGGAAATCGCGGTTCGCGTGCAGGGCGTCGGTCACGCTGCGCCGCGCTGCGGCGCCTTCGTAGCGTGCCTCGATGGCTTCGAGCGCGGCCAGCGCCTCGGGCGTGATCCGCTCGACCGCGCGCCGCGTCATGAACGACTCCACCAGCGTGCGCACGTCGAACAGGTCCGCCACGAACCGCGGCGTGACCTCGACCACGCGCGCGCCGCGGCGAGGCGTGAGGCTCACGAGGCCTTCCGTCTCGAGTCGCCGCAGGGCCTCGCGCACCGGCATGTGCGACACCCCGAAGTGCAGGGCCAGCGCATCGATGCGCAAGGGCCGCGCCGGCGAGTACGCTCCCGCGAGGATGCGGTCACGCAGCTGATCGACGACCTCGGTGTCGAGGATGGCGGGTACGTTGAGGCGCGCCGTGGGCCATTTCTTGATCAAGGAATGCTCGCCTCGTAACGAAGATGCCCGTAGAATAAGGTCAAGTGGGCTAAAACACCATCATCTGTGATCAAGAATGAAGGGATCGGAATGAGACTGCTCTGCCAATTGCCGATGGCCGTCGCGCTGTCACTGGTCCTGGCTGCGCCCGGCGCGCAGGCCCAGGGAGCTGCGCATGGATGGCCCGCCCGACCGGTGAAGATCATCATCCCCGGCACGCCGGGAGACGGCGCCGACCAGGCGGGCCGTCTCATCGGCGCCAAGCTGCAGGACAAGCTCGGCCAGCCGTTCGTCATCGACAACAAGCCGGGCGCGGGCAGCATCATCGGCACCGAGGCTGGCAAGAATGCGCCGCCCGACGGCTACACGTTCCTCATCGGCACCGCCGGCTCGCACGGCATCAACGCCGCCGTGTACGCGAAGCTGCCCTACGACCCGCTGCGCGACTTCGAGCCGGTGATGCTCATCAACAAGGCGCCGAACGTGTGCGTGATCAATCCCAACGTGCCTGCGAAGAATCTCGCGGAGTTCGTGGCGCTGGCGAAGGCGAGCCCCGGCAAGTTCTCCTTCGCCTCCGGCGGCAACGGCACGTCGGCGCACCTCACCGGCGAATACCTCAAGATGGTCGCCGGCATCGACATGCTGCACGTGCCGTACAAGGGGGCCACGCCCGCTGTCACCGACGTGATCGCCGGGCAGGTCACGCTGTTCTGCGGCAACCTGCCGCCGGCCCTGCCGCACATCAAGAGCGGCGCGCTGCGCGCCCTCGGCGTCACCACGTTGAAGCGCAGCCCCGAGTTGCCCGACGTGCCCACCATCGCCGCGACCTATCCGGGCTTCGAGTCGGTGGCCTGGTTTGGGTACTACGCGCCCAAGGGCACGTCGCAGGAGATCGTGCAGAAGTTCTACACCGAGCTGTCCACGGTGATGCAGATGCCCGACGTGCGCGAGAAGCTCATCGCGCAGGGCACCGAGCCCGTGGGCGCGCCTCCCGCGGAGTTCCGCAAGTTCATGGAGGAAGAGATCGCGAAGTGGACGAAGGTCGCCAGGGCCGCGAAGGTCCAGCTTTGAGCGGCGCGGCCGTGCGCATCGGCATCACGCGGGACTTTCTCACCACGCAGGGCGAGCGCAGCTTAGACGAGGTCGCCTGGCAGCGGCTCACCGCACTGCCGGGCGTGGAGGTGGAGTTCCTCGCCACGCCACCCGCGTCCGCACTCACGTCCGACGACGTCACGCGCTTCGACGTGCTCCTCACCAAGCGCAATCCGCTTTCGGCGCAGACGCTCGCCACGCCCGGCCTGCGCCTGCGCCTCGTCTCGCGCAGCGGTGTGGGGTTCGATCACCTCGACGTCCCCGCGTGCACGAGTGCCGGTGTGATCGTGTCCACCACGCCAGGCGCGGTGGCGCGGCCCGTGGCATCGGCCATCATGGCGATGATGCTGGCCTTCTCGCACGACCTGCTCGCCCGTGACCGCGCCACGCGTGCCGGGCGCTGGGGCGAGCGGTGGAACCGTGCCGGCATGGCCCTGACCGGGCGCACGCTCGGCGTGGTGGGGCTCGGCAATATCGGTTGCGAGCTCCTGCGCCTGGCCGCGCCGTGGGGCATGCGCCACGTGGGGTACACACCGCGCTTCGACCCCGCTCGGCATGGCGCGCTTGGCGTGGAGCCGGTGGACCTCGACACGCTCCTCGCGCAATCGGATTTCGTCGCGCTCTGTTGCCCGCTCAATGCGCAGACGCGCGGCTTCATCGACGCCCGCCGGCTGGCGCTCATGCCGGCCCATGCGTATCTCATCAACACCGCGCGCGGCGAGGTGGTGGACGAGGCCGCGCTGGTTGCCGTCCTCGCCGGACGGCGCATCGCCGGCGCCGGCATCGACGTGTACGACCCCGAGCCGCCGCGCCCCGACCATGCGCTCTTCGCCCTCGACAACGTCATCGTGGGCTCGCACAACCTCGCCTACACCGACGCGCTCAATCGCGATACCAACCGCAGCGCCGTTGCGGCGGTGTGCGACTTTCATGGGGGAGCGCGGCCGCGCCACGTGCTCAACCCCGACGTGCTGGGTCACCCGCGCGTGGCGTCGCTTGCGCCGCAGTAGAGGTCAGCGTCCCGGCGCGCGCCGGCGTTCCTTGCGCGGTGCCGGTGCCGCGGTGACGGGCAGCGGCGCCAAGGCTAAGTGGCGCCAGTCCGCCTGGGGCACCGCCTCGATCCACCACGCGAGGCCGTTCCCGGGCCGTGCCGCCCGCCACGCGAGGTGCACGGGCCGCGCCGGACGCGTGGGCTCCGTACGCTTGACCACGAGCCGTCCGACCTCCACGTGCGGCGCAGCCAGGTGCCACGGCAGGTAGCCGCAGCCCAGTCCCGCGAGCTGGGCCGCGAGCTTGGCCGCAAGATCGGGCACCACCAGCGTGTCCTGTCCCGACAGCGTGTGCAGCGAGCGCACGGGCAGACGTCGCGAAGTGTCCGCGGCGATCACCCCTCGGTGCTGCGCGATGGCGCCCTCGGCGATCGGCTCTGCGGCGCTTG
>CALFEY010000025.1 GCA_937958295.1 uncultured Pseudomonadota bacterium
GCGCTGCGCCTGCGCACTCCCCTCATCGGCATCAACAACCGCAACCTGCGCAACTTCAGCGTCACCCTCGATACCACCTTCAACCTCGTGCCGCGCATTCCGGCCGACCGCCTCGTGGTGACCGAGAGCGGCATCGCCACTCAGCGCGACGTGGCCCTGATGCGCAGCAAGGGCGTGCACGCTTTCCTCGTGGGCGAGGCGTTCATGCGCGCGCCGGATCCCGGCAAGGCGCTGACCGCGCTCTTCGGGTAGGCGCCGCCGCGGTGGCCCGGGGGGATGGCTTTGCTATGATGCGCTGCCGCTCGGCCGGATGCCGTCGCCGGCGGCCCTTTCCGTAAGGACTCCCCGCGTGTCGGCGATCGCCGTCGAAAACGTCAGCAAGCACTGGACGACCGCCGACGGGCAAGTGCGTGCGGTGGACGGCGTGTCGTTTTCGCTGGCGGAGGGCACGTTCAATGTCCTTTTAGGTCCCTCCGGCTGTGGCAAGTCCACCACGCTGCGGCTCATCGCCGGGCTCGAGGTTGCCACCGCCGGCAGCATCCGCATCGGCGAGCGCGACGTGACGGAGCTGCCGCCCGCGCAGCGCAACATCTCCATGGTGTTCCAGAGCTACGCGCTCTTTCCGCACCTGTCGGTGGCGGAGAACATCCTGTTCGGGCTGCGCGTGCGCAAGGTGCCGCCGGCGGAGTGCGCCGCGCGCCTCGAGCGCGTGGCGGACCTCCTCGGCTTGAGCGCCCTCCTGGCGCGCAAGCCCTCGCAGCTTTCCGGCGGCCAGCAGCAGCGGGTGGCCCTCGGGCGCGCGATCATCGCGCAGGCGCCGGTGTGCCTCATGGACGAGCCGCTGTCCAACCTCGATGCGCAGCTGCGCGCCGAGATGCGCCAGGAGATTCGCGCGCTCCAGCGCAAGCTCGGCATCACGATGGTCTACGTCACCCATGACCAGGTCGAAGCGATGTCGATGGCCGACCGGGTGATTCTCATGAACAGCGGCCGCATCGCCCAGAACGGCGCGCCGGTGGAGCTCTACGAGCGGCCGGAGTCGACGTTCGTCGCGCGCTTCATCGGCACGCCCCCGATGAACCTGCTGCGGCTGGAAGACGGCCCCGGCGGCGCCGTGATTCAGGGCACCGAGGCCCCCGTCGTGCTGCCGCGAGACTGCGCCAAGGGCATGCTTGGCATCCGTCCGGAGCACATCGCCCTTGCCGTGGATCGCGGCGTGCAGGCCACGGTGGAGAGCGTCGAATACCTGGGCGGGGACTCGCTGCTGGCCATGAAGGTGGGCTCGCAGCCGATCGCCGTCCGCGTGCCGGGGAGCGTAGGCTTGAGCATGGGCGACCGCGCGTGGCTCGCCTTTGCGCCGGGCGCGCAGCATTTCTTCGCGGAGGACGGACGGCGGCGGGAGCTGCCCGATCGTCACCCCGCCGTAACACTCACGGCGTAAAAACGCCGCTTTCGAGGAGGGAAGAGCAATGGGGATTCGAGTGTGGCAAAAGCTTGCGGCCGCCCTGTCGGCCGCGGGACTCATGGCCGCGGCGGGCGGCGTGGTTGCGCAAACCACGGAGGTGTCGTTCTACTACCCGGTGGCGGTAGGCGGTCCGATCACCAAGATCATCGACGGCTTCGCCACGGAGTTCGAGAAGGAGAACCCCGGGATCAAGCTGAAGCCCATTTACTCCGGCAGCTACCAGGAGTCGATCACCAAGGCCCTCACGGCCGTGAAGAGCGGCGAGCCGCCCGTGATGTCGATCCTCCTGTCCACCGACATGTTCACGCTGATCGACGAGGAAGCGATCGTGCCGTTCGATCCCCTCGTGAAGACGGCCGAGGACCAGGCGTGGCTCAAGTCGTTCTACCCGGCCTTCATGGAGAACAGCCAGACCGGCGGCAAGACATGGGGCATTCCTTTCCAGCGCTCGACCATCGTCCTCTACTACAACAAGGAGATGTTCAAGGAAGCGGGGCTCGATCCCAACAAGCCGCCCGCGACGTGGGCGGAGATGACGGCCTACGCCGAGAAGCTCACCAAGCGCGACGCGTCGGGCAAGGTCACGCAGTGGGGCGTGCAGATCCCGTCCTCCGGCTTTCCGTACTGGCTCTTCCAGGCGCTCGCCATCCAGGCAGGCACCAACCTCATGAACCAGGCGGGCACCGAGGTGTATTACGACCGCCCGGCGGTGGTGAAGGCGCTCACGTACTGGGTCGACCTCGTGAAGAAATACAAGGTGCATCCGGAAGGGATCGTGGAGTGGGGCACCACGCCGAAGGACTTCTTCGAGCGTAAGGTGGCGATGATCTGGACCACCACCGGCAATCTCACCAACGTGAAGAACAACGCCAAGTTCGACTTCGGCGTGGCCATGCTCCCGGCCGACAAGCAGCGCGGCAGCCCCACCGGCGGCGGCAATTTCTACATCTTTGCCAAGTCCACGCCCGCGCAGCGCGACGCGGCGATGAAGTTCATCAAGTGGGTCACCACGCCGCAACGTGCCGCGCAGTGGGGTATCGACACGGGCTACGTCGCCGTGCGCGCCGATGCGTGGGAAACGCCGGTGATGAAGCAGTACGTCGCGGGCTTCCCGGCCGCCGCCGTGGCGCGTGACCAGCTGCCATACGCCAAGGCGGAGCTGTCCACGCACGACAATCAGCGCGTCACGAAGGCATTGAACGACGGCCTGCAGGCTGCGCTCACCGGCACCAAGACGCCCGAGGCCGCGTTGAAGGACGCGCAGCGCGAAGCCGACCGGCTGCTGCGGCCGTTCAAGCGGTAACGCGGTCCACGCCAGCGCCCGTCATCGCGGGCGCTGGCGGCCAGCCCCGGCGAGCTAGCGGCCCGCCGTCTCCACCGATGCCAGGGGCACCGTGGCATCCGCCAGTCGCGCGGGATCCACCACCGCACCCTTCTCCACGAGGTTGCGCGCCGGCCGCATTTCGCGGCCCGCGTTGAAGCCCACGGCGGCCCGTACCACGCCGTCGCGCAAGGCGAAGGCGAGGCCCGGTCCCTGGTCGAGGTGGCCGCGCAGCACGAGTGTGTCGCCCAACGCCGGCAGGCCCACGATCTGCAGGTTCACGCCGTGCTGGTCCGACCAGAAGCGCGGGACGGGGTCGTAGCGGATGTCATGGCCCAGCATGGCCTTGGCGGCTGCGATGCCCTGGTCCTGCGCGTTCTGCCACGATTCCAGGCGCAGCGGGTCCGCCGCCCAGCGCGTCTGCACGCGCGCCACGTCGCCCGCGGCAAAGATCGCCGGATCGAACGTGGCGCACCGCGCGTCCACCAGGATGCCCTCGGCGCAGGCGAGCCCGGCGTCGCGCGCGAGCTCGTCGTTGGCAAGCATGCCGGTGCCGGCCACCACGACGTCGGCGTCCAAGTGGGTGCCGTCGCGCAAGGTCGCGCGCACCGCGCCGTTGCGCGGCGACAAGTCGCGTACTTCGGTGCCCAGCGAGAAGCCGACGCCGTGGCGTAGGTGGAGCGCGTGCAAGCGCGCGGACAGCTCGGGCGGCAGCACGCGCGCGCACAGGCGGGCAGCGCTTTCGACCACGTGCGCGGTGAGCCCGGCGGCGCACGCCGTCGCGGCGACCTCAAGGCCGATCCAGCCGCCGCCGATGACGAGCACACGCGCCCCCGGCTGCAGTCGCGCGCGCAGCGCCTGCGCGTCGTCCAGCGAGCGCAGCGTGTGGATGGGCACCACCGTGTCGAGCGGCAGCGGCCGGGCGCGGCCACCGGTGGCGATGAGCAGACGATCGAAGGACAGCACCTCGCCGTCATCCAGGACGATCGTGCGGGTGCCGCGGTCGAGCCGAAGGGCGCGCCGGCCGCGGCGCCAGTCGAGCCGCAGTCCGGCGAGAAGGTCGCCTTTGAAGAGGTGCGTCTGCGGGGCGGCGGCCGTCCCGGCGAGCACCGCCTTGGACAGGGGCGGTCGCTCGTAGGGAGGATGCGGCTCGTCGCCGACGAGCGCGAGCGCGCCCGCGTAGCCCTGGTCGCGGAGCGTCTTTGCCGCCCAGCCGGCGGCCTGGCCGCCACCCACGATCACGATGCGTGCGATGTCCACGGCGTCACGTCCGGGGCCCTGCGGCCACCTTGCCGCGTCCGCTTCAGCCGATGAGCCCGGCTTGGGCGAGCACTGCATCCAGCCGGCGCTCGAGCTCCGGGGCGGCCGGCACCATCGGCAGGCGATGCTCGTTGCTCGCGAGCAGTCCCATCTTTTTCATCATGTACTTCATGGGAATGGGATTGGTGTCGTAGAACACCGCGCACATGAGGTCGAACAGCGCGAAGTGCAGGCGGCGCGCCTCCGCGAGATCACCCGCGCGCGTGGCGTTGCACAGCGCGGCCACCTGCGCGGGCGCGAGGTTGGCCACGGCGTTCATCGTGCCCTGCGCGCCGAGCGCCATCATCGGAAACGTGAACTCCTCGAGGCCTACGAAGATGCGGAACTCGGGGCCGAGGGTGGCGATCATGCGCGTGACGAAATTGTGGTCGTCCACCGCGTGCTTGATGCCCACGAAGTGCGGCGTGGCTTGGGCGATGCGCACGAGCGTGTCGAGCTCTACCTTGAATGCCGAGCGCCCGGGGATGTGATACATGAGCAGCGGCAGCGGCGAGCGGCGGCCGATGTCGTTGAAGTACTCCACGACACCGCGCTGCGGCGCGCGGACGAAGTAGGGCGTGAGCACCATGAGCGCGTCCGCGCCGGCCGCGGTGGCCGCCTCGGTGAGCGCGACGGTCTCGGCGTGCGACTGTGACCCGGTCTGCGCGACGATGGGAATGCGCTTGCGCGCCACCTCCACGGCCGTGCGCACGAGGGCGTTGCGCTCGTCGATCGTGAGCGAAGTGGGCTCCGACGTGGTGCCGTTGACCACGATGCCGTGCGTGCCGTGGCCGATCTGGAACTCGATGAGGCGGGCGTAGGCGTCGAGGTCGACCTTGCCGTCGCGGAACGGCGTCACGATGGGGGGATAGGAACCGGTCAGGAAATCGGCGGGTAATGTCTGCATGGCGTGGGCTTGAAGGCGGGAGAGGCGAACGGCGCGACGGATGACCGCGCAGGCTAGGGGGCGGTGGACATGCTGCCGGCGTCGACCTCGATGCTGCCGGCGACCACCCGCACCGGAAACACGCGCAGATTCACGCTCGCGGGCGCGGTCCGCGCCTCGCCGGTAGGAATGTGGAACAGGGCCTGATGCAGCGGGCATTCGATGCAGTCGCCATCGATGTAGCCCTCAGCGAGGCTCGCATCCTCGTGCGTGCAGGTGTCCTGCGTGGCATACACCGTGCCCCCGAGGTTGTAGAGGCACACGGCCTCGCCTGCCACCTCGACGGCGAGCGCCTGTCCTTCCGGCAGATCGGCCTGCGCGGCCACCGGGATCCATTGCGTCATGAAGTCGTCCTCGAGCAAATCCGGCGGCTCTGGACCCATGGGGGCCCCGCCGGTCTCCAATCCGCGGCCGATCGCGCCCGCCGGCCGCACGTTGGCGCATAGTCTGCCCCAGGCCGACGTGGGAATGCGCCCCATTTGCCCGTGAATTTGGAACAAATGTTGTTCCTTTATGACGATTCCCCGGGGTAATGGCGCGCCCTAGAATCAGCCGCGAAAACCAATCGACTCGACAACGTCGCTCGCCATGCGGCGGATCGAGCCCCACCCTGCCGGAGGAGAGTCATGGATACGAACAAGCCCCGCGGCCTGCCGGCCGCCGATCGCCGTCACTTCATCGGAGGGGCGCTGGCGCTGGGCGCGGGCGCCCTCGCCGGCCGCGTGCCCTCGGCGCTGGCGCAAGGTACCGGGCCGATCCGCATCGGCGTGCTGAACTCGTTCTCGAAGATCTTCGCCGCGCTCGGCAACTCGAACATGAACGGCATGACGCTCTACTTCGAGAGCGTGGGCAACACCATCGCCGGTCGCAAGATCGAGATCATCCGCGAGGACGACGAGATCAATCCGCAGGTGGGCCTGCAGAAGTTGAAGAAACTCGTCGAGAGCGACAAGTGCGATGTCATCACCGGCATCCAGGCCTCCAACGTCGCGATGGCGGCCGTGGAGTACCTGAAGTCGACCAACATCCTGTTCCTGTGCTCCGGCGCGGGCGTGACCGGCTTAGGCTTCACGAATGCGCCGAACGTCTTCCGCTGCTCCGTCTCCAGCCAGCAGATCAACGCCGGCCTCGGTGACTGGTGGTACGACAACGGCACGAAGGAAGTGGTCGCCACCGCCTCTGACTTCGCGGGCGGTCGCGACACGGTGGCCGAGTTCCGCAATGCCTTCGTGAAGAAGGGCGGCAAGATCATCAAGGAGATCTACCCGCCGCTCGGCAACAGCGACTTCTCGCCGTACCTCGCCGACATCCGCGCCATCGCGCCGCCGGCCACCTACAACTTCTACGCCGGCACGGACGCCGTCCGCTTCGTAAAGCAATACGCCGAGTACGGCCTCAAGGCGCGCATGAAGACCTGCGCCTCCGGCTTCATGGTCGAGTCGGACGTGCTGCCCGCGCAGGGCAAGGACGCGCTCGGCATCATCAGCTCGATGCAGTACGCCGACACGCTCAACAATCCCGAGAACATCAAGTTCGTTGCCGACTACCGGAAGAAGTTCAACGAGTACCCCAACGTCTACTCGGAATACGGCTACGTCGCGGCGCGGTGCCTGCACGACGCCATCACGGCGGTGGGCGGCAACACGCAGGATTTCCCGAAGCTGCGCGCGGCGATGCTCGCGGTGAAGTTCAACGCCCCGCGCGGGCCGTTCTCGTTCAATCCGCAGACGCAGGGCCCGATCCACAATATCTACATCCGCGAAGTCGCGGAAGTCGACGGCCGCATCGCCAACAAGGTGATCGCCACGATCAAGGACGTGCGCGAGCAGCGCGTCTGATGCCCGCCCGGCGGCCGCTCCCTCCGGGCGGCGGCCGGGGTCCCCGCGCATGACACAAACGTTCATCACCCAGCTCGTCAACGGGCTGGTCTTCGGCATGCTGCTGTTCATGATGTCGGCGGGCCTCTCGCTGATCTTCGGCCTCATGAACGTGGTGAACGTCGCCCATGGCTCGTTCTTCATGATGGGCGCGTTCTTCGCGCTCGCCATCATGAACATGACCGGCAACTTCTGGGTGGCCAT
>CALFEY010000026.1 GCA_937958295.1 uncultured Pseudomonadota bacterium
CGGCGCCCCTCGTGCTCGACGGCGAGCAGCAGGAGGACGTCGAGGTCGACCTCGACGGCACCACGCTGCCCGCCGCGCGCTACGTGCTGACCGCCGAGTCGCTGACGATCCTCGAGCCGCCGCCCGCCGGCACGCTGACGGTCCGCTCGCGCATCGCGCCGTCGCGCAATGCGTCCCTCGAAGGCCTCTACATCTCCTCGGGCGTGTTCTGCACGCAGTGCGAGCCGGAGGGCTTCCGCCGCATCACGTACTTCCCCGATCGTCCCGACGTGCTCGCGCGCTACACCGTCACGCTGCGCGCGGACCGCGCCGCGTTCCCGGTCCTGCTGTCCAACGGCAACTTGGTGTCGCAAGGTGCGCTGCCCGACGGCCGTCACTTCGCGACCTGGCACGACCCGTTCCCCAAGCCTTCGTACCTGTTCGCGCTCGTGGCGGGCGACCTGGCCGCGCTGGAGGACACGTTCACGACGATGTCGGGGCGCAAGGTCGACCTGCGCATCTACTCCACGCCGAAGAACCTGCCGCGCTGCCATCACGCGATGGAGTCGCTCAAGCGCTCGTTCCGCTGGGATGAGGAGCGCTTCGCGCGCGAGTACGACCTCGACACGTTCATGATCTTCTGCGCCGACGACTTCAACATGGGCGCGATGGAGAACAAGGGCCTCAACATCTTCAACAGCCGCCTCGTGCTGGCCGATCCGGACACCGCGACCGACGACGACTATGCCGCGATCGAATCGGTGATCGGCCACGAGTATTTCCACAACTGGACCGGCAACCGCGTGACCTGCCGCGACTGGTTCCAGCTCTCGCTCAAGGAAGGCCTCACCGTCTTCCGCGATCAGGAGTTCAGCAGCGACTTGAACTCCCGCGCGGTGGAACGCATCGCAGCGGTCGAGTACCTGCGCCGCGAGCAGTTCCCCGAGGACGCCGGCCCGATGGCGCACAACGTGCGTCCCGACGAGTACATCGAGATCAACAATTTCTACACCACCACGGTGTACGAGAAGGGCGCCGAAGTCATCCGCATGCAGCACACGCTGCTGGGACCGGAGCGCTTCCGCCGCGGCATGGACCTCTACTTCGAACGCCACGACGGCCAGGCGGTAACCTGCGACGACTTCGTGCAGGCCATGACCGATGCCTCGGGCGTCAACCTCGCCCAGTTCAAGCGGTGGTACGCCCAGGCAGGCACGCCGGAGCTCGCGATTCGCGCCCGGCACGATCCGCTCGCCCGCACGTACTCGCTCGAGGTCGCGCAGCGCACGCCCGCCACGCCGGGCCAGGCCGACAAGCTGCCCCTGCATGTGCCGCTGGCGCTGGGCCTGCTCGGCCCCGACGGCCGCGACATCCCGCTGCGCCTCCAAGGCGAAGCCGCGCCGCTCGGTACCACGCGCGTGGTGGAGATCACGCAGCCGCGGGAAACCTTCGTGTTCGCCGGCATCGATGCGCCGCCGGTGCCTTCGCTGCTGCGTGGCTTCTCCGCGCCGGTGAAGGTCGACTTTCCCTATGACGCCCGCGAGCTCGCCTTCCTTGCCGCGCACGACAGCGATGCCGTGGGCCGTTGGGACGCCGCTCAGCGCAGCTACGCCGAGGCCATCCTCTCGCTCGCGCGCACCTTCCGCGAGGGCGGCAAGCTCGCCTTGCCGGCCTCGCTGCGCGACATCGCCGCAGCCCTGCTCGGCGACCACGGCAGCGATCCGGCACTGCTCGCCCTCGCGCTCCTGCCCCCCGACGCCCCGTACGTCGCGGCGCAGGAGATGGTCATCGACGTCGACGGCGTCGTTGCCGCGCGCGATTTCCTGGTGCGCGCCCTGGCACGCGAACTGCGCCCGGCGCTCGAGTCCGTGTACGCGCAACGGCGCGTGCGCGCGACGTACGCGCCCACGATCGACCAGGCGGGCGCGCGCAAGCTCGCCAACACCTGCCTGCGTTATCTCGGCTCGCTCGGCGATGCCGCGTCCCGCGCCCTCGCGGTGGCGCACTACGACGCCGCTGACAATATGACCGACTCCTTCGCCGCGCTCTTGGCGCTGCGCGATGACACGTCCCCGGAGCGCGACTCGCTCTACGCGCGCTTCGAGGCCCGCTGGCGCGACGAGCCGCTCGTGCTCGACAAGTGGTTCTCGCTCGAAGCCACGGCCGAGCGCGAAGGCACGCTCGCGCGCGTGCGCGAGCTCCTCGCGCATGCGCGCTTCAATGCCCGCAATCCCAACCGGGTGCGCTCGTTGGTGGGCGCCTTCACGCTGCGCAACTTCGCGCGCTTCAACGCCGTGGACGGCGCGGGCTATGCCTTCGCCGCCGACCAGGTGATGGCCCTCGACGCCACCAACCCGCAGCTCGCCGCCACCGTGGCGGGCGCGTTCAACCTCTGGAAGCGCTTCCCGCAGCCACGGCGCGGCTTCATGGAGGCGGCGCTGCAACGCGTGGCCGCCGCGCCGGGCTTGTCCCCGGACGTGACCGAGGTCGTGACCCGCACCCTGGCGGCGTAGGCTTTAGCGCTTCGCCGCGGGGGCGCGGCGCCTCTTCTGCGTGCCGGCCGGTGCGGCGCGCTTGCCCGGCGACTTCGCCGCATGCAGCGTCATCGCGAGGTCGAAGGCGCTCTTCGTGAATGCGAGCACCGCCGCGAACTCCTCGTCGGAAAGGGCGCGCGCGGCGTCGCTTGCGCGATACACGTTGGCGAACTCGCGCTCGCGGCCGGCCTGTACCGCGAGGCGACCGATGCCGAGCGTCTCCAGCGTATGCCAGACCTGCGGATTCCAGGTGCGCGTGAAGCGCATCACGAACGAGACCGGGTCGTTGCGGCCGAGCACGGCCGCGAGGCGCAGCACGATCTCGAACGGCAGCGCCACCTTGCCGCTCTCGACAAGCTCGAGGAGCGCGGGATCGGTGAGGTCAACCGCACGCCCCAGCTCCTTGACGGACAGGCCCGCTCCCTCGCGCAACGCGCGCAGCGTCTTGCCGGCGCGAGCCAGCGCCGCGCGCTGGTCGGGACGAACGAGAATGGCCTTGGCGGCGCCGATCGACACGTCCGCTGCGGCGCCGGCGATACCCAGCACGGAATCCGACCAGGCGCGCACCTGGCGCGCGGCCCCCGCCAGGGTGGACTCGCCGGCGGCCGCCGCCCGGGATGTGCGCTTCGCTTTCGTCATGCCATCGCTCCAGCCGGACGCGATGGCAGCGACCGGCGCAACAGGAAGGTGGCGATCGCCACGTTCAGGAAGTTCCAGGCGATGCCGTTTACGAAAGCCGCGTTGTACGACCCCGTGAGGTCGAAGATCGCCCCCGACAGGTAACCACCGAGCGCCATGCCGAGAAGCGTAGCGGTGATCACCGCGCTCACCCGCGTCCCGGCTTCGCGCGCGGGAAAGAACTCCCGGATGATGATCGCGTACGACGGCACGATCCCGCCCTGGAAGAGACCGAACAGCGCGGAGATCACGTACAACGACACGAGCCCGTCGAACGGCAGGAAGAGGAACAGCGCCACCCCCTGCATCGCAGAGGCGATGATGAGCGTGCGCAGGCCCCCGATGCGATCGCAGATCACGCCGAATACGAGCCGGCTCACGATGCCGCACGCGAGCATGATCGACAGCATCTGCGCGCCGCGCGCGGGGCCGTACCCTAGGTCGCCGCAGTACGCGACAAGGTGCACTTGCGGCATTGCCATCGCCACGCAGCAGGCGACACCGGCCACGAGCAGGAGCATCTGCAGGGCCGAGGGCGACAGACCGAGCGCCGCGGGCGAGCTCACCGGCTGTGCGAGCACCCCGCCGGCATCGGTGCGCGGCGGCGGCCGGCGCAGGCAAAGCGCCAGCGGCAGCATCGACACCAGCACGAAGGCCGCGATGCCGAGATACGTCGCGCGCCAGCCCACCGCCGTGATCGCGTGGGCCACCACCGGCGGCCAGATCGCCCCGGCGAGGTAGTTGCCGCTCGCGAAGATCGCCACGGCGATCCCGCGCCGACGGGCAAACCACAGCGACATGTTCGCCATGAGCGGCGCGAAGGTGGCCGCCGCACCCACGCCGATGAGGAGCCCTTGCGCGGCGGTGAAGGCCGCCATCGCGGGCGCGAGACTCGCGACGGCACTGCCCGTGGCGAGCAGTGCGCTGCCACCGATCACCGGCCACATGATGCCGAAGCGGTCGGATAGTTTGCCCATGACGACGCTGCCGGCGCCGAAGCCCACGAGCGTGAGGGTGTAGGCCAGCGACACGTCGGCGCGCGAGACGCCGAACTCGGCCTGCAGCGCGGGAAAGGCCACGACCACGCACCACATGCCCACGCCGCCGATGGTGGACAGCGCCACCCCGGCAATGAGGCGATACCAGGCGTAGGGCGAATCGATGCCCCGATCGATGCTCATCGCACGCGCCGGGTCAGGAAGCGATCCGCTTCGTGAGCTCGGGAGGCGTGTAGAACTTCTTGCGGAACTCGTCTTCCGAGCTGGCGAGCCTGAGCCCGGCCCGCTTGATCGCGCCGTTGTCCACCTTGGCGAGCGGGGTGTAGCCGGGATGGTGGTGCTCGAGGTAGGGATCGTTGCGCGCCGCGTTGTAGCACATGAGCACGGTCCAGCGCCGCATGTCGGAGCGGTTCTGATCGGAGCGATGCAGCACATTGCTGTGGAAAAAGAGTCCGTCGCCCGGATCGAGCTCAGCGTGGTCCAGCGGCAGGCGCTTCAGTATCTCCTCCACCCGCCGCGGATGCGCGCCTACTTGCTCGCCCTCCAGCACGCCGTGCTCGATGCGCCCGCAATGATGCGAGCCCCGCACGACCTGCAGGCAACCGTTCTCGCGCGTGGACTTGTCGAGCGCCACCATCACGCTCGCCATGAGCGGGAACACGCAGCCGTTGTGGTACCAGTAGCCGTAGTCCTGGTGCCACTCCCACGCCCCGCCCACGCGTGGCTCCTTGGCGGTGAGCTTGCTGTGGTAGTGGTACACCTCGCCGCCCAGCATCTGCTCCATCGTGTCCACCACACGCTCGCTGCGCGCGGCGAGGCCGTAGACGCTGTCGCCGGGATGATTCCACGTGGCCATCCGCGTGGCCGCGCCGCTGGTGTCCTTGCGGTCGTACAGGCTCGATTGCAGCGATGGATCGGTCTCGATCGCCGCGCGCAGGAGCGCGATCTCTTCCGCATCGAAGAGTCCGCGCACGGTCACGTACCCGTCGCGCTGATACGCGGCGAAATCCTCCGCCGTGAAGATGGACGCCATTTTTGTTCTCCTCCTGCCGCCAAGCGTACCGCAATCCACGCCCAGGGGTCGGCGCTACCAGTACGTCTCCACCGTGACGTGCCCTGGCTCCCGGCGCCGGTGCCGGCGCATGCCGCGCTGCGCCAGGACCATCTGCGTGTCCTCGACCATGCCGGGGTTGCCGCACAGCATCGCCTGCGAGCTCTCCGGGCCGAGCGCGATCCCCACACGCGCCTCGAGGCGGCCGCTCTCGATCGCGGCCGGGATGCGGCCGGCCAGCGCGTCCGGATGCGCCTCGCGGCTCACCATCGGCACGTAGCTGAAAGCGCCGGCGCGGTCGCGCGCGATCGCGGCGATCGTGTCCCGATAGGTGAGCTCCACCGCATGACGTACCGCATGCACGAGCACCACCCGCTCGAACTGGGTCCAGGCCAGGGCGGTGCGCAGCATCGACAGGAACGGGCCGATGCCCGTGCCCGTGGCGAGGCACCACAGCACGTCCGCCGGCGGCACTTCGCCGATGGAGAAGAAGCCGTTGGCACGCGCCCCGAGCCAGATCGGCGCGCCCGCCTCGAGCGCGGCGAGCCGCGGCGACAGTGGACCGCCTGGCACCACGATGAGGTAGAACTCGTGCGGCGCGAGGTGCGGCGGATTCACGAACGAATAGGGTCGGCCGATCATCGGCTCGGCATGGCCCGGCGGGGCAGGCAGGGCAAGACGCGCAAACTGGCCGGCGGTGAACGTCACGTCCGGCGCCTCGACGGCGAGCGAGAACAGATCGTGCGTCCACTGCCGCCGCCCTGCCACCCGCCCTTCGACCCACGCTGCCATCGCCCTTCGCTCGTCGCGTAAAATCGTCGCCATTATGCCCCTACACCCGCGGCCGACGCTCGTGGGGACGCGCGTGTACGTGCGCCCTCCCCGCCTCACCGATGGGCAGGCGTTCCTGGCAGCCACCCGCGCGAGCCGCGCGCTGCACGGCCCGTGGACCCGTCCGCCGGACAGCCGCGAGCGCTACGCCGCCTACGTGGCGCGCTTCACAGTCGCGAAGGACCCTGCCCATGCCGGGTTCCTCGTCTTCCGCCGGGAAGACCACGCGCTCGTGGGGGTATTCAACTTCTCCGAGATCGTGCGCGGCGCATTCTGCAGCACGTATCTCGGCTACTACGGCTTCGCCCCCTTCTCCGGCCAGGGCCTCATGACCGAGGGCATGGCGCTGGTGCTCGACGTGGCTTTCGGCAAGCTCGGGCTGCATCGCGTGGAAGTAAACATCCAGCCCACCAATGTGCGCTCGCTTGCGCTCGCCGAGCGCATCGGCTTCACGCGCGAGGGCTACTCGCGGCGCTACGTGAAGATCGGCGGGCGCTGGCGCGATCACGAGCGCCTCGCCATGCTCGCGGAAGACTGGCAACGGCTGCGCCGCAAGCATCGGGCGCGCCGGTCGCCTGCACGATGACGCGTTCGCCGCCTACGCGGCGACTGCTCGCGGCGGCGGCCTGCGGCATGCTCGGGGCCTGCGCCACCGACACCCTCACGACCGACCAGCCGCGCGTGGTCAAGGCGTCTCCCATCGCACCGTTCGAGTTCCACGAGGAGTGCGGCACGGTGGGCGGCGGCGAGCGCATCGACTTTCGCTTCACCGCCACGCGTCCCGTGCACTTCGAGATCTACTACAAGGAGGGCATCACCCGCATCGCCCCCATCGTGCGCGAGAACGTGACGGAGAGCAGCGGGGTGTTCCCGCCGCCCGTGACGCGCCGCTACTGCTTGCGCTGGGACGTCGGCCGCGAGGGCGCGCTCGTCGACTATCGCATCCGCATCCTGCCCGTGAGCCGCCCATGACCCTTCCGCCCAGGCCTGTCGTGCTCTTCGATCTCGACGGCACCCTCTCCGACAACTACCTCGGCATCTCCCGCAGCATCGGGTATGCGCTGCAACGCCTGGATGCAGCCCCAGCCGAGGAGGCCGCGCTTCGCCGTTGCGTGGGGCCCCCGCTGCGCGAGTCGTTCCGCTGGCTCCTGGCCACCGACGACGCCGCGTCCATCGAGCGGGCGATCGGGTTCTACCGCGAGCGCTTCGCCGACGTCGGCTGGCGCGAGAACACCGTGTACGCCGGCATCGACGTCGCGCTGCCGGCGCTCGCCGCGCACTCCACGCTCTACGTCTGCACCGCCAAGCCCGACGTCTTCGCGCGCCGCATCATCGAAATGTTCGGCTTCACCGGCCACTTTGCGGCGATCTACGGCGCCGATCTCGCGGGACGCCTCGACGACAAGGCTCATCTCCTGGCGCACCTCGCGCAGGAGGAAGGGGTGGATCCCACCGCCGCGATCATGGTCGGTGACCGCGCGCACGACGTCCGCGCGGCCCGCCGCAACGGCGCCGGCGCGATCGGTGTCCTCTGGGGCTACGGATCGCGCGAGGAGCTGGCCGATGCCGACTCGCTCGCCGCGACGCCGCACGAGCTCGCGTCCCTGCTCGACCGCGTGCGCGCGGCACGCCGGTAACACCGCGCCGTCAGCGGCGGGGATGCCGGCGGCCGAGCAAGAAGGCGCCGAACAGCAGAAGCGCGATGATCGCGAGATGGAAGAAGGGCTTGCGCAGGTAGATGAGCGGCGCTTCGTCGGTGAGCGGCTGCGCGAAGACCGTCCAGTAGGCATAAGCCTCGAGCACGAGCGCGAGCACGCCGGCGATCGACAGCGCCCGCCAGAACGGCGACAGCAAGGCCAGCACGAGCGCCGCGACATAGGGGCTCGCCTGGAAGGCGAACCAGCCCAACGAGCGCTCCACATCCGCGGCGCGCGGCGTGCCGAACTCGACGAAGGCCGCGAAGCCGATGCCTGCCAGGGCCAGCGCAACGGCCAGCACACGATATCCCTTCACGCCGGCACGCCTTTCCGGAACAAAGCGGCATTGTCGTACGAATCCCGCCGCCGCGCTGTCTCGCGGGGCGCCTGCGGGATTCGCGCTAGCGGCCGCTGCCCGACATCACGATGATGAGCACGACGATGATCGCCAGTACGATGAGTGCGATCTTCCACGGGCTCTTCGGATACTCGCCCTGGATGGCCCCCGTCACGCCGTTCTGCACCACCTGGAAGGCGCGCCGCCCGTAGGTGTAGCTCATGAGCCATACCGGGGCCAGGAGGTGCTTGAACGTCTGCCCGGAGTAGCTCGTGTGCACGACGAGGTTGCGATAGGTGTCGCCCGGGACCTGCTGCGCGCACATCTGCGTGATCTTGGCCTCCATCGCATCGCGTGCGTGCTGCGCCGCGCCCACGAGGTCGATCTGGTAGCGCTCCACCACCCACCCCGCGACGTAGCCCGGGTCGTAGCGCTTCAGCGTGTCGGTGGGAAACGGCTCGATGCCGCGCAAGAGGGACGGATGCACGCCCACCGACGCGCACACGAGGTCGTCGTCGAAGAAGTGCGAAAGCGCGCCGGCGGCCGGCTCCCAGCGCACATGCCGGACCTGCCGCGTGCGCGTCTGGCCGCCTTCGCTGTAGGTCTCGGTGGTGTAGTAATAGTGGCCCGCCTCCGCGGTCCAGCGTGCGTCGACCTTGGCGTCGAACGTCCAGTACGGCAGGTACACGCCCTTGACCGTGTCCGTGAGCGCGCGCCGCTTGAGCGCGTTGGGCGCGAGCCACAGCTTGCCGTACCACTGCCGGATGCGATCGCGGGCGCTGCCTTCGCTCACCACGAACGGGAGCACGCTCTCGGGACTGAACGCGGGCTTGGTTTCTTCGTAGGGCACGAGTTGCGCCGAGCCGCAGAACTCGCAGTTCTGCGCCTGGCGCGTGGGATCGAACACCGAGATCGCGTTGCAGCTCTGACAGCGCACTTGGCGCCGCACCTGCTTCCAGCCGCGCTCGCCGTCACCGATGCCGCGCAACATCGCGACGAGGTCGTGCTCCACGATCTCGCCGGTGCCTTCGCTGAACTTGGCCGGCGACTCGGTGCCGCAGAAAGGGCACACGAGCTTCTGCTTGGCGGGCGTCCACACCGCCTCCCCCCCGCACGCCGGGCAGGCGAACTTCGAGAGGGCGGCGGCCTCAGCCGCCGTGGCCGCCTGCGCGTCGGCACCGCGAGAAGGCACGTCCTCCTGCATCAGCGCATGAGGTAGCCGGCCACTCGCCACTTGCCGTCGGCTTCGCGCTCGAGAGTGACGGTCTCGATGGCCTGCGAGCGCCGGTCGAACTCGGCGCGGAAGATCAGCACCGCGAACTCGCCCTTTACGCCGGCACTCCCCTCGGAGGGCTGGATCGAGACGATGGTGCGTCGCAGATTCTTGCCGAACTGCCCGCGAGCCTGCGCGAAGGCGGTGGGCCATTTGTCCGCGGGGACCGTGTCGCGGAAGCGCTTCGCCGCCGCGGCATAGGTACCGGCGGCATCGTCGGCGTCGGCGAGCGCGAGCCAAGCCATCGCAACGGCTTGGGCCTCGGACAACCGCGGGTCCTGGGCCAGCGCCGGACACGCCGCGACGAGGGCACCGGCCGCCAGCGCCGCCAGCGCCAGCCGGCGCCATGGATCGACGTGGGTCATGTCAGTCCTGCGCTGTTGCGACGTGCGCGTGCCGACGGTTCGCCGCGCGTGTGCACGCGCGGCTGGACACGGACGGCTGCGATCTAGCCATGGAGGAAGGCATCGACCGCTGCGCGTGTGACGCGCCATTGGGTGCCGATGCGCCGGCCCTTCAAATCGCCCGCCTCGAGGCTCGCGAGCACGTCGGACTCGGCCACGCCGAGCATCTGGGCCACTTGCGCCGGCGACATGAGCTCCGGTACCGCGGCGGCAGGCGCGGCAGCCGGGGGCGGTGCGGCGATGCCCGGATTGCCCTGCGCCATGATGCCGCCGGGCTGGTTCATCATCTGCTGGGCCATGGCCATGCCCATCGCGAGCTCGGCACCGGCGCCGCCGATGCCACCGCCGCCGTTGCCGCTGGCCATGCCGTTGGCCATCTGGAACTTGACGTAGTCGTTGAGGTTACCCACCGCGGCCATGCTCGAGCGTTTGTCGATGGCCGCTTCCACTTCCGGCGGCACCGACACGTTCTCGACGATGAACGTAGTCATCTCGAGACCGTACTTGGCGGTGATGGCCGGGTTGATGAGCGGCAGCAAAGCCTCACCGAGCTCGCCGTAGCGCGAGGCCACGTCGAGCGCCGGGATCTTGGCAGTGGCAAGCGCATCGGTGAACACCGACACCAGGCGCGAGCGCATGGTGTCGTTGAACTCGTCCAGGCGGAAGTGATTGTCGGTGCCGGCCACTTCCTTCAGGAACTTGGGCACGTCGACGATGCGGAAATCGTAGGTGCCGTAGGCCCGCAGCCGCACGATGCCGAAGTCGGCATCGCGCATCATCACGGGATTGGCGGTGCCCCACTTGTTGCCGGTAAAAAGACGCGTGACGACGTAGTAGACGTCGGCCTTGAACGGGCTCTCGAAGCCGTACTTCCACCCCTTGAGGTCGGTGAGGATCGGGATGTTGTCGGTGGTAAGCGTGTACTTGCCCGGGCCGAACTTGTCGCCGAACTGGCCGAGGTAGACGAACTGCACTTCCTGCGACTCGCGCACGATGAGCTGCGCGCCGTTCTTGATTTCCTTGTCCTCGTCGGGGAAGCGGTACGACAGCGTGTCGCGCGAATCGTCCGTCCACTCGATGATGTCGATGAGCTGGCGTTTCAGGAAATCGATGATGGCCATCGGGTCCTCGTCAATGAAAGCGGAAATCGGGCGGGGCTGGCGGCGAAGCGCTACTTCTTGGCCGCGGCGAGCTTCTTCGCCTCGGCCTCGCCGCTGGCGAGCTCCGCCTCCAGGCGTTGCGCCGGCAGGGCGCCCGGCACCACGGAGCCATCGGCGAACACCAGCGTAGGCGTGGCATTCACCTTGTACTTGGCGCCCAGTTCCTGCAGCTTGGCGACCGGGTTCTCGCAATCGCCCTTGTTGTTGGGCAGCGCCCCAGTGGCGTAGTAGTCGTCCCAGGCCCTTTGCCGATCCTCGGCGCACCAGATGATGCGCGACTTGCGCGCGGCGTCCGGATGCAGGCTGTCGATCGGATAGAGGAAGGTGTAGACCGTGACGTTGTCGACGTTCTTGAGCTCCTGCTCGAGCTTCGCGCAGAACGGGCAGTCGGCGTCGGAGAAGACATAGAGCGTGCGCTCCCCCGTGCCCTTCACCTTCTTGAGGGCGAGATCGGTGGGCAGCTTGGCTACATCCACGCGGTTGAGCTTGCGCTGCCGGTCCTCGGTGAGATTGATCTTGGTGTCGGTGTCGTACATCGCGCCGACCACGAGGTACTTGGCCTTGGCGTCGGTGTACACGATGCGGTCGTCGAACTGCACTTCGAAGAGCCCGAAGTAGGGCGTCTTGGTCACGCCGCGCACCTCGGCACCCGGGAATTTCTGCTCGAGGGCCTTTTTGATGGCGGCGGCATCGGCGGCCGACGCGGCGCCGGCAGATGCGGACGTGCCGGCGGCGGCAGGCTTGGCAGGTTGCGCGACGGCGGCACCCACCGCGAGGAATGCAGAGGCAGCCACAGCCACCAGAACGCGCGCCGGACGGCGCCAAGGGAAATGCATGATCGATCTCTCCGAAATCAGCGGGATTGCCTGCGAGGGGACTTGGACAGTCTAGCGCAGCGCCGGTTGCGCCAGCGCCCGCTTCAGGAGCGGGAGCCGATCGACGGCGGCCATGCCAGCATTGCGCAGCGCGGCGAGCCACGGCTCGCGGCGGCCGAATAGACGGGTGAGGCCGTCGGTCACGGCGTGCATCGCGGCCACCGGCTCCTGCCGCCGCCGAGCGTAGCGTGCGAGGAGCAGCGGCGCCCCGGTGTCGTCGACCGGGCCGCGGGTGGCAAGGATCTCCGCGAGGACCAGCGCGTCGCCGAAGCCCAGGTTCACGCCCTGCCCGGCCAGCGGATGCACGCCATGGGCCGCGTCGCCCACGAGCGCAAGGCGGTGCGCCACCGTGGCGGGCAGGCGCAGCGACGCCAGCGGAAAGCCCGCTACGGCCGAGAACGGCGTGAGCGCCCCCACGGCATGGTCACCCGCCGCCGCCACCCGG
>CALFEY010000027.1 GCA_937958295.1 uncultured Pseudomonadota bacterium
AGAGTCCACGGCGACAATCCCGGTGTCGACAAGTGACGTAAACTCGTGTTGCGCCGTCTCGTTCTTGCCCGCCGGGATGCCGCTTTCGCCCCGTTTGGGCGCCGTTCGGGCAATCGATCGCGTCACCGGATAACGTCTACGCCGCGCATGAAGCCCAAGCTCCACATCATCGTCAAGAGCCTTCCCGAGCAGATCGCGGAATCCGTCGCCGCGTCGATCATCCGCGGCGAGCTGCTCCCCGGGGCGAGCATTCGCGAACAGCAGATTGCCGACGAGTTCGACGTAAGCCGCGCTTCGGTCAGGGAGGCTCTGCGCATTCTCGAGCGCGACGGTGTCGTGGAGATTCGCGCGCGTCGCGGCGCGCGCGTCACCCAGCTCACGTTGACCGAGATGGTCGAGATCTACCAGATCCGCCGTGTGCTGTTCGGCCTAAGCGCCAGTCTGTTCGCGCAGTCGCACACCGACGCCGACGTCGCGTGGCTACGGGACAACCTGCGCCAGATGAAGGAGATCAAGGAGGATACGGACGAAGCCTGGGCTTCCCGTCACGGTCAGCAGTCCGCGGAGATGGCACGCAGGATAATCGAGCGATCGGGTAACAAGCGCCTCGCGCAAGTCCTGTTGCAGATGTCGATGCAGATCGCCCGCTACACCATCCGCGGGCTTTCCAGCTCCGCGCGGCGGGCCCAGTCGATCACGAGCTGGACGCGCCTAATCGTCGCCATCGCCAAGGCCGACTCGGAGGCCGCCGAAGCCGCCGCCGAGCACATGATCGGCCAGACGCTCGAGTACGTGAGCAGGCAGCTCGGCGATACGACAACGCGGCCGGCGTCCTAGACCGGTACGTCACCGACGATCGTCGTTCGCCGCATCAGGCGCCGATACTTGTCGTCGAACTCCGTCGCGCGGTGCATCGTCGACCGGTTGTCCCAGAATACGAGGTCCCCGACCTGCCACTTGTGGCGATAGACGAACCGGGGCTGGGTCGCGAAGTCGCTCACCTCCATGACGAGCGCGCGCCCGGCTGCGTCGTCCATGCCCGCAAACGTCCGCGTGAGGCCTTCGCCGACGTAGACCGCCTTGCGCCCGGTCACGGGATGCGTGCGGATGGCGGGATGCTTCACCGGTGGCGTCTTGGCCTTTTCCGCGTCCGTGAGCGGAGGACGGTGCGTGAGATACGTGGCGTAGTGCCATGCATAGTCATGGACCCCCTGCAGCCCCTGCAAGCGCTGCCTCATCGCCGGCTGGAGCGCGTCGTGCGCGGCGAACATCCCGGCGAACTCGGTATCGGCGCCCGACGGGGGACACTCCACGCCATAGAGGAGGGAGCCCATGCTCGGCCTTTGCATGAACGACATGTCGGAATGCCAGAGCATTCCTGCCCGATCCGCGCCGATCTTCTCGCCCTTGTCGTTGGAAACGTTCGAGATCAGTGTTACTTCAGGATAGTCCTGGAGATTGAATCTATTCACGACATGGCCGATCAGCGGCCCGAAGCGCGCGCTGAACTCCACGTGCATGGCCGGGGGCAAGTCCTGGTTGCGAAAGACGAGCACACCGTGCTCGACCCAGGCAGCCTGGATATCCTCGAACTCGCCTTCGCTTATCGTGCGTGACAGATCCACGCCGGAGATTGCGGCGCCTACGTGCTCAGCCAGCTTCTCGATTCGCATTCCGCTGTTCTTGCCTTGCCGAACGCTCTTCTCACTCGCCTTCAAGACTGCGGTCATAGTCGTCTCCGTTGAGGGAAATTGCATCTCTTAATGTACGATTGTCGACAATTGTACTTATGTGCACGACATCACGCAAGTCGATCGAGGGATGCGCCGATCCGTTCCGCCATTCGCTCCGCCAGCATGAGCACGGCCGCGTTCGTGTTTCCCGAGACGATCGACGGCATCGACGAGGCATCGACGACACGCAAGCCCGCTAGACCGCGCACCCGGCACTCGGCGTCCAGCGGAGAGTCCCTGGACATCCCCATGGCGCACGTCCCGACCGGATGAAAGACCGTGGAGCCATGCGCGCGAACATGGGCGAGGATCTCGTCGTCGGTCTCGATTCCTGCGCCGGGGGAATGCTCCTGCGCGACCAGGTCGCGCAACGGCGCGGTCGCGAAGATCCTCCTGGCAAGACGGAGCCCCGCGACCAGTGCGGCCCCGTCTCGTGGATCGTCGAGGTAGCGCGGATCGATGTCGGGCGGCTGCATCGGATCAGCCGACGCAATCCGGACCGTCCCGCGGCTGAATGGCCGAAGCTGACAGATATTCGCGGTGACGCCCGAAAAAGGATGAAAGGACCAGCCGGCGCGTTCATTCGACAGCGGCAGGAAGTGGAACTGGAGATCGGGGCGCATCTCCCTCTCGGAAGAGCGGGCGAACGCCCCGGCTTCTGCACCGCCGATCGCAATCTGACCGGAGCGAGACAGCGCATAACGCAGCGCATGCTGCGCGAGCCGCCATGGCCGCCGGAAGTCGTCGTTGACTGTGATGGGGCGCGACAACCGCGCGATGTAGCGTGTGCCGAAGTGGTCCTGCAGATTTTTGCCCACGAGTGGCGATGCGTGAACGACGCCTACCCCCGCGCGTCCGAGGTCGACCGGATCGCCGATTCCAGAAAGCTGAAGTATCGCGGGGCTGCCTACCGCGCCGGCCGCGAGAATCACGCCGCGCCGTGCGGCGAGATATGTCGACTGCCCCGCCGTCATCCAATGCACCCCCACCGCGCGTCCCTCTCGAACATCGATCCGGGTAACGTGGGCGTGGGTCAGAACGGTCAGGTTCGGGCGGGCCCGGGCAGGACGAAGGTAGGCAGACGCTGCGCTATCCCGAAGGCCGTGCCTCGTATTGATTTGAAAGTTTCCGGCGCCTTCCTGTGTATCCGTATTGAAGGTCCGAACCCGCGGCAGACCGGCATTGACCGCCGAGTCGACGAACGCGGCGGTCGCGCCATTGCGAACCGGAAGCTCGGAGATGGCGATCGGGCCATCCGACCCGTACACATCCCCCATGTCGCATAGCTGGCCCTCCGCCCGGCGAAAATAGGGGAGCACGCGCTGCCAGGACCAATCCTCGAGACCCGCGGACGCCCAGGCGTCGAAATCCTCGGGATGGCCCCGAATGTGAATCATCCCATTGATGGAGCTCGAGCCTCCCAGCACCTTCCCTCTCGGCCAGAAGATGCGGCGTCCGCCCAGGCTCTCCTGCGGGGTCGTTTCGAAGCACCAGTTCACCTTCGGATCGCGGAACGTCCTGCTGAAGCCGATGGGAATCTTCAGCCAGGGGCTGCGATCCGCGGGACCCGCCTCCAGCAGCGCAACCGTTACGTCACCGCGTGCCGTCAGGCGATTGGCGAGGACGCAGCCCGACGTACCCGCGCCAACGACAATGAAGTCGAACGTGTCGCCGGTTGCGTTCAAAACAGGATGTTCACGGTCTTCGATTCGAGGTACTCGCGTATGCCGGCCGCACCGCACTCGCGCCCGTAGCCGCTCTCCTTGATGCCGCCGAACGGGATCTCCGTGGTCGAAGCCGCGAAGGTGTTGATGCTCACGACCCCCGCTTGCAGACGCTCGGAGGCCTCGAAGGCGTCCGCCAGCGATCTCGTGAATGCGTACGCGGCGAGTCCGAAGGGCGTTCCGTTGGCGCGTGCGTACATCTCCTGCGCGCTGGAAAAGCCATTGACGATGGCCACGGGTCCGAACGGCTCCTCCTGCATGATGCGCGCGTGCTCTGGCACATCGACGAGGAGAGTCGGCAAGAAGTAGTTCCCCGCCTCGAACCCCGGGGCGCGCGTGCCCCCCGTTGCCAGCGTTGCACCTTGCTTCGTCGCGTCGTCGATCAATCCCTGGAGCGCTTCCAGCCGGCGGTGGGTGGTCAATGGTCCCATCTCCGTGTCGGGGGCCGTTCCTGGCCCGAGCTTGAGCGCTCGGGCCAGTCTCGCGAACTCCGCCACGAACGCAGGCTTGATCGAATCGTGCACGTAAAACCGCGTTGGCGATACGCAGATTTGACCTGCATTGCGGAACTTTGCGGTGGCGCATTGCTTGGCGACGCCCTGCACATCCACGTCCCCGAACACCACGACCGGCGCATGCCCCCCCAACTCGAGCGTCACCTTCTTCAGAGTGTCAGCCGACATCCGGGCGATCATCTTGCCCACGCCGACCGACCCTGTGAAGCTGACCTTGCGTACGACATTGCTCTCGAGAAGGTGCGGGGTAATCTCCGCGGGAACGCCATTGAGCAGGTTCACCGTTCCCGCGGGCAAGCCGGCCGACTCGATGCACTCGAATAGGGCTGCACTGGCGCTCGGAGCCTCTTCGGCGGGGCGCGCGATCACGGCACAACCGGCGGCCAAAGCCGGTGCGAGCTTCCGCGCGGACAGCGCGATCGGGAAGTTCCACGGGGCGAATGCCGCAACGACTCCGATCGGTTCATAGGTCACGTAGTGACGGAGCCGCGAGGATCGGGCGGAGACGATCTCTCCGTACACCCGGCGCGCCTCGTCGGCGTACCAGTCGAACTGCTCGATCGCGACCTGGATCTCGCCACGCCCCTGATCGATGGGTTTTCCGATCTCGCGCGCCATCCGCGCCGCGATATCGTCGCGGCGTTCCGCGATCGCGGCAGAGATCTTCCGCAGCGTCGCGGCGCGCTTCCACGGATCGACTGCGCGCCAGGCATCGAGCCCGCGAGCCGCCGCCGCAATGGCGAGCGCGACGTCCTCCGCACCCGCCTGGGGGGCCCGTCCGAGCTCGCGCCCGGACGACGGGTCCATCACGGCGTAGCTATCCCCTCGCAGGGAAGGGCGCCACTCGCCTCCGATCCACAGTTTGGATACAAGGTCCATGATCCCTCAGCCCCCCTGCGCCGAGACGACGCGGTTCAGCACGTCCTTGTTGACCTTGCTGTCGAACTTCGGCCAGATCCCGCGCGCGGACTCGCTCCACAGCGCGCTCTCCGCCGCCGTGGGGCGGTAGAACTTGATGCCTCTGGCTTCCATTTGCTTGATCAGCGTGGACTCGTCCCGGCGGTCCGCCTCGTTCGCCACGCGCAGCGCTTCTGCGGCAGCCGTCGAGAGGACGGCCTTCTGCGCGGGATTCAGCTTGTCCCATGTCGAGGCGCCGATGAGCGCCACGTGAAAGGCCATCAGCGTGTTCGTCATCGTTCCGTACTTGACGACCTCGTCGAACTTGAATCCGACCAGTGCCTGGGGCTGCAGGTTCACGCCGTCGATGACGCCTTGCTCGAGGGAGACGAACGTCTCGGACCAGGGCAAGGGCGAGGGCGTGGCACCCCACGCTTCCCACAGGGCGCGATCCACAGGACTCGGAAGGCTGCGGAACTTGAGCCCCTTCGTGTCCTGGGGAACCTTGATCTCCTTCTTCCGGTTGGTGAGGATCCGGAATCCCCCGACCTCGATGTTGCCCAGAACCACGGCGCGCGCGTCGTTACGCATCTTGTCGTCGAGGTACTTCTTCACATAGGGGTCATCGAGGGCGCGCACGGCCGAGTCGCGCGTCTTGAACACGTGGGGTAGATCCATCCAGAAGTAGGCATCGCTCGTGCTCCCCAGGTTTCCGTTGGAGGCACTGCCCATGTGGATCGTGCCTGCCTTGATCCCTTGGATGATCTGCTCGTCGCCTCCGAGCTGGCCGCTCGGAAACACCTGGATGTTCAGACCAGCCTGGGGTTGTGCATTCACGCGCTTGGCGAGTTCGGCCCAATAGATGTAGACCGACTGCCCGGGATTGCTTGAATGGGCAGCGCGCAGCGTCTCCTGGGCGCCAACGGTCGCACTACCGAACGACAGAGACACAAAGACAACGGCGGCGGCGCCGCGCGCAGCGCGCGTCAATACATGGGTAACAGACATGAATCCTCCGTGAAATGGGTCGATGCTGGACTTTGTGGCCATCCGCGCGACCCATGGGTCGGTGGCCAATCTCTTGAGTGGTGCTGTCCTCAATGAAGCCAGCGCAAGGGCGCCAGAACGAGTTGGGGAAAAAGGATCAACAGCAGAAGCACACCCAGTTGCGCCACGATGAAGGGCCATACACCGGCTATCAGCGCCTCCATGCGCAGCTTCCCCACGCCGCAGATGACGTTCAGCACCGTGCCCACCGGCGGCGTGATCAATCCGATGGCGTTGTTGATGATGAACAGGACGCCGAAGTAGACCGGATCGATTCCGGCCTGCTTGACCAGCGGCATCAGAACGGGAGTCAGAATGAGGACCGTCGGCACAAAGTCCAGCGCTGTCCCCACGACCACCACGAGCAGCATCATGACCAGGAGCAGCAGGACCGGGCTCGCCAGCAGGGGTGACAGGATTTCGCCGAGCTGCGCGGGCACGTTGGCGATCGTGATGAGCCACGCGGAAACGAACGCAGCGGCTACTAGAAGCATGATGACGGCCGTCATCTTGGCGGCGGAGAGCAGGATGCCGTAGATGGCACCGAACTTCAGCTCGCGGTACACGAACAGGCCGACCACGAGCGCGTAGACCGCAGCAACCACGGCTGCCTCCGTCGGCGTGAATACGCCGAGCTTGAGGCCGCCGATGATGATGACGGGCATCACGAGCGCCCATGCACCGTCTCTCGCCGCCTGGGCGCGGGCGGCCCACGAGGCCTTCGGCACGGGGACAAAGGTCTCTTTCCTGGAGAGCCACCACCAGGTGATCACGAGCGCCAATGCCAGCATCAGGCCCGGAACGATGCCGGCGATGAAGAGTTTGGTGACGGACACCCCTGCGGCCACCCCGAAGATGATGAAGCCGATGGATGGCGGAATGATCGGAGCGATGATGCCGCCTGCGGCCAACAGCCCGCCCGAGCGATGGGGGTCGTAGCCCGCGCGCTTCATCATGGGCAACAGCAGGGCCCCGAGCGCTGCGGTGTCCGCGACAGCGGACCCGGAAAGACTAGCCATGATCACGGACGCAATGATCGCGACGTAGCCCAGGCCTCCATGAAGGTGACCGAGGCACGCCGTCGCGAAGTCGACGATGCGCCGCGATAGACCTCCGGCATTCATGAGCTCGCCCGCAAGCAGGAAGAACGGTATCGCCATCAGCGGAAAGTTGTCGGCACCGGTCATCACGTTCTGGGCGACGATCACCGCATCAAAAACTCCTACATGTAGCATCAATGCGACGCCGCACATCAGCAGCGCGAAGGCGATGGGCATGCCGAGCGCCATGGCGCCGAGCAGAGACGCGACGAAGACGACGAGAGTCATCGGGGCTCGAGGGACCGGTACGCCCGATCCATCAATCGATACTCGCTGCTTCGGAGGCAGCCTCCGGGGCTCGTCCAACGCGAAGCGCGTGCGCAAGCTGTGTCAGGATGACCGCGCCCAGCCCCAGCGCAGACACGACCAGCGAGGCGTAAACGGCAGCCATCGGGACGCCGGAAACCTGCGCCATGACGTCCCAGTTCAGCGCCGTCTGCCTCCACCCACCCACGAGCAGTAACACGCAACAGGCGATCATCAGTACGGATGACAGCACGAAGCAGGCGAGCTTGCCGCGCCGGGGTAGGCGGCGAACGAGGCCATCCATGCCGATGTGCAGATGCTCGCGCATGGCGACGACCGCCCCCACGAAGATCATCCATACGAACAAGTACCGGGAAGCCTCCTCCGAGAAGACGAGGCCCGTGTCGAATCCGTATCTCAGGACGACATTGGAGAAGACCATGACGACCATGCCGGCGAGGCATGCGACGAGAAAGATATCGGCAGCGCGCGCGCCGCCGCGCAAGATTCGCTCCAAGTTCATCTCCTCTTATGGTCTATTTGTCGACTCACGAATTGTCGACAATAGCACACTGATTTCGGTAGTTCTACTGTCCGCTCGCCCGGCTCGACTGCTTCGCCCAGGTGCCGGCTTGACGCGTGACCTTTGGCTATTGTATGTATGTCGACAATCACCTTAACCCCACACGACCCGCCTCGATAACCCATGACCGCAATTCACATAAAACTTGCCACGCTCGTCTTCGCCGCCCTGGCTGCAGCGATCACCGCCGCGACTGCCCACGCACAGACCCCCGGATACCCCACGCGCGCAGTAAGGATCGTGGTGCCGTTCGCACCGGGCGGGGCGACCGACATCATTGCGCGCGTGGTTGCGGACCGCCTTACCCGAAACCTGGGACAACCTTTCGTCGTGGAGAACAAGCCGGGCGCTTCGGGGATGATCGGGGAGGAGCTCGTGGCGAGAGCCGCGCCCGATGGCTACACGCTTCTCATGACCGGCAATGGCCCCCATGCCATCAACGTCAGCCTGTTCTCCAAGGTGCCCTACGACCCGGTGCGGGACTTTGAGCCCATCTCGTTGACGGCAACGCTTCCGCTGGTCCTCAACGTGAATGCCTCTGTCGAGGCCAGGAACCTGCGGGAGTTCGTGGCGTGGGCCAAGGCCAATCCCGGCAAGCTCAACTACGCTTCGCCCGGCCAGGGCTCTCCACCGCATCTCACGATGGAGTTGCTGAAGTCGCTTCAGGACATCGACGTCGCGCACGTTCCCTACAAGGGAAGCGCCCCGGCCCTCAACGATCTTCTAGGGGGCCAGGTCAATATCATGTTCGACAACGTCCTCGCGTCGTATCAGCACATCAAGTCCGGGAAGATCCGTGCCTTGGCGGTAGGCAGCAAGACACGACTGCCGCAACTACCGGACGTGCCCACGTTCGCCGAATCGGGGCTCCCGAACTTCGACGCCTATACGTGGACGGCGCTCGTGGCGCCTGCCAGGACGCCGCGAACGATCGTCGACATGCTGGCCGCGGAAGTGGGCAAGATCCTCGCGACGGAGGACGTTCGGACCGCGCTGGCCGCGCAGGGTGCGATGCCGCAGGCAACGACGCCGGATGAGCTGCGTCGCTTCACCGATGCTGAGATCGCCAAGTGGGCGGGCGTGATCAGGAAAGTCGGCATCAAGGATCCGACGAACTAGGCTAGAGCGACTACCCCCAGCAGAGCCGGAGGTCCCCTTTGCAGGGCTAGCTAGTTGCTGACGCGCCCCAGCCGGTCGAGCTTTGCCGTATAGATCTCGTGATCCGTACGGGTGGTGCTGTTCTGCATCGCGATGGCCAGGTGCTTGCGCGCCTCAGGCGTGTCGTTGAGCGCCACGTAGGCCACTGCCAGCCAGAAGTGGAACTCGTGGTAGTCCGCCGAGCGCGCGATCTCCTTCCGGAAGAGGTCGCGCGCGGTGCGCGCATCGCCCGCCCGTAGCGCCGCCAGGCCGTTCTTGAAGTAAGCAAAGGGCGGCTCCGGCTCGAGCCTCGCCAGCGCAGCGGACAGCGCCTGCGCCTCGGCGGTCTTGCCGACATCGTTCAATACCGTGGCGAGATTGGTCATGGTCTGCGGATTGTCGGGCTCGCGCGCCAGCACGAAGCGCAGCACCTCCTCGGCGCGGTCGAGGTCGCCGTGGCGATGGTAGATCGCGCCCAGCGTGTTGTAAGCCACGAGGTACTCGCGCGACTGCACGATCGCCTCGCGCGCCCACCAGTAGGCGTCGTCCGCGCGTCCTACCGCAAGCGCCTCCACCGCGCGATTGTTCATGTACATCGCCGTGATCGTGCGCTCGCTGAGGGGAAACGTGCGCATGCGCAGGAGGTCCGCCGACGGCAGGAAGTCGACGATCATTCCCTCGCTCTCGAACGGACGCTTGCCCACGCGGTGGCCGAAGCCGCCCTCGTCCGTACGCCGCCGGCCCATGGTGAGGTTCACGTGCCCGATGGCCAAATAAAGGTCGCCCGCGCGCGCCCACACGTCCTCGACGACGACCTTCTGGTACTCCACGTGCAGGTCCATCGCCTTGGCGAACGCGGCCGTCATGATCACGAGCGACAGGCAGTTGCCCGAGCGCGCCGCAAAGGCCTCGGCGGCGTTGCGGGTGACGGCGGTGTCGTAGTCGAGCCTGAGCTCCCCCTGCTGGTAGAGCGCATCGACGAGCGCCACCTGCCGGCCCCGCTTGCGGGCCTGCGGCGCGATCTCGTTGTCGAGGTAGGCCTGCATCGTGGGCGACAGGGCGAAGATGTCGGCGGCATCGACTCGCACCGAGGGTGCCGCGAAGCGATCGTCGGCGAAGTAGCGGGCATCCCGCGGCGCCTCGGGACCTAGCGGGCCGGTGGCGCACGCGCCGAGCGCAAGGCAGGCCGCAACAGCGATGGCGATTCGCATGGATTTCCTCCTGGCCGTGGTCGCCGCGCGTCTGTGGGCGCGTGCCGCGTGGTCATTCTAGTCCGGATTGCCGCGCTGGGTTAAAATGGCCGGTTCCCCCAATGGTTCCAAGCGGTGCGTGGCCACGAGCCAACGCCCGCCGGCCGGCAATGCGCGCCTGCGGCAAGCGGCGCGAGCCAACCGGCGCCCGGGGCACCCACCAGGTGGCACATGTTCGCTTTCTTCGAATCGCGCATCCGCCCCACGGCGCTCCCCGGCAGCGCCCCGCCGGCGGGCCTCATGGCCTTCTACTGGCACTACGTGCGCCAGACCAAGGGCCTGTACCTCGCCATGTTCGCCACGGGCCTGGTGGTGGCGCTCATCGACACCGCCGTTCCCGTGTTCATCGGCAGGCTGGTGTCGCTCATGGAGGCCACCGACCGTGCCGCGGCGTTCCACGCCGCAGTGCCGATGCTCCTCGGCATGGCCGCGGTGGTGCTCGTGGGCCGTCCGCTCGCGCTGCTCGCCGACAGCCTCGTGCGCAACAATGCCGTGGTGCCCGGTGTAACGAGCCTCATCCGCTGGCAGAGCCACTGGCACGTCGTGCGCCAGAGCTGGCCGTTCTTCCAGAACGATTTCGCGGGCCGCATCGCCAACCGCGTGATGCAGACGTCCAATGCACTGCGCGAATCGGTCGTGTCGTCGATCCGGGCGGTCTGGTACATCGGTATCTATGGCGTGTCCGCCCTCGTGCTGATGGCTATCGCCGATTGGCGGCTCGCCGTTCCCACCGCCTTGTGGTTCGCCGGCTATTACGCGTTCCTGCGCCACTTCGTGCCGCGCATGCGCGATCTCGCGCGGGCGAGCTCGGAAGTGCGCTCGCACGTGATGGGCCGCGTGGTCGACAGCTACACCAACATCCTCACGGTGAAGCTCTTCGCGCGCGCCCGCGACGAAGACGCCTACGTGCGCGAGGTCATCGACGAGCATGCGGGGGCCATCGCGGCGCACATGCGCCTCATCACGCGCTTCATGGCCACGCTCGCGATCATGAACGCGCTCCTGCTCGTGTCCACCGCCGCGATCGGCATCGTGCTGTGGAGCCAGGACCACGTCTCGGCGGGCCTCGTGGCCACCGCCCTGCCGCTCGCCTGGCAGATCTCCAACGTGGCGGGTTGGGTGAGCTGGGAAGTGACGGGCATCTTCGAGAACATCGGCACGGTGCAGGAAGGCATGGAGACGATCGCCGTGCCGCACGCGCTGATCGACCTTCCCGACGCGCGCGAGCTCGCGGTGCCGCACGGCGAGATCCGTTTCGAGCACGTCACTTTCACCTACGGCCGCAGCGACGGCCGCCGCGTGCTCGACGAGCTCAACCTCGTGGTCAAGCCGGGCGAGCGCGTGGGCCTCGTGGGCCGCTCGGGCGCCGGCAAGTCCACGCTCGTGAACCTGCTCCTGCGCTTCCACGAGCTCGAGCAGGGCAGCATCCGCATCGACGGCGAGGACATCCGCAACGTCACGCAGGAGAGCCTGCGCGCGGCCATCGGCATGGTCACGCAGGACACGTCGCTGTTGCACCGCTCGATTGCCGCCAACATCGGCTACGGCCGACCCAGCGCGACGGCGGCCGAGATCGAGCTCGCCGCCCGCCGCGCCCACGCGCACGAGTTCATCCTCGACCTCATGGACTGGCGGCGGCGCACGGGTTACGACGCGCACGTGGGCGAGCGCGGCGTGAAGCTCTCGGGCGGCCAGCGGCAGCGCGTGGCCATCGCGCGCGTGATCCTCAAGAATGCGCCGATCCTCATCCTCGACGAGGCCACTTCCGCGCTCGACAGCGAGGTCGAGCTCGCCATCCAGGACCAGCTCCTCGGGCTCATGGAGGGCAAGACCGTGATCGCCATCGCCCACCGCCTGTCCACCATCGCCCGCATGGACCGGCTCATCGTGCTCGACCAGGGACGCATCGTGGAGGAAGGCACCCACGACGCGCTCTTGCGCCGGGACGGGCATTACGCGCGGCTATGGAAGCACCAGTCGGGCGGCTTCCTGCCCGACGACCTGCCCGACCACGAGAGCGTGCCCGAGCGTGCGTAGCGCATGGAGCCCGCGGCCGCGCGACGGACCGGGCTCGAGGCTGCCCGCCGCCGACACGTGGCTGCCCGCCGCGTGCGCGTCGTGGCGCGGGACCGGCGCCACGCGCGCGTTGGCGACGAGCGCCTGCGCGCTCCTGCTCGGGGGTTGCGTGGCCCTCACCGCCGATCCCCGCGCCCTCATCTACGGCCCCGATCGCATCGAGGTGCGCACCTCACCCTGCGAGGCCGCCGTGGCCGCCGTGCGTACCTGGGCTCCGCCCAAGGAGGCGGGCATGGCGCTCGACCCCGCGCGCATCCGCATCGCCACCTGGAACATCCACAAGGAAGAAGACCCCGACTGGGAAACCGACCTCACGCGCCTGGCCGCAGCGAGCGATATCGTGCTGCTGCAGGAGGCCACCCTCATCGATCCCTTGCAGGCTGTGCTCAAGGACGCCGGCCTGTCGTGGGTGATGGCGAGCTCCTTCCTCTACCGCGACGTGGACATCGGCGTGCTCTCGGCGGCCCGCGTGCCGTTCGTGGCGCACTGCACGCAGCGCGTCACCGAGCCGCTCCTGCGGCTGCCGAAGTCGTCGGTGGTGACCTGGCTGCCCATTGCCGGCACCACGCGGACGCTCGCGGTCGCCAACGTGCACTCGATCAACTTCTCGCTGCTGCTGGACGAGTACGAGTCGCAGTTCGACGCCGTGGCCACGGCCCTGGCCGAGCACGACGGCCCGATCGTGCTGGCGGGCGACCTCAATACCTGGACCGAGGACCGCCTGGCCGCGCTCGACCGCGTGGCGCAGCGACTCGGGCTCACGGCGATTCCCTTCGCGGCAGGGCGGTCGAAGTTCCTGGGCCGCGAGGTGGACCATATCCTGGTGCGCGGCCTCGCGGTGACGAGTGCCGCGTCGATCGCCGTGCGGTCGTCGGATCACAATCCGGTCACCGCCGTGCTGCGCCTGGCGCCGTCGTCCACCGTCCAAGGCCACGCGCAACAGCCACGGAACGGCCCGCAATGGGACTAACATTGTCGTCCGGGCACGTGTATCGCCCACTCCAGCACGAGGTTCCTGCATGAAACTCTCCTCTCGCCTTTCCGCGAGCGCCGCCGCCGCGTGCGCCGTGGTCCTGACCGTCGCCCTCGCCGCGTGCGGATCCGAAACGCCTCCGCCCAAGACCGCCGCCGCCCCCGCGGCGCCGGCCGCCGCCCCCGCTG
>CALFEY010000028.1 GCA_937958295.1 uncultured Pseudomonadota bacterium
CACCACGATCGCGTTGCTGATCTCCAGAAACTCGTTCGCGTGGTCGATCGGCGCCCATCCCTTGTTTCGCGCCCCCCCGATCATGCGGTCGAGCTCGGGGCCGAGGAGCTCGCGCGCCCGTTCGGGCCCGCGCGCTTGCGCCACGGGTATCGATAGTGACTTGAGGACCGCCTTGATCGTTACGTTGTCGAGCCCCTTGGCGACCATGCGACCCACCACTCGAAGTGCGTTGCCGTGAACGTCGTCGCCGTCGAGAAGATCGGCCAGCCAATCGGAGTCGCCCCCGCGCGGTGCCTGCCGCGCGGGCGCGGAGGTGGCAGGAGACGGTTTCCCTACCGCGATCTCGTCGAGCGAGTCGAGTTCGTCGATGCAGCTTCCCTCGTCCGGGTCGCAGAACGTCGTCAAGCAGAGATAATCCGCCTCTGCACTCTGGCCGAAGTAGTAAATCTGACTAAGGACGAAGCTTTCGACGGCCAGGACGCCTCCGAGCGCTCCATTGACGCGGGCGACGAGGCGCGCCCTCTCGCCGGGTTCGAGAGCCTTCGACGTGGGGCACAGTACGCGCCACCTTGGCGTTTCAGGTTTGTGGTTCCACGATGAATAGACGACGCCGCGGATGCCGTGCTTTTCCAAGAGCGCGACTGCGTCCTCGATCGACACCACTCCGGCGTCGTAATCGCCCTCGACGCCAGTGATTGCGTCGACGTTGGCATCGGTGCGGTAGCAACCCACTTCGTTCCGACGCTCGCCAAACGTCGCGAGCTTGAGAAGCGGCTGCTTGTCCTTCGACGCCGCCAGTGGCGGCGATTCAAGCGTGCGCACGAACTCCGGCCACGACGCGCGCAGCGTCTTGCGCGACATCGCGCGCACGTCGGGAAACTCGGTGTACTCGAGAGTCGGCTCCGCCAGCACTGGGGCGATCGGCGCTCGCTGCCCGCGCACGAGGGCCAAGGGGGGCGCGCAATTGTCATCCGGCGGCGGCATTACGCACTCGCGTTGCGGTCGATTGCGCGCTGGCGTCTGCACCAACGCATCCACGCGGCTAGCGCTTCGACCCTCGGGACATGGTGCGCGTGCAAGAAGAGGCCCGCTTGGGATACTGGGATGTTCGCAACCTCGATCTCGAAAGACGTGTAGAGCCGCTCGATCCGCGCGGCGGCGCGGTCATCGCGCCGTCGGCGCGCGCGCTCAAGGATGTACCGGGCCAGCGCGGGGATCATCGTGCGGGGGTGGCGCAGGATCGCGCTAAGCGGCGGAACGTTGTGGCGGCGCTCTTCCCATCGCGCGGACCGGCGGCCACAAACCTCCTGGGCACGCGGGGTCACTCTCTCCCCGTACTTGAGCGCCTCCTCGTTGGCCGACGCGACGTCCCGCCAGATGTGCAGCCGGCGATCGAGCTCGACCGCCTGCGCGGAGTCCATTGGGACGTTATCGGCGACACGTGACACCAGTTGGCTCACCCAGCCGCGTCGCATTTCGAGCGGCAGGGTATGCCACGCCCAGAAGCGAGGTATGGCGTCCCACTCCTCACGCCAACAGCACTTGTAGCCCGTCGGCTTGGTGTGGGTCGTGGGGGGGTGACTCGGCGCGTTGACGGAGCGCGACGCGAGGCGCGCGGGGGTGCGCGGGGGTTGGCGCGTCGTGCTCATGCGGCCTCCCGCGATGCGATCCATTGTTGGATGTCGGAGAGCTTCCAACCACGTGCCCTGCCGACCAAACGGTAAGACCTCGGAAATTGGCCCTTGGCCATGGCTTCGTACGCTGCGGATGAGCCGATGCCGGCCATCCTCAAGACTTCCTTGAGGCGCAGCATGCGATCGTCAGGGTGTGTGGTCTTGCTCGTTTCTCGCGGCTCGATGGTCGCCATTTCAGTTCTCCGTAATTACTCGAGTGTCTGCACGCGGTTACGCTAAGGCGGTGCATGCCACGGACTGTATGTGGTGGCGATGGCTCCACGCCAGCGCGGAATTTGTGCGATTTGTTTTCGGCGAGTACGCGCGCCTTCCCTGATTCGCCGCGTGGCGACTCACTGGGGACGCCGCAAGGGCGGGACTACCGATGGGAAGAACTGCGCGTGCCCGTGACGACACCCCGGCGCCGCGAGCGTCGCGACCTACTTCGTTGGCCGACGTTTTGCTCGGGCGAGACCGCGGGGGTTCAGCACTTCAATTGCCTCCACCTCGGCCGCGACTTGCCTCGCCAGAGTCTGTGGCGCGATCCCCGACGGGAAGTCGTTGGCGAGAACATGGCGTACCCACTCGGCGATACGCGTGGGGTCGTCAGGAGGAGCCGTCCCGGTTGTGCCGGGCGGGCGCCTACCCTCAACGATGGCAATTGCGAGCTCGGCCGCTACCGGGTGCGTCGGGACGGGCCGGCGCCCGCGCGTCGGCACCGACGAAATGAGCGGGCGAAGGCCGAGATCCTCGTTGCGAGCGACGGCGGCCAGTGCATCGTACTCTGACATTTCGACCCCTGGCGGGGTGTTCGGCGGCGTGAAGTCGGCGGGGTCCGCCGTCCCAACGGTGATTCGAACGTGCTTCTCGGCGAGCCGCCCGCGCTCGAGCTTCGGACCAGAGAAAGCCCGCAAGAGTCGGAGGCGCAGTGCGTTGTCCCTACTGATCGACTGCAAGGCCCGATGACCGTAGGACGACCCAATGATCGCGGTGAGTCGCTCCCGCGCCTCCTGCACCTTCTCATCCGGCGCAAAGGCGTTCAGGGTCAGTTCACCGAGCTCATGTGCGCGAGGCTGGAAGAACGACTCGCGGGGTTTGATGTCAGCCAGCGTGCGACGCCTTCGCCCGGCGGTGCGGTGCGCTTTCGTGGGCTCGCCGTACCAGAGAAGCTCCTGCATAACTTCAAGCCCATACGGTGTCTTGAGGATGGCGATTAAACGCTCCCGCGCCTCGGCCATCTTGTCGATGTCGGTACTGGCCTCGAGCGTCAATTCGCCGAACTCGCTATCGCTCGGCCCGTTGATCCCTGCATTCCACATGATCCGGGCGAGCAACGCGCGTGGCGGACGTTTCTTTCCGTCCGCCGCGCTCGCGCCCCCAGTGGTCTTGTGGCGGGCACCAGCCATCAACGCACGCCTGCGACGAGCTTGGCCGTGTGCGCGGCGATCGCGACGTGGTCCAGCGCGTGCTCGGCCGATCCGATTTGGTTGAGCAGGTAGTCGGGCTGCGCGCGAAGGTCGTCGACCGGGCACCCGCGCCCTGCAATCGTGGCCGGGGGGGCGCCCAGGAGCGGCGCGACGGCGCCGCAAACAGTGCCCCCTCCCTCCGCCGGATCCGCGAGCGGCTGGACGCGCTTGTTGGCCAGCAGCGCGTCTAGGTCGTCGCCCGCGCGCGCGGGCGCAGAACGTCCGGCGACGCGAGGCGGCGCGATGGCAACGGCGAAAGGGCGCTTTGCCGCCGTGTAGGCGGGCGCAGTCGTGAGCATGTCGGCGGCCGACGCCGGGAGCATCGCGGAGGCCGCATCGAGCCGGCCGAGCTCGGGCGCCGGGACCGAGACGATGGCGGCACTCCCCGCGCGTAGACTTTCGTGAGCCATGGTGCAGCCCTGAGAAGGTTGCGTTGTGGTCAACCGGGGCGGGTGTTCACGCGCCCGCGTCCGCCGCTTGTGCTGCTACTTCGCGGCGCTCGCGCGCCGCTTGATCCGTACTACGTTCGTGTCCTTGGCAAGAGCGTCGACCATGTCCGCCCACGCCGCCATCATCTTCCGGCGCTCGGGCAGGTACTCGGCGCGGTTGTACGCTGCGCGAATCTTGTTCGGTTCCTTGTGAGCCAACTGGCGCTCGATCACGTCGGGCCGCCAGCCGGCCTCGTTGAGCGCGGAGGACGCCACGGCGCGGAAGCCGTGCCCGGTCATCCTACCCTTGTAGCCGAGCCGGTACAGGGCGAACAGGAGCGTGTTGTTGCTGAT
>CALFEY010000029.1 GCA_937958295.1 uncultured Pseudomonadota bacterium
GAAGGGCGCCATCGTCTCGGTCTGAGCCGCCAGCGAGGCCTCGGGGCGGGGTAGTTTCGGCGCGAGCGCGCCGGCCTCCCCGCCCGCGGCGGGAACGGGGGGGAGGGCGGGCGCCTGGGAGGGGTGGGTGATCATCGTGAGGAGGGGAGACGTCCGGCGAACCGGCGCCTTCCTGGAACTGTCGAAGATTACCGGCCGCGGGGCTGTACGTGAAGCCCGTCGGCAGTGCGCGCAGGCAGCGGTGCCGATGCTAAAGTAACCGCACGGTCCCGTTTGCCGCCCGGCGCGAGCCGAAGCCTCTCGAAAGCCCCCGCCATGCGCTTCATCTGGCCCCAGTATCTTTGGCTGCTCGCGATCGTGCCGCTGCTCGTGGCGGCGTACGTCGCCGTGCTGCGGCGGCGCAAGCCTTCGGCCGTGCGCTACGCCGACCTGGGGCTCGTCAAGGCGGCCATCGGGCCCGCGCAGCGTTTCCGCCGCCACGTGCCACCGCTGCTCTTCCTCCTTGCGCTCGCCGCGGTGCTCGTGGCCGTCGCGCGCCCCACCGCGGTGGTCACGTTGCCGAGCGATGCGCGCACCGTGCTGCTCGTGATGGACGTGTCGCTGTCGATGCGCGCCACCGACGTCGACCCCAACCGGATGGTGGCGGCGCAGCAGGCGGCCAAGCAGTTCGTGAAGGACCTTCCCTCGGATGTCCGCGCCGGCATCATCACCTTCGCGGGCACGGCGCTGCTCGTGCAGCCGCCCACCAAGGATCGCGAGGAGCTCGTGGCGGCGATCGATCGCTTCGAGATGCAGCGGCACACGGCCATCGGCAGCGGGATCATCCTCGCGATCGCCACGTTGTTCCCCGACGAGGGCATCGACCTCGAGCAGTTGGTGTTCGGCAACAACTGGGGCTCGCGCGAGACCTCGCGCAAGGGCGCCGAGCGCGAGCGTCCGGTCAAGCCCGCGCCGAAGAAGGAAGTGAAGGTCGTGCCGCCCGGAACGTACGCGTCGGCGGCCGTGATCCTGCTCACCGACGGGCGACGCACGATCGGCCCCGATCCCCTCGACGCCGCGCGCATGGCCGCCAACCACGGCGTGCGCGTGTTCACGGTGGGCTTCGGCTCGGCGGCGGGCGGCCAGGTGGACATCGACGGCATGTCGATCTACATGCGCTTCGACGAGGAGACGCTGAAGGGCGTGGCCTCCATCACACAGGCCGAGTACTACCAGGCGAGCAGCGGCGCGGAGCTCAAGAAGATCTACGAGGGGCTCAACACGCGTTTCGCAATGGAGCGCAAGGAGACGGAGATCACCGCCCTCTTCGTGGCGCTGGCCGCGGCGCTCGCCGTGGGGTCGGCGGTGCTCTCGTTGCTGTGGTTCAACCGGATCGTGTAAGCCGGGCCGGTCAGCCTTTCGCCCACTTCTGCAGGAAGAGGCAGAAGCCTGCGCAGCCCACCCATGCGATGCCCATGAGCGGCATCTCCGAGATGAACGCCCAGATCACGGCGTTCACCAGGCACAGCGTTACCGCGAACAGGCAGACGAAGATGTTGGCCATGGTCGTCGGATCTCGCCGGGCAGGGGTTTGCCCGCGCGCTGATTGTAGGGGCTCCCGCGCGAAGAAGGCTACGCTGAGGCGCCGAACGGTCGCGGGCCGTGGGCCTTTAGGCGAAGATTCGTTGCCAGTAGCCCACCGGGATCCACTGCCCGAACTTGAAACCCACGTCCTCGAAGTGCGCCACCTTCACGAAGCCCATCGCTTCGTGCAGGCGCACGCTCGCATCGTTGGGCAGCGCGATGCCTCCCATCGCGCAGCGGAAGCCCTTGCGCGGCAGCTCGTCGAGCAGCACCTCGTACAGGGCGCGTCCCACGCCGCGGCCGAGTGCGTCCTCCGCGAGGTACACCGAGGTCTCCACCGCGTAGCGATAGGCCGCGCGCGGCCGCCACGGCCCGGCGTAGGCATAGCCCAGCAGGCGTCCTCCTTCCTCGGCCACGTGCCACATGTGCCCCGCCTGGATGTCGGCCACGCGCTGCGCCATCGCGGCGGCGGCGAGCGGCACCTCCTCGAAGGTGATGACGGTCTTCTCGATGTAGGGGTTGTAGATGTCGCACAGCGCTTGCGCGTCGGCGGCGGTGGCGGGTCGGATCATGGTGCGGCTCCGTTGGCGGCGGGCGGGCGGAGGCAATTCCACTCGGAGCGCAGGAGGCCGTAGATCTCGCTGTCAGAGATTCCGTCGCCCACGATCCATCGCTCACGCAGCAGCCCCTCGCGCACGAAGCCCAGACGCAGCAGCGTGCGCGCCGAGGCCTCGTTGGCGGGATCGATGTCGGCCTCGAGGCGATGCAGGCCAAGCTCGTCGAAGGCATAGGCGAGAAGGCGCACGAGCGCCTCGTTCATGTAGCCGTTGCCCCAGTGGGCATGGCCGAGCGCGTAGCCCAGCTCGGCGCGCCGGCTCGCCGCATGGAAGGCAAAGAGCGTGCACGTGCCGAGGAGCGTGCCCGCATCGCGCAGCGTGACGCCGAGCTGCAGCACGCTGCCGGTGCGGTAGCCCTTGCGGATGTCGCTCACCAGGCGTCGAGCCTGCATGCGGTCGTGCATCGCTGGGCGGCTCCAGTAGCGCACCACGGCGGGATCGGAAAAGAGGCCGAAGATCGCGGGCACGTCGGCGTGCGTGATTGGACGCAGCAGCAGGCGAGCCGTCTGCAGCGTGGGGGGCGGGCGCACCGAGGGGGCGGTCATGTGCGCGAGAACGCGTGGCCGGCGGGCCACAGCGCGATGTAGCTCGTCGCGGCTTCGGGCCGCACCCCCGCCGCCATCGCGTCGACGAGGCCCGCGCGCTCGAGGAACGGCAGCAGGCGGGCGAAGGTCGCGGCTGCGTTGCGGGTGTCGATCACGATGTTGCGCACGTCGCGGGTGACTTCGTGACCGGTCCACGTATCGCCGTCGGCGAGGAGCTCGAAGAGCGCGTCCTCGATTTCGGCGAGCTCGTCCTCGGTCTCCACGCGCGGGCCGCGGAACTGCAGCACGAGCTCGCCCGCCGCGGGGCGGTCGGCCACGCCGCTCACGGGCGCGAGGTCCGCGCGCTGCCCGAACCGCGGGCGACAGGCGTGCGAAGGGGCGCGGCCTTTGCGTGGCGCGCAACCGAATCGTCGTGCACGGCGGAGCGCTGCGTGCTCATGTGCGGGTGTCTTCCCACGGGCTCGCCGCAGCCGGCAGCGGCGCCGGCCACCGGCGCAAGCCCCACGCCGCCACGGCCCACGCTGCGAAAGGCGCCGCGAGAAGGCCGAGCGGGAGGAGGCGTTCGGCTTCGTCCCACAGCTCCAGCTCGATGAGCACGGCGGCGGCGACGCCGAGCGCGACGAGCGCGAGCGCCGCGGCCCGCGCCTGCCCCAGGGCACGGCCGCGCAGTGCGATCCAGGCCGTGCTCGCCACGCCCACGAGGAAGGCGAGGTACAGGCCCGCCAGCATTGCGCCGTAACCCAGGAACGTGCGGCGATACCACGGCTCGGTGGCCATGGACCAGGCGATGTACAGACACGCGGCGGCGGCCAGGAGCACCCCCGGCGCGGACACGAGGCTGGCGAGGACGATCACGACGCGGCGCATGGGCGGCGGGCGCGACGGCGCGTCAGGCGAGAACGGCAAGATCGGCCTCGCACCAGCGACGGTCGTCTTCGGGGACGCGCTCGAACCACGCGAGGGCTTCCTCGCGCATGTCGGCGGCGTCGGCGCGCCGGCTGGCTCCGTGCAGGGCGCGCGCCAACACGGCGTAGGCGAAGACGCGCTCGAACGCCGGCGCGTCGTTGGCGAGGCACACTTCGGCGCACCGCTTGCCCGACTCGACGGCCTGTGCGGGATCGCCCGCGGCAAGCAGGCTGCGCGCGAGCCGGTAGTGGGCGCGCTCCTCCTCGAGCCAGGTGCCCGCCACGCGCCAGAAGGCGAGCCCGCCACGCGCCGCGGCCACCATGCCGTCGGTCTGCGCCGCCGTGCGATGGGGAAGGCATTCGAGTGCCTCCGCCAGATTGTTGCCGGCGATGGCCAGGGACCGGAACGCCGGCGAGCCGGCGGGCAGCGCCGCTGCGAGCGTCACGGCCTCGGCGTAGGCGGCCAGCGCGCCATCGGGGTCGTCGCGGTCGGTGCGGATGGCCGCCGCGCTCGCCAGCACCGTGGCCCGATCGTCGGCATCGAAGGAAGCGATCGCGGCTGTGTTGCCGCTCGCATAGCGGAGCGTGGCGATGCCGCGCCGGGCGGCGCCGGCGGCCGCCGGCGAGCCCGCCAGCGCCGGGTCGCGCCGCAACGCCTCGAGGATGTCGATGCCGCGCGCCCAGTGGCCGAGGTGCGCGCCCATCACGTGCACCACGAGGCGCGCATACGGTGCCACCTGCTCCGGCGACGCGACGCCCGGCAGCGCCACGGCGAGGCGGTCGGCCACCTCCTGCGGACGATCCCCATGGTCGTCCCACGCGCTCGCAATGAAGGCTTCGAAGTCCATGATCTGCGCCGTCGATTGTAGCGTGCGACTCTCGCCAAACGCCCCGTGCCACCCATAATGCGGCCTCGCACTCCATTCACGAGGCCGCCATGGCAACCGGTGTTCGCAAGACAGGGGACTTCTGCTGGATCAACATCCTCACGCCCGAGCCCAAGGCCGCGCGCGATTTCTTCGGGAAGCTCCTCGGGTGGAAATTTTCGATGATCCCGGGCATTGGCCACCGGGTCCAGGTGGCGGGGAGCGACATCGGCGGGCTCTTCGACCTCGACAGCCCGCAAACACCCAAGGGCACGCCGCCGCACATCGGGGTGATGGTCAAGGTCGACAACGCCGATGCCACCGCGGCGAAGGTGGCCGAGCTCGGCGGGCGCGCGATGCCGCCCTTCGACATCCTCTTTCAGGGCCGCATGGCCGTGTGCTTCGACGTGAACGGCGCCAACTTCGACCTGTGGCAGCCCAAGGCGGGCGCCGGCACCGACGTGGACAGCCAGGCGATCGGTGCGCCGAGCTGGTTCGAGACGATGACCACCGACGTCGCCAAGGGCCGGGCGTTCTACGAATCGCTCTTTGGCTGGACCGCCGAGACGATGGACATGGGCGAGTTCCAGTACACCACCTTCAAGCTCGGCGAGGACTACGTCGCCGGCATGATGGCGCTCACGCCCGAGATGACCGGCGTGCCGCCGCACTGGGCCGTGTACTTCACGGTCGCTGATCCCGATGCCACTGCGGAGCTCGCCAGCGGTCTCGGCGGCACCGTGATCGTGCCTGCGCAGGACGTGCCGGGCGTGGGCCGCTTCTGCGGCCTGCGTTCGCCGCAGGGCGTGGTGTTCTTCGTGATCCGCTACGCGGAGGCGTAGCGTCGTTGCGCCCAAGCTCGGGCGCGCGAAGGTGACCGCCCTCGTGCTGCGCGCGCCGTCCGCCTAGCGCGCGGGGCGCAGCGCGTACCTCGCCTTGGCCTTGGCTGCCTCGGCTTCGCGCGTATGCGGCGGGGCCGCGGTCTCCAGGGCGGCCAGAAGCCGCCGGGTGGCCGCCGCGACTTCGTCGACGGCCGTGGCGAACGCCGCTTCGTTGGCCTTCGACGGCTTGGCGAAGCCGCTCACCTTGCGCACGAATTGCAGCGAGGCCGCACGGACCTCGTCCTCGGTGGTGGGCGGCTCGAAATTGAAGAGCAGGCGGATATTGCGGCACATGGCAGGGTCCTTCGCGTGCGGTCGCGCCTCTTTCAGGGCGCGTCCGGGTGATCGCGGGCGATGACGGCGAGATAGTCGGACAGCGGCGCCGCGACGAGGGGCTTCACGAGCACGCGCACGGCGTTCACGCGGCGTCCCATGGCAACGCCCGCGCGCTGGCGCACCTCGCGATAGCCGCAACGCGCCCAGAAGCGCTCGCCGCGCACGTTGCCCACGACTACGCCCAGGCGCAGCCACCGGGCACCGCTGCGGCGCATCCAGGCTTCGAGCGCGACGTACATCGCGGGCGCGGCGCCGGTGCCGTGCAGCGAGGTGGCCACGAGGAAGAGCCCCACGTGCCACACGCCCGTCGCGATGAGGTCGGACACTACGTTGGCGAGGCCCGCCATGCGACCCTGCGCGTCGCAGAAGCGCAGCACCCACATCTTGCCCATGGACCACTCGGCCGGCGGCAGATTCTCGAACTCGTCGCGCGCTTCGGACGGCGACGGCGGCGCGTCGCCGACGTTGAGGTAGTACTCCGGATTGGCCTCGAGGAAGGCCTGCAGCGCCGGGACCTCGCTGCGCTGCATCTCGAAGCACGCATATGGGCCGGCGTGGAACAGCGGCGCGGCGAGCAGGTTCCCGGCGGCGCTCATGTCAGGCCGCGCCGGGGCGGGGCTTGGCCTTCGTGCCCTGGTTCGTGGCGAGGCGATGTCGCACGATGCGGCCGATGAGGTCGTAGGGGATCGGCTGCGCGTAGGGGAAGCGCAGGTTGCCCTTCTCCCCGGCGTAGCGCGCGGCCTCGCGCACGAGCGCGGCATTGCCTTCCACCGGGGGATAGAAGCCGATGTGCTGCTTGAACGCCGCGAAGTACGCGAGGATGCCGTGCTGGCGATACGCGGGCATGCCGTAGCTGATGAACTCCTCCGCGTCGGGAGCCGCCTCCCGCACCGTCTTTCGCACGCGAGCGAGCAGGGCCTGCACCTCCGCCGGAAATTCGCGCAGATAGGCGTCGACGTTGGTCGGTGCGGGTCGCTTGGGGATCATCGGCATCGCCTCAAGGCTCGGGCTTGTGGCACACGGCCTCGATGTTGTGGCCGTCGGGACCGATCACGAACGCGCCGTAGTAGTTCGCGTGATAGTGCGGTCGCAGGCCCGGCGCGCCATTGTCCTTGCCGCCCGCGGCGAGCGCCGCGCGATGGAAGGCATCGACGTCCTTGCGTTGCGCTGCCGTGAAGGCGAGGTGCAGCGGGCCGGGCGCGGCGGCCGAGGGATCGAGCCACAGCACGGGATGGCCCTTGGCGCCGATTCCGGCGCCGCCTTCGCCTTCCATCACGATGCCGAAGCCGAGCGGCGCGAGCGCCTGCACGAAGAATTCCTTGCTGCGCGCGTAGTCGGACACGCCGAAGCCGATGTGATCGATCATGGTCGCGCTCCCAGGTAGGGGCCGGCGGCGCCGGCACGAGCGGCGATTATGCCAATGGGCGCCGGGCTCGCCGCGCTCGGGGCGGTGCGACGGTGCGGTCAGCGCGACGCCGGACCGATCGGGGTGCCGGCCGTCGCGCAGCGCTGGCACAGGCAGGCCCGCCCGCGCTCCGTCGCGGGCAGCGCGGCAATGGCCGCGGGCGACACCGACACGCTCGCGCACCAGCACGGCGTGTCGAACCGGCCGCTGGCCGCGGGAGCGCAGGCGTTGGGGCCGCCGCAAGCGGGACAGCGCGGCTCGTTCGCGGGCGTCACGGCCGCTCCGCGAGTGCGCCGCCCCGGCTCGACCGGAACGTGTTGCGCTCCGACGGCGATGACGGGCTCACGCGGCCGCCCGGATCGACGGCCGCGTGCTGACGCTCGTCGTGGCGCGTTGCGGGGGGCCGCTCATCGGGCAGGAGGCGAGGCTAGGGCGAGCTTCATGCCTTCGTGCGAGGCCACGAAGCCCAGGCTCTGGTAGAAGCGATGCGCATCGGGACGCGTCTTGTCGGTGGCGAGCTGCACGAGCCGGCAGCCGCGCTCGCGGGACCGCGCGATGGCCCATTCGAACACGGCACGGCCGAGACCGCCGGAGCGCAGGGTCGCGGCGATGCGCACGCCCTCGATCTGCGCGCGCCAGGCCCCGCGTTGGGTGAGGCCCGGGATGAAGGTGAGCTGCAGCACGCCCACCACGGCATCGTGCCGGTCGGTGACCACCACGAGCTCCTGGCTGGGGTCGCGCTCGATCGCCTCGAAAGCCGCGCCATAGGCCTGCGGCAGCGGCGAGGCGAGCGTTTCCCGTGTGGCGCCTAGCGGATCGTCGGCAAGCAGCGCCACGATTGCCGGCAGATCGCCCGCGACGGCGCGCCGCACGCCGTGCCGCGCGCCGCTTGGCAACGTGAGCGTGGCCGGCAGCGCGGCTGCGGTGGGCGCGAGCGCGCTCATCGTGCTGGCTTGAGCGTGGTCGACATCGCATCGGCGGTGGCGTCCTCGCCGCGCTCGCGCAGGCCCTCCACTGCGCCGCGGCGATCGCGCTCTTCCTTGTTCTGTCCGAGCTTCCATTTGCCCACGAGACGCGACACCGTAACCTCCAGGCCAACGATGTTGGCGAGCATGCCGTCGATGTACTCGGGGGTGGAGTCGCCCATCTTCCACGGGCGCGCGGCTCCGGTGGCGGCCTCGTGCTCGCGCGTGAGGTGCGCGACCACGCCCCGCACGAAGCGCGCGTCGTCGTGGAGGGTGAGGGTGCCGTGCGCGTGCACCACCTGGTAGTTCCAGGTGGGGACCTGCCGGTGCGACTCGTGCTTGCTGGGGTACCAGTTGGGCGAGATGTACGCCTGCGCGGCACGGAAGATCACGAGCACGTGCTCGCCGGTGCGCAGCTCCTGCCAGAGGGGGTTGGCGCGGGCCACGTGCGCCATGAGGCGTCCGTGCGGGCTGCCGTCGCGGTCGAGGTGGAAGGGAACGTGATCCGCGTCCAAGCCCGTGGGACCGACGCGCACCAGCGCGCCGAGCGGGTGCGCCGCGATGAGCCCGTGGAGGACGTCCGTGCGCGTTTCTTCGAAGTGAGGGGGCAGGTACATGCTGGAGCCTTCGTTCAGTCTTCCTCGTCGCACTTCTTGCATGGGAGCGTGGTGCCGATCGCGGCGTCGCGGGTGGCGGCATGCACCACCCACGGCCGCTCGCGCCACGGCGGATCGTGCCGCACGTGCTGGCCGTGGCCGCACTCGAGCTCGGCCACCCAGTCGCCGAGCTCGTCCTGGTGAAAGCCTACGATACGCCGCTCGATCGGCAAGGCCGCCGTTGCCCTAATCGCGGCGCAGCTCGAGGCGCACGATGGGCCGGGCAAGACGGCGCCGCGCGACCTCGGTAAAGCCCGTCTTCAGGTCGCCGAAGCGCTCCGGCGTGAGGGGTTGCACGACGAGGGCCATGACAGGTCGACGTTTGGCGAGAACCGCGCCGGGGCTTCTAGGGCGGGTCGATGGGCTCGGTGAGGTGCTGCCGGCGGGCGGGTGCGGCAAAGCGCTCCGGCCAGAATTCCACGATACAGCCGATGCGCCCCTGGGCGAGCGTGAAGAAGGAGATCGCGCGGCCGGCCTGCACGCCGTCGGTGACGCGGACGTCGGATACCGCTTCCTCACCCGCCGCCACGATGCGCAGGATCTCGAACCGCCACGGCCCATGCGCCGGGTATTCCATGTTCATGCGCGCGAAGTTCTCGCCGCCGCGGATACGTTCGTTGCTTTGCGGCCATTCGAGGACGAAGTCGTCGGTGAGGACGTCGCCCACGGAAGCAAAATCGTTGCTCGCCATGCGTCGCCAGAACTCGCGCACCACGGCCTCAGCGGCGGGGGAGGTCATGCGTGTCCTCCGATGACTTTCAGGGACGCCAGCGCTGCGCCGCTGCCGCCGGTCGCGCGAGGCTGCGCGACCACGTGGCGGCCATCTCGACCCGCCGGCGCTTGGGCACGGAATCGAGGGCCTGGCGGTACGAGGCGTCGACCAGCGCGACGAGATAGTCCTCGGGGAACGCCTCCACCCGCACGATGGTGATCCAGTGGTATCGCCCCCGCCAGCGTGCGGGCTTCACGCCGGGCATGTCCGTGAGCTCCACGAAGCGCTCGGGCCACACGCGTACGCTGAACCGCCAGCGCTCCGGCGCGCTGGTCTTGAAATAGGCGAACTTGCGGTCCCCCACCGTGTAGACGAGGAAGTTCCACGGCTCGCCGTGGTCGGTTTCGCCCGCGCCGCGATAACCACGACAATGGCGCTTGAGCTCGGCGACGTTCATGCGTTCTCCAGGCGTTGCAGATAGTATGCGCGCATCGAATCCCCGAGGAGGCTTGCATGCGGATCGTCCCATCCTGCCTGGCGCTCGCGTCCTGCCTCGCGGCGGCTGCGAGCCTCGCCCAATCCGCCCCCGAGGCCGGCAAGCCAGCCTTCGACGAGACTCTCGCGAAGGCCGCGGGCGCCGACGAGCGGGGCATGCGTGCGTACGTGCTCGTGATCCTCAAGACCGGCCCCACGCGCGTGCCCGCTGGACCCGAGCGCGACGAGATGTTCAAGGGCCACTTCGCCAACATGAAGCGCCTCGCGGCCGAGGGCAAGCTCGCCGTCGCGGGGCCGCTCGACGGCGTGGACGGCTGGCGGGGGCTGTACATCTTCGCGGTGCCGGAAATCGAGGAGGCGCGAAGGCTCGTGGGCACCGATCCGGTCGTGGCCAAGGGCGAGATGGTGCCGGAGTTCCACAAGTACTACGGCTCGGCGGCGCTCATGCTCGTCAACGAGGGGCACGCCAGGGTGGCCCGGAACCCGATGTAGCGATGCTTCATGCACCCGGCGCGGGGGCACGTGCCTGGCCTTGCCCACGTTCATGCGGCGCAGCAGGGCCACGAAACGCGCCGCCGGAACGTGCCTACAGGTCGAGCACCGAATCGAGTCCACGGTGCACGCCCGTGAGCGTGTGCACCTTGCGGATCGCGATGAGCGCGCCGTCGACGTAGGGGCGGGCGCTCTGGCCCGAGTCGTGGCGGATCGTGAGCCGCTGGTCGGGCATGCCGAAGATGACCTCGGCGCTGATCACGAAGCTCGGCAGGCGGACGGAGTGCACCTGCGTGCCGGAAAGCGTGGCGCCGCGCGTCTCGCGCGGGCCGCGCACCTGGTCCAAGGGCACCGTCTGCAGGGGAGCGCGCACCTTACCGAGCCGCGCGGCAAGCTCGCGGGCGGTGCCGCTGGGGGCGTCGACCTTCCCATCGTAGGCGTAATCGACGATCTCCCACTGCGGGATCAGCCGGGCCGCCGCCTCCGCGAATTTTTGCAGGAGCACCACGGTGATCGCGAAGTTGCCGCAGGCGAGCACGCCGCGCTGCCGGGCCCGCGCCACCGCGTCGATCTCGGCGTAGTCGGCGTCGGTCAGCCCCGACGTGCCCACCACCACATGCGCGTCGCGCTCCAGCGCTGCGAGGATATTGCCCTTGGCGCTGTCCGGCCTCGTGTATTCCACGAACACCTCGCAGGGCGTGGCAAGAGCATCGGCCGCGCTCTGCGCGACGGGGCACGCGGCGAGTCGCGGCTCGCCGAGGACGTCGCCCAGCGAGCGTCCCGCCTGCGAACGGCTCACCGCCGCCACGAGCGCGAGGTCGTCGGTGGCGGCTATGCCCCGGGCGAGCTCGGAGCCCGCCCATCCCGTGGCGCCGGCGAGGCAGACGCGGATCATGCGGGCTCCGCCAGCGGTCCGCGGTACTCGCTGTCGCCGTGCGGAGCGGCGGCGAACTCGGGCAAGGCCTCGACGGCCGCGGAGAAGGCCGCGAGACGCGGGAACCGGGCCGCCGGCACCACCTCGGGCAGCATCTGCTGTGTGAAGTGCCACGCGACGCCCACGGTCACGCCCGCCTGGCCGATGGTCGCCGATGTGCTGCCAAGCGGCGTGCCGGCGAGCTCGCCCTCCAGCGCGCCATAGGCGGCGAGGAGCTGCGCCGTGACCCGGTCCACCCACGGCAGATGCAGCTTCTCCGCGGGGCGCAGGCCCCGCTCGTACACGATCTGCACGCTCTTCTCGCAGGCGGCGAGCGCGAGTCCCGTCACGCGGAGCTCGTGCGTCAACGCGGGCACCGCCACCGACCACAGCGTGCGCGGTCGCGCGAGAGACTCGGCGTATTGCAAGATCAGCGTGGAATCGAGGAGTACGGTGCCGTCGTCGCACACGAGCGTCGGCGCCTTCACCACGGGATTGATGGCGCGAAACTCGTCGTAGGTGCGGAACACCGACAGCGAGCGGTGCGCGAAGCGCAGGCCCAGGAGCTGCAGCGAGATGGCCACGCGGCGCACGTAGGGCGAGTCGAGCATGCCGATGAGCTTCAACGGAGGTCTCCAAGGCGGCGACGGCCCCGGCCGGGGCGTCGTCCTGCGAGTAGCTTAACAAGCCTACGCGCGGAGAGGCGCGCGGGCGGGTCATGGTCGCGGCGGCGCGCGCAGGAAGTCGCGCGCCGCCCGTGGCGTGCGCAGGTGATGCCACTCAAGATGCGCGTACGCGGGGTCCGCGCGCCGGCGCGAGAACTTCGCGTGGTTCTTGGCGAAGGTGGTGGGCGACCATAGCAGGATGCTCTGGCGGGAGAGGAACGCCCGGCGCAGCGACTCGCGCTTGCCGTCCAGGCGCTCGACGAGCTCGGTGAGGATCTTCTTCTCCTGAACGGGCGTCATCGCAGGTCTCGTGCGCGGCAGCGCGATTCGCGCTGCCGGCACTATACCGCGACCGTGGGCGGCGCCTTGACGCGCGGTGGCCCAGCCTTCAGCAGCGCGAACGCCGCTTTCACCACGAGCACGAGCAACACCATGGGGACCGCCAGGAACAGGAGGACCGGCGCCAGCACGAGCGCGAGCAGCGCGAGCGGCCAGCTCAGGGCGAGAAGGAGAAACCAGGCCAGCACCGCCAGCAGCACGCGCATCGCGCGCCTCCATGGGGAACGAGCCTGCAACTTGCACGCGCGATCGCGCGATGGGGTGCACGATTCGACGAAGTGCGCGGGGCCGCGATGCAGGCCGGCGTGGCAGCGACGAATGCGCGAGCCTCGTCTTCGCGCCGCCAGCCTGGAGGGGCGCGACCCGCACCCGGTCGTCAAATTGGTGAGGACCGCTTACTTGCCGCCGGGGGACTTTCGTCGCGCGGCCGCGGGCGGCGCAACGCGCTTCGCGGCCGTACCTGCTGCCTTCGCGGCGGCCTTCGCGGCGGCCTTGGCGACGGGCTTGCCGGAGGCCTTCGCTGCGGGCTTGGCCGCTGACTTCGCCGCCGGGACTGCCGGTGAGGCGGTCTTGCGCTCCCACAGGTCTTCCAGCGCGTCGGTGAGGGTCATGGGCACGCGCATCCCGGAGGACCGCACGCCCCAGCGGAAGCGACTGAACGGCGGCACCGCGAGATCGGCGTAGGTCACGGGCGGCAGCTCGAAGAGCTCGGTGAGGCGCAGCTCGAGATACTGCGTCATGAGGCCGAGCGCGGCCTTCTCCGGCCGCCAGTGCAGACGCGGCTCGGGCGCCTTCAGCACATAGCCGGCGCCGAAGAGTCCCTTCGGCGCAACACCCACGCGCACGAGGAAGGCGCGGCTGCCGACCTCGATCGCGCGCGACCGGCCCGAGTTCCAGCCGGTGTCGAGGTAGCCCCGGCGCGCCACCGTGCGCACGTCCTTGCCGAGCTCGGGCCACTTCCAGATGAGCGCGGGATTCCAGGCGAAGAGGTAGGTGGCCACGGCGTGAGCGATGCGACAGGAATCGGGATTCTGCCTGCATCGCGCGTATATCCGCGCCCCGAGATGGTAGATTGCACGCCCAGCATGTCTCGTCTTCTTGCCCAGATCGCGGCCCTGCTGGTGGCCGCTGCCCTTGCCGCCTGCGGCTCCTCGCCGTCGCGGTCGCCTTCTTCTCCCTCGCCGGCCTCGCCCGGCTCGGCCGCACGTCCCGCCCCGTCGCCGCCCACGTCGTCGAAGTACTACTCCGACGACGGCCCCGCCGCGGACACGCCGGCCAACCTCGACCAGATCCCCGACGCGGTGCCCAGGCCCGAGCCCCTGCATCGCTTCGCCAACCGCCCGTACACGGTGCTCGGGCAGGATTTCGTGCCGGCGACCTCGCTGCGGCCTTACAACGAGCGCGGCGTGGCGTCGTGGTACGGCCGCAAGTTCCACGGCCAGAAGACCGCCATCGGCGAGACCTACGACATGTTCGCCATGACGGCCGCCCACCCCACCTTGCCGCTACCGTCGTATGCGCGGGTGACCAACGCCACCACCGGCAAGAGCGTGGTGGTGCGCGTGAACGATCGCGGTCCGTTCCTGCACGGCCGCGTGATCGACCTCTCCTACGCCGCGGCGCATCGCGTGGGGATCGCGGCGCGCGGCAGCGGAGAGGTGCTGGTGGAGGCCATCATCCCCGGGGATAACCCGGCGCTGGTGGCTGCGGCGCCGTTGCCGCCCGTGGCCGCGGGGCCGGCGCAGGTGGCCGTGGTCACGTCGGCGTTCCCGCCGCCTACCACCGTGGGTGCCGCGCCGCCGGGCGCCGCGGGTTTTGCCGTGCAACTCGGCGCATTCCAGAACTACGTCAATGCGCAGAGCTTCCTTGCGCATGTCCAGGGCCTGCTCGCAAGCGCCCAGGTGGAGCCCAAGGTGCGCGAGACGCGCGGGATGTATCGCGTGTACGTGGGACCGTACGCCGATCGCGACGAGGCGCGTCGCGTGGCTGACCGCATCACGGGTGCGTTCGGCATGGCCACGTCGGTCGCACCGCATTGACGCGTCACGGAACTCGGCGCGCCCCTCGTGGTCAACCGGGGCGGTCAACCCCGGCCGCCCCACCCCGTTCGTTATAATTCGCGAGGTCGTCGCCGCAGGCGATTTCGAGGCTCACGGCGATGCGCCCGGGGCCGCCTTTCGTACTTCGCCGTTTCCACCGACAAAGCCCGGCATGCATCGATCGCTCCGCCTCCTCGTCTCGTTCCTCGCCTTCGCTCTCCTACCCTTCGTCGCGCGCGCGCAGCTCACCATCGAGATCGTGGGCGGCGCGGGCACCGCGATCCCCATCGGGATCGTGCCCTTCGCGGGCGAGTCGAACTACCCCCTGGGCGTGTCGGGCATCGTGGGCGCGGACCTCGCGCGCTCGGGCATGTTCCGCCTCGTGAACACCGACGGCGTATCGCCGCGCCCCGCGCGTGCCGAGGACATCAACGTCGACCTGTGGAAGGGGCGCGGCGCCGACGCCGTGGTCGTGGGCTCGATGACGCCGCTGGCCGACGGCCGCGTGGAAGTGCGCTTCGCGCTGATGGACGTGGTCAAGCGCCAGCTCCTCACCGCGATGACCTACTCGGTCACGCCGCAGCAGTTCCGCGCTACCGCGCACAAGATCGCCGACGTGATCTACGAGAAGCTCACCGGCGTGCCGGGCGTGTTCTCCACGCGCATCGCCTATATCACCAAAGCCGGTTCGCGCTACCAGCTCATGGTGGCCGACGCCGACGGCGCCGATCCGCAAACGGTGGTGGGCTCCAACGAGCCCTTGCTCTCGCCGCGCTGGTCGCCCGACGGCACCCGCCTCGCCTACGTGTCCTTCGAGCAGAAGAAGCCCGTGGTGTACGTGCAGAACCTTGGCACCGGGCAGCGCCAGGCCGTGGCCAACTTCCGCGGCAGCAACAGCGCGCCCGCGTGGTCCCCCGACGGCCGTCGCCTTGCCGTGACGCTCACCAAGGACGGCGGCTCGCAGCTGTACGTGATGAACGCCGACGGCAGCAACGCGCAACGGGTGATGTCGTCCAACGCCATCGATACCGAGGCGCATTTCACGCCCGACGGCGGGGCGCTGGTGTTCACCTCCGACCGTGGTGGCAGCCCGCAGATCTATCGCCTGAACCTCGGCAGCAACGCCGTGGAGCGGCTGACCTTCGATGGCTCGTACAACGTGTCGGCGCGTCCGTTGCCCGATGGCAAGGGCTTCGTATTCGTGCGCCGTGACGGCGGACGCTTCCAGGTGGCCCTCCAGGACTACGCCACGCGCCAGATGCAGGTGCTCACCACCGGTCCCGTCGACGAGAGCCCGAGCGTGGCCCCCAATGGCAAGATGGTCCTTTACGCGAGCGACGCCGGGGGCCGTGGTACATTGGCTGCGGTC
>CALFEY010000030.1 GCA_937958295.1 uncultured Pseudomonadota bacterium
TTCTGCAACGAGTGTGCGATGCACTCCTGGGCCGACACGTCGATGTCGTGGCCGCACCCGCTGCTCTCGGCGTCGAACAGGGCGATGGCCGTGGCCACCGCGGCGTAGACGCCGGTGATCATCGTGACCTGGCCCTCCGGCAGGCGCAGGGGCGGCGCGTCGGGCCGACCGGAGAGCCAGGCAATGCCGCCGGCCGCCTGCAGCACGAGGTCGCTGGCCGGGTCGTGGGCGCGCGGGCCGGAGCGCCCGAAAGGAGAGATCGACGTGACGATCGCCCGCGGCCCGGCCATCCTGCGCAGCTGCGCGAGATCGTCGTACAGGGGTCCTCCCGCTTCCACGAGGATCACCGACGCCCGGCGAGCGAGCGCCGCGAACTCGGCGAGGCCGGCGGCGTCGGCGACGTCGATGACGGTGCTCTTCTTGCTGGCGTTCAGGAACGTGAAGGCCGCAGTCGCATCCGGCGACGGTGCCTGCGCCATCCGGACACGGTCCGGCAGGCCTTCCGGCGGCTCGACCCGGATGGTGGTGGCGCCGAGGTCGGCGAACAGGCGTCCGACATAGCGCCCGAACTCGTGGGTCAGGTCCAGGACGGTGACATCTTCGTAGGGCGTGGTGACGGGCATGGGTGGGCAGTACGTCATGAGGCGGGCGACGACAGTCGATAGACGCGCCCGGCGGTTCCGCTGAACAGCATCTCGATGTCGCGCTGGCTGCGGTCGCGGGTGAGGCGCTTGAATGCGTTCCAGAGCGTGTTGTAGTTGTAGCTGCCCTTGTCGACCGGGAAGTTGCTCTCGAACATGCATCGGTCGGCGCCGAAGCTTTGGATGCACGCGTCGACGTACGGCCGCACGGTGTCGGCGATGTGCCGGGAATCCGGAGGCAGCGCGCGCGATGCGAAGTCGAAGCCGAAGAGCGGCATGCCGAAGCCGCCGAGCTTGACCGCCACGTTGGGCAGACGGGCGAGCCTTGCCATCTGGTCACGCCAAGCAGCGAACACGGCAGCGCGCTGCGTGGCATAGGGGCCGAGCGCAAGCGGTCCGCCGATGTGGTTCAGCACGATCTGCGTGGAAGGGAAGGCACGGGCCAGGTCGTGGAGCTCGTCCAGCTGCGTATGGACGAGCCACGCGTCGAAGGCCATGCCCTTCGCCTCCAGGCACGCGAAGCCGTCCCGGAACGAGCGGCTCGACAGCAGCCCCCGGGGAGGGGTTGCCGCCGACGCTCGCACGGAAGGATCCGCGTGCCACACGGCAATGTTGCGAATGCTCCGGACGCGACCGCCCGACTCGCGCTGGAGCGCGTCGAGCACGTGGCCCGCCCGGTCGCCGAGGGCGAGGTCCGCATGGCCCACGATGGCGGCGGCCACGTGGGGCGCGTCATCGATCCGGCGCGCGTGTTCGCGTTCGCGATTGACGAAGTCGATCTCGCCGATGCTGCGCAGCTCTTCCGGGCCGGCGTCGCGGTAGCTCGTCTTGCACTCGACGAACACGGTCGCCACGATGCGATGGCCATCCGCCATGTCGGCGAGGAGGTCGGCACCGCGATACACCTTCTCCGGAAGCTCCCAGAGATGATGGTGGGCGTCGACGATGGCGAGGCCAGGCTCGAGCGGGAGCTCGCGCTGCAACGCAAGCCACTGCGGACGGATCGGGATGTGGGGCGGAGAGGCGGGCGCGGCCGTCGCCGGGAGGTTCATGACCGCAGCACCTTGGCCAAGGCCACGACGTCCTCGGCGGTGTCGAGCCCATGCAGGAGGCCGAGGCTCGATTCGATCCCGCTGGACGCGAGGCCGGCGATGGGCACGAGGTGACGATACTTGGCGTCCACGTCCGCCCAGTCGATGCCGCGCGCGCCGGACCCGCGCGGCGCCTTGCAGGTGTGGCTCAGGCGACGGCCATCCTTCATGACGATGGTCACGGTGCCGCCGTGGCGATGCGGGAAGCGATCGGGCAGCGGCGGCGGGTCCGGGTCGATCTCCACCTTGTCGAGCAAGCGCCGGATGACGGGATCGGCCATCTTTTCCGCATTGATGTGCTCCCAGCGGAAGCCGCGGTCCGCGATCGACGCGGCCGCAAAGTACACCACGCTGTGGGCGGCGCCGATGAGATCGGTCGGGTGCGTGGGACCATGCAGGTGACGCAGTTGCGCCGCGGACAACACGATGCGCTCCACCTGCGCCGGATCCACATCGCCGGCGATGGCCGCCTCGGCCGCCGCCTCCGCGATGGCGTGATAGGGATGCCCGCCCGGCATGAGCTTGATCGCCATGTCGGTCACGATGTCCCAGGTGGTGCCGAGCCCGTCGGTGATGTCTCCGGTGAGCTCGCCGCCCATGGCGGAAAGGAAGCCGCGCGGCGCATCGAGCACCGCGAGCTCCGCCTCGAATCCTTTCTCGGCCGCCTGCGCCGCGCTCACGCCGAGCGTGGCGGACAGGCCCGCGTGATACTCGCGAGCCCAGCTCGTATCGGCAGAGATGGCGATGCCACCGATGGACGTCGCGGCGATCGCGATCGCGTGCGCCATGCGTCCGGCATCCAGCCCCAGAAGCGTGCCCGTCGCCACCGCGCCGCCGAAGACGGTCGATACGGAGCCATGGAAGCCGCGCTGCATGCGGCCCGGCGTGAGTGCCTCGTCGAGACGCCCCGCCACCTCGTACCCCAGCACCATCGCGCGCAGCACGTCGCGTCCGGCAAGACCCCGGCTCTCGGCCACGGCCAAGGTGCTGGCCGACACGATGGTCCCGATGTGCGCAATGCTGCGCATGTCGCTGTCGTCCGACGCCGCGGCATCGCTGGCCATCGCATTGCACCTCGCGGCGCTCCGCGCGGGCAGGCGGGTGCGGCTGAACCACACCGTGGCCTCCTCCGTGCCGCCGGCGGCGCACTCGAGCTCGCGCACCATGCGCGCAGAAGGGATGGCAACGCCGGCCGCCGCGCTCGCGACCGTGCTCACGAGGCTCATCTTGGCGCGCTCGAACGCGAGCGCGGGAATCTGCCGGCTGGACGGCCCCGTCACGAAGGCCGCCAGGTCTTGGGCGAGTGCCATGATCTGCTGTCGATGCGCCCGGTCGTCTACTCGGCAGTGGCGCCGGCCGCCTTGATGATCGGCGTCCACTTCGCGAGATCGTCGCGGATCAGCTGGCCAAGGGCAGCCGGCTGACCGAGCGGGATGGGCTGCAGGTCATAGCCCGCCGCCGTGAGCTTCTCGCGGAAGGCCGGCTGGGCGAAGATCTTGTCGAGGGTCGTGTTGAGCTTCGTCACGATGGGCGCGGGCGTGGCCGCGGGCGCGATGAACGCGATCCAGCTCCCCACGTCGTAGCCCTTGAGGCCGGATTCGTCGAGCGTCGGCATGTCGGGCATCGCAGGTGAGCGCTTGATGCCGGTCACGGCAAGAGGACGCAGCTTCTTGCCCTTGATGAGGCCGGCGGCAGCAGGAATGTTGAAGAACCCCATGTCGACGTCACCCGCGACGATGGCCGCCATGGCCGCCGGAGCGCCGGTGTAGGGCACGTGCAGCAGCTTGGTGTCGCTGAGGTTGCCGAAGACCACGCCGGCGATGTGCATGCTCGTGCCGATGCCGCTCGACGAATACGTGAAGGTCCCGGGCGGCTTCTTGCGAATCGCCGCGATGACTTCCTCCACGGACTTGTAGGGGCTCTTCTCGGACACGACCATGACATTGGACATGTTGGCCACCATGGCGATGGGCGCCACGTCCTTGACCGGGTCGAAGCCGGGATTCTTGTAGAGGGCATGGTTCACCACCATGGTGCCCTGGCCGGCCTGCCCGATCGTGTAGCCGTCGGCCGGCGAGCGCACGATGGCCGCCGTGCCGATGTTGCCGCCCGCGCCGACCTTGTTCTCCACGACGACCGGCTGCCCGAGCGCCTTCGCGAGCTCGGCGCCGACCTCGCGCGTGAAGACATCCGCCGCGCTGCCCGGTGCCAGCGGCGCGATGATCGTGATGCTGCGGCTGGGGTAGTTGTCCTGCGCCTGCGCGGGACCGGCGGCGCAGACCCACGCCATCAGCAGCGGGGCGGTCCCCGCCAGCATCCCGTATCGAAGTCCCGTACGCCAATCGCCGAGTGCCGGAAAACGTGTGCGAGCCATCATGC
>CALFEY010000031.1 GCA_937958295.1 uncultured Pseudomonadota bacterium
GTCCTCGTCGATCTCCACCGGCAGCACGAAGCTGCGATACATGGAGCCGTAGTAACGCTCGCTGCGCAGGACGCGCTCGCCTTCCTTCTGCTCGGTGTCGCGCTTCACTTCGGCGGCGATGGTGACCTGGTTGCCTTCGATCGTGACCTGGATCTCGTCCTTGGCCACGCCCGGGACTTCGGCGCGCACGACGAACGCATCGGGCTTCTCGATCACGTCCACCTTGATGGGCGCGGCGGATTCGCGCGACTCGCGCACCGGGCGAAAGAAGCTGCGCACGATGTCGTCGAAGCCGGCGTCGGCGAACGGGCCGTAAACTTGCAGTGCAGTCATGATGTCCTCGTCAATTCGATAGTGGGGTAAGCGCGGGGCCAGTGGCGCCCGTTGGCGGCCGGTCCCGTCGGTAACGCGAATCTAGGGCCGGCCGCAGGCCTTTCAAGCCCCCGGCGCCGCGCCGGACCGGCGGCGCCTGTCGGCTTGCGCGGCATCAAGTCGGGCGCGGGAATAAAGCGCGGCCCGCGCCGGCCGGTGCGAGAATGAGTGCTCCGCGCGGCGCGGGCGGCACTTCAAGACGCCCGCCTCTTCCAGCCAACGCGTGGAGCACCTACGAGGAGACGCCATGACGGCACGATTGACGGACGCCGAGCGCAACGGGCTCGCAAAGGCACTGCGCGCACGGCGCAAGACGTTGGGCGCGGAGATCGCGGCCAAGCTGCAGACGCAGGACAACCCGGCGCTCCTCGGGTTGCGCAATCGCATGGAGGAGACCGACGACTGGGCGGTCGCCGACCTGGAGACCGCCCTCGATGTGGCCGAGGTCTCGCGCGACGCCGGGGAGCTGCGCGACGTGGAAGGCGCGCTCACGCGCATGGCCGACGGCAGCTACGGCGATTGCGTGGACTGCGGCAAGGTCATTCCCTACGCGCGGCTCGAGGCCAATCCGTCCGCGGCGCGATGCATCGCCTGCCAGGAGCGCGTTGAGGCGGCCCAGCGGCGGGGCCCGCCGGCAAGCTTGTAAGGACGCGCGCATGCAATATCGTCGTCTGGGACGCTCCGGCCTCAAGGTCAGCGCCCTCTCCTTCGGCTCCTGGGTGACCTACGGCAACCAGGTGGGCGTGGACGCCGCACTCGAGTGCATGACGGCCGCGCGGGAAGCGGGCGTGAATTTCTTCGACAACGCCGAGGTGTACGCCAAGGGCGAGTCGGAGCGCATCATGGGCGAGGCACTGCGCCGCGCCGGCTGGCGCCGCGGGTCCTACCTCGTCTCCACCAAGCTCTTCTGGGGCCTGCACGACGGCCCCAACGAGAAGGGCACGCTCAACCGCAAGTACCTGCGCGAGGGCATCGACGGCTCGCTCGCGCGGCTCGGCCTCGACTACGTCGATCTCGTGTTCTGCCATCGCGCGGATCCCGATACACCCCTCGAGGAGACGGTGTGGGCGATGTCCGACATGGTGAGCGCGGGCAAGGCGTTGTACTGGGGCACGTCGGAGTGGACGGCCGCCGAGATCGCCGCCGCCTGGCACATCGCCGACAAGCATCACCTGCACAAGCCGGTGATGGAGCAGCCGCAGTACAACCTCTTCCATCGCGAGCGCGTGGAGAAGGAGTACGCGCGCCTGTACGCCGACATCGGCCTCGGCACCACGATCTGGAGTCCGCTCGCGTCCGGATTGCTCACGGGCAAATACAACGACGGCATCCCGGCCGATTCGCGCGCTGCGCTCAAGGGCTACGAGTGGGTGGGCGAGCGCGCGCGCGACGCCGCCAAGATCGCCAAGGTGCGCAAGCTCGCGCCGATCGCCGAGGAGCTCGGTTGCAGCCTCGCCCAGCTGGCGCTCGCCTGGTGCCTCGCCAATCCCAACGTGTCTACGGTGATCACCGGAGCGAGCCGGCCCGCGCAGGTGCGGGAGAACATGGGCGCGCTGGCGGTGCTCGACAAGCTCGATGCCGCGACGCTCGCGCGCATCGACGAGGCAGTGGCCTGATCCGCCGCTGTCCAGCAGCCCGCGCGCCGCGATGGCATGATGCAGGTTCCATGAACCCCCTGGCGAGCTACGAGGAAGAGCAGCGCTCGGCGTATCTGTACCACGCGTGCGCGCGCGCCGAAGCCGGCACCATCCGGGCCGAGCTCTTCTCGCGCCTGGCGGGAGAAGCGCAGGCGCAGGCCGCCATCTGGCGCGCCAAGATCACCTCGCGGGGCCTGCCCTCGCCGCCGCCGTTCGTGCCGGACCTGCGCACCCGCCTCGTCACTCGCCTCGTCGGGGCGCTCGGCCCGCGACGCATGCGCACGGTGCTTGCCGCCATGAAGGTGCGCGGTATGGCGGTATACACCACCGCCGCGCTCGATCCGCCGGGACACCTGCGGCCCACGCAGGGCAGCGGACCCGAGCACCGGCACCGCTCGCTCACGAGCGGCGGGAACCTGCGCGCGGCCGTTTTCGGGGTGAACGACGGCCTCGTCTCCAATGCCGGCCTGATCCTCGGCGTGGCGGGCGCCGGCAGCGATGCCAAGCTCGTGCTTGTGTCGGGCATCGCGGGGCTCGCCGCCGGAGCGTTTGCCATGGCCGCCGGGGAATACGTCTCGGTGCGCTCGCAGCGCGAGCTCTTCGAGCACCAGATCGGCCTCGAGCGCGACGAGCTCGCGCTGTACCCCGAAGCCGAGGCTCAGGAGCTCGCGCTGATCTATGCCGCCAAGGGGCTGCCGCAGCGCGAGGCCACGCGTCTGGCGAAGCAGATCGTCGCCGATCCGGAGCACGCGCTCGATACGCTCGCGCGCGAGGAGCTCGGGTTGAACCCGGGTGAGCTCGGATCGCCCGCGGCGGCGGCAGCGAGTTCGTTCCTGGCCTTTGCCGGGGGTGCGGCGGTGCCCCTCCTGCCCTTCGTAGTGGCGCCGGGCACCCTCGCACTGCCCGTATCCATCGCCCTCACGGCCGTCGCCCTGTTCGCCATCGGCGCAGCGCTGTCGCTGTTCACCGGACGTCACGCACTGTGGTCGGGATTGCGCATGCTCGCCATCGGTGCCGCTGCCGGCGCGGTCACGTTCGGCATTGGGCACCTGTTCGGTGTCGCGCTCGGCTGAGCGGCGCGCTCCGGCGCGCCGGCACGCGCCGCCGTCGCTGCGGCCCTCCGACGCGCCTTCCAAGGGGGATCGACGCGCTGCGGGGGCGCGCAGCCGCGCGCCCGACGTGCTGGCCGCGCCCGGCACGCCCGCGGTGGTCCTGAAGCCGGGCCGCGAGCGCTCGCTGGTGCTCCGCCACCCGTGGATCTTCTCCGGCGCGGTCGAGCGCATCGACCACCCGCCCGCCTCGGGCGGCACGGTGGCCGTGACCGATGCCGAAGGATACGTGCTCGCCTCCGCGGCCTACTCCCCCGCGTCACAGATCCGCGCGCGCGTGTGGAGCTTCGACGCCGCCGTCTCGATCGACGCCGCGTTCTTCGAACGTGCCGTCGCGCGTGCCGCCGACGCCCGGGCGCCCCTCCTTGATGCGCAACACACCGCCGCGCGGCTGGTGCACGGCGAATCCGACGGCCTTCCCGGCGTGGTTGCAGACCGCTACGGCGAGGTGGTGGTGCTCCAGCTCCTGTCCGCGGGGGCCGAGGCATGGCGCGACGTGCTCGTGCGCGCCTTCGCCGCCCTGCCGGGCGTGACTTGCGTGGTGGAGCGCTCCGATGCCGACGTGCGCACGCTCGAGGGTCTGCCGCCGCGCACCGTCGTGGCAAGCGGCCGCTTGCCGGCGCCGCTCACCATCCTGGAGGACGGCCTGCGTTATGAAGTGGATCCCGTGCACGGCCAGAAGACGGGCTTCTATCTCGACCAGCGCGACAACCGGGCGCTCGTCGGGACGCTCGCCGCAGGTCGACGCGTGCTCAATGCGTTCTGCTACACCGGTGGATTCACCCTCGCCGCGCTGGCAGGCGGTGCCCGCGAAGTGCTATCCATCGACAGCTCCGCGGAGGCAATCGCGCAGGCCGGCGCGAACCTGCGCCACAACCCGGCGCTTGAACCCGCGCGCGCGACGTGGGTGGCCGCGGACGCCTTCACCGATCTGCGCCGGCTACGCAACGAGGCCGCCACTTTCGACCTCGTAATCCTCGACCCGCCCAAGTTCGCGCCCACGGCCGCGCATGCCCAGGGCGCCGCGCGCGCATACAAGGACATCAACCTGCTGGCCTTCAAGATGCTGGCGCCGGGGGGGCTGCTCGCCACGTTCTCGTGCTCGGGGGGCGTGTCTGCGGACCTCTTCCAGAAGATCGTGGCCGGCGCGGCCCTCGATGCGGGGTGCGACGCGCAGATCGTGCGGCGGCTGGGACCGTCGGCCGACCATCCGGTGGCGCTCGCCTTTCCCGAAGGCGACTACCTCAAGGGACTCCTCGTCCGGAAGCCGTGATCGTCGGCGACCGCCGGCCGCAGCATCGCCGGGCGGCAGGCAAAAACAAGGCCGCGAAGAGGTTTCCCTCTTGCGGCCTTGCCAGCCTCGGCCGGGTGGACAGGAGATCGCCCGGCCGTGTTCGCAAATCGGTAGATCGTCAGGCGGCCTTCATGCACTCGCTCTGGGCCTTGGAGCGCTCGTCACCCTTCAGGCCGGCGGTCTTCTTGTTGCACATCGAGATCTTGCTCTCGGGCTTGGCTTCGGCCACGGGCTTGCTCGACAAACAGGACTTCATGAACGCCTTGCGGTCGTCGCCCTTCTTGTCGCCCGCCTTGGTGTTGCAATCGCTCATCTTCTGGTTCTGCGCATTGGGCGCCTTGGCATCCGTCTTGGCGTCCGCCGCAAAGGCAGGCGCCGCACAGGCAAAGGCAAAGGCTGCGGCAACGACGAGAATCCGTTTCATCTGCTCCCCTCCTCGAAAGTAGTACTGCGCTCGGGTCGTGACTGCCCGTATCCGCATACCGCGCGAGGCGGCACCAGGGCAGTCTACGGTAACGCCAACGCGGGAGGCAACCGTTTGGCCGACAGGAGATCCCCCAGTGTTGCAAGCACGCCATGCCGCAGCGCACAAAGTGGGTCCGCCCCCGCGCCCGGTTGCCGGGGTTATGCGGTAATATCTTGTTTTGTAGTCTCTTTCGTCCCGCAAGGATTCCGACCGTGAGCACTTCCGCCGCCCCTCGCCTGCAGCCCGGCCAAGGCGCCCGTACGGGCAGCCGCCCGATCGACGATACCCGCATCACCGAAATCACCGAGCTCGCCCCGCCTTCGCACCTGCTACGCGAGTTTCCGTCCTCGGAGCGCCCGGCGGCCACCACCTACGAGGCGCGCCAAGCCATCCACCGCGTGCTCCACGGCGCCGACGACCGCCTGCTCGTGATCGTGGGCCCGTGCAGCATCCACGACTACGACGCCGCCATCGATTACGCCACGCGGCTCGCCGCGCTCAAGCGCGAGCTCGCCGACCGCCTCATCGTGGTGATGCGCGTGTATTTCGAGAAGCCGCGTACCACGGTCGGATGGAAGGGACTCATCAACGATCCCCGCCTGGATGACAGCTTCCGCATCAACGAAGGCCTGCGCCTCGCGCGCCGCATCCTCCTCGAGATCAACGACCTCGAGCTCGCCGCCGGCACCGAGTACCTCGACATGATCACGCCGCAGTACATCGCGGACCTGATCGCCTGGGGGGCGATCGGCGCGCGCACCACGGAGAGCCAGGTCCACCGGCAGCTCGCGTCGGGCCTGTCATGCCCGGTGGGCTTCAAGAACGGTACCAACGGCGACGTGCGGATCGCGGTCGACGCGATCAAGGCGGCCTCGGCGCCGCATCACTTCCTGTCCGTGACCAAGGGCGGCCACTCCGCCATCGTGCACACCGCGGGCAACGAGGACTGCCACATCATCCTGCGCGGCGGCAAGGCCCCGAACTACGACGCCGCGAGCGTCGATGCGGTCTCCAAGGAGCTCGCCAACCACGGTCTCGCCGCGCGCGTGATGGTCGACTGCTCGCATGCGAACAGCCAGAAGCAGCACGAACGGCAGGTGAACGTCGCGCGCGACATCGCAGCGCAGGTGGCAAATGGCGAATCGCGCATCTTCGGCGTGATGGTCGAGAGCCATATCAATCCCGGTCGCCAGGACCTCGTCACCGGCCAGCCACTGCAATACGGCGTGTCGATCACCGACGCCTGCATCGGCTGGGACGCCACCGTCGACGTGCTGCGCACGCTCGCCGAGGCGGTGGGACAACGCCGCGTCAAGCTCGCCGACGAGGCGTAGCGGCACGCGCGCCGCGGGCGGCATCGTGGCGACGGAGACCGAGCTCAAGCTGCGGATCGCGCCCGACGCCGTCGCGGCGCTCTCGCGTCATCCCGTCTTGCGCCCGCTCAAGCGCGGCCGCTCGCGCACGACGCAGCTCACCTCGACCTACTTCGATACGCCCAGCGACGCCCTCGCCCGTGCGCGCGTGGCCTTGCGCCTGCGCCGCGACGGGCGGCACTGGCTGCAGACCGTGAAGGGCCCCGCCGGCGAGGCGGCCGGCGGCCTCACCGCGCGCCCCGAGTTCGAGTGGCCGGTGGCCGGGGCCGACCTCGATCCCCTGCGCTTCGCCACCACGCCTTTCCGACGGACGCTCGCCAAGGCGGAGCGCGAAGGACTCGCCGCGCGCTTCACCACCGACATCCGGCGCACCACGATCCCGCTCGCCTTCCCCGACAGCACGATGGCGCACCTGTGCATCGACGTGGGCGAGGTCCGCACGGCCGACGGCGGACCCGTGCGTCGCGCGGCCGTGCACGAGATCGAGATCGAGCTGGAAGCCGGCGACCCGCGCCGGCTCTACGAGCTCGCCCACGCCCTGGCCGGGGACCTTCCGCTCGCGGTGGAGCCCGCCTCCAAGGCCGAACGTGGCTATGCCCTGCGCAAGCCGCACGCCGCCGCGCCGCTGCGCGCCGTGGATGCCGAGCTCTCCCGCAAGGCCAGCGCCGGCGAGGCCTTCGCGGCAATCGTGGGCGCCTGCCTCGCGCAGGTCGAGGGCAATGCCAACGGCGTCACCGGCGACGGCGATCCGGAGTGGATCCACCAGATGCGCATCGGCGTGCGCCGCCTGCGCGCGTGCCTCTCGCTCGCGCGGCGCAGCCTGCCGCCGGAGCGGATCGAGCCGCTGCGTGTGGAGTGGCGCTGGCTCGCGCAGGCGCTGGGGCCTGCCCGCGACCTCGACGTGTTCGTCCTGGAGACGCTCCCCGCGTTCCGCGAGGCGGCCGAGCGCGGCGGGGGCAGTGCCGATCTCGCGCCCGCATTGTCGCGCCTGCACGCGCGCGCGGCGCAACAACGCAAGGAAGCGCGGGTGCAGGCGCGCGCAGCGGTCGCCTCGCCCCGCTTCATGCGTGCAATGCTGGCCACGGCAGCAGCGGCCGCGGCGCCCGATGTGGCCGGGACCAAGCGCGGCGGCCACGGCAAGCTCGCCCGCTCCGCGCGGGCCTTCGCGCGTCCGCTCCTTGCCAGGCGCCACGGCGCGCTCCTCGCCCTCGGTGCCAACCTTGCGCACGCCGCCCCCGAGGCCCGGCATGCGGCAAGGCTCGCCGCCAAGAAGCTGCGTTACGCCGCGGAGTTCTTCGCCTCGCTCTACCCCGGCAAGCGCGCCCGCGCCTATCGCCGCTCGCTGGCTGCTCTGCAGGAAGAGCTCGGTGCGTGGAACGACGCCGCCGTGGCGGCGCGCCTCGCGGCGAGCCTCGCCGGAGCGCAGTCTCCTGCCGCCGCGGCCTTCGCGGGCTGGGCCGCGGCCCTCGGCGCGGAGCGTTCGGACGCGCTGCTGCGGGCCTGGGACGCGTTCGCGAGGGTTCGGCCATTCTGGGCGCGGTCGTCTTGACGCACGGCACCGTCGATCTGGCGCTCGTCCCTTACCGCAGCCCGCCTTGGCTTCTCGGCGGCCACGCACAGACGATCTATCCGTACCTCGTGAAGCGCCCGCCGGTGACCTACCGGCGCGAGCGCGTGACCACGCGCGACGGAGACTTCTGGGACTTCGACTGGCTCGATATGCCCGCGGCCGCCGATGCGCCGGTGGTGGCGCTATTCCATGGCCTCGAAGGCGGCGCCGGCTCGCACTACGCCGTGCTCCTGATGACGCATCTCGCCGCCCGCGGCTGGCGCGGGGTGGTGCCGCACTTCCGCGGCTGCGGCGGCTCCGCGAACCTTCTGCCCCGCGCGTATCACTCGGGCGACCACGAGGAGGTGGACGATATGCTGCGCGCGCTGCGCGCTCGCGCGGGTCCGCATGCCCCGCTATACGCGGTGGGCGTGTCGCTCGGCGGCAGCGCCCTCCTCAACTGGCTGGGCCGCGCGGGCAGCGCGGGCGCGACCCTCGTGAGCAGCGCCGCGGGCGTGTCGGTCCCCCTCGACCTCATGGCCGCCGGCATCGCCATCGGCCAGGGGCTCAACCGGATCTACACCGCCCACTTCCTGCAAACGCTCAAGCCGAAGGCGCTCGCGATGGCCGAGCGCTTCCCGGGCACGCTCGATGCCGCGCGCATCCGCACCGTGCGCACGATGTGGCAGTTCGACGATGCCGTCACGGCGCCGCTGCACGGCTTTCGCGGCACCGAGGACTACTGGACACGCGCGTCGTCCAAACCGTGGCTGCGCCAGATCCGCATCCCCACGCTCGTGCTCAATGCGCGCAACGATCCGTTCGTGCCGGCGTTTTCGCTGCCGGGGCCGGCGGACGTGTCGCGTAGCGTGACCCTCGAGCAGCCTCCCAGCGGAGGACACGTGGGGTTCATGACCGGCCCCGCGCCCGGTCGCATGGACTGGCTGCCGAAGCGGCTCCTGGACTTCCTCGACCGCAGCCGCTAGCTGTGCCCGGACGCGCCGGGCAATCGTGAGAAACTAGCGCATCCCTCTTCCGGATTCTGTCGCATGCCCACCTTTCCTCGCGAGATCTTCAAGGCCTACGATATCCGCGGCATCGTCGGCAAGACGCTGACCCCCGAGATCGTGCGCGCCGTGGGTCAGGGCCTCGGCACGCTGGCCCTGGAGAGCGGCCGTACCAAGGTCGCCATCGGCCGCGACGGCCGCCTGTCCGGACCCGAGCTCGCGGCGGCGCTCGCCGATGGCCTGCGCGCCGCCGGCGCCGACGTCGTCGACCTCGGCATGGTCGTCACGCCCATGACCTACTTTGCGGCGCAGCACCTCGACACTGGATGCAGCGTAATGGTCACGGGCAGCCACAATCCGCCCGACTACAACGGCCTCAAGATGGTGATCGACGGCGCCACGCTCTCCGGCGACGACATCCAGGCACTGCGCGAGCGCATCGAGCAAGGGCGCGTGGTCACGGGCTCGGGCGCCTACTCGCAATACGACATCGGCCCCGCCTACATCGACCGCATCACGAGCGACGTCAAGCTGACGCGCACGATGCGCATCGCCGTGGACTGCGGCAATGGCGTGGCCGGCGCCTTTGCGCCGACGCTCTTCCGCAAGATGGGCTGCAACGTCGTCGAGCTCTTCTGCGACGTGGACGGCACGTTCCCCAACCACCATCCCGACCCCTCGCAGCCCAAGAACCTCATCGACCTCGTGCAGCGCCTGCAGCGCGGCGACTGCGAGCTCGGCCTCGCCTTCGACGGCGACGGCGACCGCCTGGGCGTGGTCACCAAGGCCGGCCACGTGATCTACCCCGACCGCCAGCTCATGCTCTTCGCCGCCGACGTGCTGAAGCGCGCGCCGGGCTCCACCATCATCTACGACGTGAAGTCCACGCGGAACCTGAAGCCGTGGATCACCCGTCACGGCGGCGTGCCGCTGCTGTGGAAGACCGGCCACTCCTTCATCAAGACCAAGCTCAAGGAAGTGGGCGCGGCCCTCGCGGGCGAGATGAGCGGACACACGTTCTTCGGCGAGCGCTGGTACGGCTTCGACGACGGCCTGTACGCCGGCGCGCGCCTGCTCGAGATCGTCTCCCGCGAAAAGGATCCGTCGGCGCTCCTCGAGGCGTTGCCGGATGCCGTTTCCACGCCGGAGCTCAACATCCAGGTTGCCGAAGGCGAGGCCCATACGCTCGTCGCGCGCATCGCGCAGACCGAGACGTTCCCCGGCGCCACCGAGGTGATCCGCATCGACGGCCTGCGCGTGGAGTATCCGGATGGCTTCGGCCTCGCGCGCGCCTCGAACACCACGCCCGTGGTGGTTCTGCGCTTCGAGGCCAACGACGCCGCCGCGCTCGCCCGCATTCAGGGCGAGTTCCGCAAGGTGCTGGCGCGCGCCAAGCCCGGCGCGGCGCTGCCGTTCTAATCGCAAGCCAGAAGGGGTCCGCGCGCCATGGCTGCCGTGCTCACGCTCGCCGACATCGTGTCCGCGCGCGAGCGGATCGCGGGCGGCATCTACGAATCGCCGTGCGTCGAGTCGATCCCGCTGTCGGAGCTCACCGGCGCGCACATCTACTGCAAGCTCGACTATCTGCAGCGCACCGGCAGCTTCAAGGAGCGTGGTGCACGCAATGCGCTCCTGCGCCTCACGGCCGAGCAGCGCGCCCGCGGCGTGATCGCGGCGTCTGCCGGCAATCATGCGCAGGGCATCGCGTATCACGGCAGCCTGCTCGGCATTCCGGTCACGGTGGTGATGCCCCAGTTCGCAGCCCTGATCAAGGTCACCAACTGCCGCACGCTCGGCGCCCGCGTCATCCTGCACGGCGCCGACCTCACCGCGGCCCGGGCGCACGCGGAAGAGCTCGCGGAGCGCGAGGGCCTCACCTTCATCCACCCGTTCGACAACCTCGACGTGATGGCCGGCCAGGGCACCATGGGCCTCGAGATTCTCGAGCAGACGCCCGATCTGGATGCCGTCGTGGTGCCGGTGGGCGGCGGCGGACTCCTGGCCGGGGTGGGAACGGTGATGAAGGCACTGAAGCCTTCGGTGCGCGTGGTGGGCGTGGAGCCCGATCACGCGGCGTGCTTTGTGGCGGCGCTCGCCGCCGGCGCCCCGGTGACCGTGCCGCTCGCGCCCACGCTCGCCGACGGCCTCGCGGTCGCGCTCCTCGGCACACGCCCGTTCGAGATGCTGCAGCAGGTGGTCGACGACGTCGTCACGGTCGACGAGGCGAGCATCGCGCTCGCCATCCTTCGCCTCATCGAGCTCGAGAAGAGCGTGGTGGAAGGGGCGGGGGCAACGCCGCTCGCCGCCTTCCTTGCCGGCAAGCTCGACGGCTTGCGCGGCCGGCGCGTGGTGCTCGCGCTATGCGGCGGCAACATCGACCTCACGATGCTCGATCGCGTGATCGAGGTGGGCCTCGTGGCCGACGGCCGCCTCACGCGCTTCACCGTGTCGATCGCCGATCGGCCTGGCGGGCTCGCCCGGCTCGCCGAGGTCATCGCCAGCGCGGGCGCGTCGGTCAAGGAGATCGTGCACGACCGCGCCTTTTCCGGGCCCGACCTCTCCGCGGTGCGCGTGGTCTGCGTGGTGGAAACCACGGGCCACGAGCACGTGCGGACCCTGCATGCCGCGCTTCACAAGGCCGGGATCGCGATCGTCGCGTGAGCTCCGGCGGGCGGGCCGCCGCCCGCGACGTCAGGCGCGCGCCTGCGGCGGCCGCAGGAGCGCGACCTCCTCTTCCGGCGGCAGGTAGTCGGCCCCGTCCAGGAACACGGGATCGGCCACCACGGCCTGGCCATTGCGGATGGCCGTGGTGCCGATCCAGTTGCCGACGGTGGCTTGGTGGTCACCGCGACGGATGCGGATGCGGCCGATCGGGCTGTCGTATTCGAGCCCGCGAAACGCCGCGACGAGCGCCTCGGTGTCGGTGGTGCCCGCGCGCGCGAGGCCCGCGGCGATCGCCTGGAAACCCATGTAGCCGATGAGCGCCGCGGCGTCGGGCTCGGCGGCGAAGCGCCGCCGGAAGTCGCGCATGAACTGGAGGTGCGAAGGCCGCGCGTCCTGCTCCCCCGGGTAGCCGAGCACGAGCCAGCCCTCCGGCGTTTCCGCGCCGGTGGTGGTGAGGTACTCGGGGTCGCCCAACGGACTGATGAGCGTGGTGCGCTCGAAGAGGCCCCGCTCGCGCCCCAGCCGCACGAACGGCAGCAGGTCCGACCCGTACACGATGCTGAAGATTACCTCGGGCTCCGTGGCCACCAGCGCATCGACAGTCGCCGCATCGAGCGAGCCCAGGTCGAAGTGCACGTCGGGCGCGAACACCACGTCCGGCCGCAGCTTGGCGAACGCCTCGCGGGCCATGCGTCCGATGCGCTTGCCCCCGGCATACGAAGGCGCGATCACCGTCCAGCGCTTATGCGGCAGGCGCGCCGCACGCGAGGCCAACATGGCGATCATCATGGCTTGCGACGTGCGGATGCGGAACACGTAACGGCTGCCCTCCTCGCGCGTCATCGCATCCGTACGGGGCTCGGTGGCGACGAACACGCGCTTCAAGCGGTCGGCGACCTCGGCCACGGCAAGCCCGATGTCCGAGGTGAAGGTGCCCGCCACCAGGTCCACCTTGTCGTCCTCGATCAGCGCGGCGGTCACCCGCTGCGCCTGCGCCTTGTCAAGACCGTCGTCGGCGTAGACCACCTCCAGGGGACGACCCAGCACGCCCCCGGCGGCGTTGACTTCCGCCACGCACATCTCGATGCCGTAGCGGTAGGTGGTCATGAACGGAGTGAGGGCGGAGGGCGAGTAGGTATTGACCTCGCCGATGCGGATCGGTGTCGTCATGGAAGTTCCGGAGCGGGCGGGGTCGAGGCTACTGGGGCTGGATGCCGGCGGAGCGAATCTTGGTCTCCCACGAATTGCGCTCGGACTTGAGGTACGCGATGTACTGCTCGGGCGTCATGGGATCGGAGACCCGGCCGGACGCGGCCATCTTCTGCCGCACCTCCGGATCGCGCAGCAGGTTGGCGGCGGCCTTCACCAGCTTGTCCTTCACGTCGGCCGGAATGCCGGCAGGGGCCATGAGGCCAATCCACGCATTCACCGACATGTCGAGGCCCTGCTCGTGGGTCGTGGGCACGTTGGGCAAGTCGGCACGACGCTGCTTGGAGGCCACGGCGAGCGCGCGGATCTTGCCCCCGGCGAGTTGCGGCAGGCCCACAGTCTGGTCCACCCACATGAAGTCGATCTGCCCCCCCAGAAGGTCGTTCAGGGCGACGCTGTTCCCCTTGTAAGGCACCGCCACCGCCTGGCCGCCGATGAGCTTCAAGTAGGTGAGGCCCGCGACCTCCGTGGTGGTCGAGCCGAAGCCGAATGACGCCTTGCCCGGGTTGGCCTTCACGAAGGCGTTGAGGTCGGCCACGCTCTTGATCGGCGACTCGTTGCGCACGACCAGGAAGAAGTCGGCGTCGATGAAGTTCGAGATCGGCTGGAAATCGGTCTCGACGTTGTACGGGACCGACTTGTACAGCGCATTCGCCGACGAGTGCGTCGCGGAGCCCGCCATGAGCAGGACGTACCCGTCGGGAGGAGACTTGGCCACGAGCTCGGTGCCGATCATGCCGTTGGCGCCCGGCTTGTTCTCCACGATCACCGTCTGGCCGAGGTCCTTGGTAAGGCCGGTGGCCACGTGCCGGCCCATCGAGTCCACGCCGGTACCGGCGGCATAGGGGACGATGAGGCGAATGGGCTTGCTCGGATAGGTGTCGGCCGCGGCGGCGGAAGCTACCGCCAGCATCGCCAGGGCCAGGCAACAGGTTCGAAATGCGCTCTTCATCATCAAGGGCTCCTCGCAAGGATGGAACGTCGCGCGGCGTGGTCCGCCGGCGTGGCAACATGCCTCCACAGCATCGCCGTCACTGCGTGGGTCACGGCTTCATTTCTTCGCACACGATCGTGCCGTCGGCCACGATGACGCGGCCGTCGAGCTCGAGCGTGCAGTTGCGCAGCGGCATGTCGACGTGGCACGGCGTGTCGTTGGTGCCGCCAAGCTCCACGTTGGGGCCGGTGGAGAAGAGGACGTTGCCCAGGAACGCGAGGCTGTCCATCCCGAGCTCCTTCTGCGGGTCGCTGATCGCCATGTGGTGCCAGCGGGCGTTCTGGTTGAGCCCCCAGCCGATGTGCGAGATCGCATAGGCCCGCCCGTCGAAGGACGCCATGTAGTCGCGCAGCAGTGCGGCATCGAGCCCGTCGCCTTCGATCGCCGTCACCCGTCCCCGCGTGATACGCAACGTGACAGGGTCCTGCACGTAGCGCCGGAAAGCGCAGATGATGTCGCCGCGGTCGAGCACCACCGTCCCGTCGACACCGGTGTCGGTTCCCTGCGTGAAGAGGAACCCCGACGGCCAGTGGTCCCAGCGGCCGGGCGTGTCGGTGTATCCGTACTCGGTCATCACCGGGTACTGGCCAAGCTCGTAGCGAACATCGGTGCCGGCCGGCGAGGTGACGCGCAGCGTGCGCGCCGCGCGCAGGAGTCGCTCGCCGTGCTCCACGCGCCGCCGCAGCTCCGGCGTGGGGAACATGCGGCGCAGCACTTCCGGCGGCTCGAGCACCATCAGCATCCGCACGCCCGCGGCGGTGATCTCGAGCTGCTCGCGCGAGAAGAGCAGCATCATGAGGTCCACCACCATGTCGCAGCGCTTGAGCGCCTCGATCGCCGGGCGGTTGCCCGCGAGCGCGGTCTGCCCGACGTTCTGCAGCACGGTGCCCGACATCGGTCGCGGCGGGACGTTCACGTGTACCGCCGCGGCGCCCTGAAGCTGGGCGGCCGCAAGGAAGGCCTGCGCGTAGTCTGCCCGCGCCTGTCCCTCGCTCAGCACGCCGAGCGTCTGCCCGGGACCCAGGGCGGAGAGCTCGAGCTGCGCCCGGAACAGTCCCACGAGATCGGAATCGACGCCCATCGTCACCTCCGCGCCACGTCCGTTGCCGAGCCGGCGCGCGCAAGGCGCGCCAGCACTTGCCCGATCTCCTCTGCCGGGAGGACATCGGCGTATTTCTGGTCGAGCTCGAAGAGGGCGTTGTCGTGCGAATGCACCGCACGATCGGCGCACGCATCCGCGGCCACGAGCACGCGAAAGCCGTGGCTGATGCCGTCCACCGCCGTGGCGCGCACGCAGCCCGACGTCGTGCATCCGGCAAGCACGATCGTGTCGATCCCATGGCCCACGAGCCACGGCAGGAGCGTGGTGCCGAAGAACGCCGATGCCTGCGTCTTGTGCAAGGCGAGCTCGCCCGCCCCGGGCAGGAGCTCGGGAACGAAGTCGACGGCGCGGCTACCGTGGACGAGCGACGCAAGCGCGGGCACCTTGCGCGCCCACATCCCGAGCGTGCCCGGCGCCACTCCGTAGACGATGCGGGTGTGGGCGACGGGCAGCGCATGCGCCCGCGCGATGTCGAGAAGACGACGCGCCACGGGAATGGCGCTCTCGACGTTGCCTCCGCCCAGCAGATCGGGATCGCGAAAGCCCACCGTGAAATCGACGAGCACGAGCGCCGGCCGCACGCCGGCCCCCATGCGCTGGGCAAAGCCCTGCCTCGCGTAGATGCCCGTCGCGTCCATGCGTCAGGCCGAGGCGGACACCGAAACCGGCGCCGCGAGCGGCACGCGGAACACGTCGTAGCCGAAGACCCACGAGGGGTCGGTCTCGTGGCGCAGCCAGCGGTTGCGCCCCGACTCGGCCTGCACGGCCGAGGCGCGCTCCACGCGGTTCGCGCGATAGAGGGAGAACGCCGTCTCGTGGTCGTCGAGGCCCGCCTCGCCGAGGCAGCGCACGAGCATTGCCGCGTCCTCGATGGCCATGGCGGCGCCCTGCCCCATGTGCGGCTTCATGGGATGGCACGCGTCGCCGAGCAGCACGATACGGCCGCGGTTCCACAACGGCAGCGGGGGCCGCTCGAGCAGAGCCCACTCGCTCACGTCGCCGATGGCGTCGAGGATCTTCTGCACCCGCGGCTCGAAGCCCGCGAAAGCCGCGCGCATGGCCGGCAGGTCGCCAGGACGCGAGGTGCCCGACTCGTCCCACGTGGCGACCGGCACCCCCGTCACCACGTAGAACTCGTGGCGCTCGCGAGTGAGGAAGTACACGATGATGTGCGTGGTGTCCGTCCACCACTTCACGCAGTCCTCGATGGCGAGCCCGTTCAGTCGCGCAGTGGGAAACACCGCGCGATGGGCGACGTAGCCGCCGTAGTGCGCGGGCTCAGGCCCGAGCAGGATCTCCCGCACGCGCGAGTTCACCCCGTCGGCCCCGATCACGAACGAGAAGGCTGCGGTGGTGCCGTCGGTGAAGCAGAGCTCCACGTCGTCGCCGCGATCGCGCACGTCGGCCACGCGCTTGCCCATGCGCAACGCGCCCGCGGGAATCGCATCGACCAGGAGCGACTGGAAGTCGCCGCGGTGCACGGTGAGATACGGAGCGCCCCACTCGTCGCGCGCGCGCTGCCCGAGCACGAGGCGACCGGTGAGCTCGCCCGTGTCGAAGCTACGGCTGGTGAACGCCGCAGGCTCCGCGCCCACGCGGACGAGCGTGTCGAGCACGCCGATGCGATCGAGGACACGATTGACGTTGGGGCTCAAGTGAATGCCGGCGCCAAGCCGCGTGACCGTGCTGCTCTGCTCGAACACCGTTACGCGATGGCCCGCCTGGCCCAGGAGCGCCGCCACGGCACTGCCGCCCAACCCCGCGCCGATCACGGCGATGTGTTGCTGCCTTGCCATCGCTAGTTGCTTCCTTTCGTTCCGATGTAATGCGTATACGAATTATCCGTATACATATCAACTCCGGGACAGGGCGTCAAGGGCGCGCGGCGGCAAGTCGCACGCGCTTCACGGCGGCGACCACCTCAGCCCATGCAGGGGCCCCGGGAGCGAAGCGCTGGCGCATGTAGGCGGCGAGCCGCGCGATCTGGTCATCGCTCAAGCTGTCGGCAAAGGCGGGCATGCCACCCACCCCCTCGGCGGGCGTGGCCACGCCTTCGAGGATCACCCGCACGAGATTGTCAGGATGCGCGGAGTGCAGGCTGCTGTTGAGGGCGAGCGGCAGGTTCGCGCCATGGATCGCGGGGTGGGCGCCGTCGTGGTGACATCCGCCGCAGCTCGCCTCGAACATGCGCTGCGCGCCGTCGCGCATCGTGGCGTCGCGCGCACGGCTCGCGTCCACCGCGCGTTGCGCGAGCGCCGCGGCCTCGGCGTCGTCGAGGCCGGGACCGAGCGAAGCGAGGTAATGGGCCATCGCCGCGATGTCGGCGTCCGGCAGCGCGCGCAACGCGCCCACCACCTCGGCCATCGGACCGACTGCCGCGCCATGCTCGCGCGAGGATCCCTCGCGCAGATAGGCGTAGAGCTGCGCTTCGGTCCACGGTACCGGCCCGGCCCCGCCGCCAACGAGCGACGGCGCCTCCCAGCCTTCGACGAACGCGCCCGCGAGGTAACGACCACCTCGATCCTCCGCCCCGAGCGCGCCGCGCGGCGTGTGGCAGGCGCCGCAATGCCCCGCCCCCTCGACAAGATAGGCCCCGCGATTCCACTGCGCCGATCGCGCCGGGTCGGCCACGTATGGCCCGGGGGCGACGTACAGCGCATTCCACAAGCCCATGAGCGACCGCGCCCCGTACGGGAAAGCGAGCTGCGTGGTCGGCGCTTGCGCACGCACCGGCGGCAAGGCCATGAGGTACGCATAGAGCGCGAGGAGGTCGTCGTCGCTCATGAGCGTAAACGACGGATACGGAAAGGCGGGATAGAGCCGGTGCCCATCGCGGGACACTCCTTCCCGCATCGCCCGCACGAAGGCCGGCAGTGACCAGGCGCCGATGCCCGTCTCGCGATCCGGCGTGATGTTGGTCGTGTAGATGGTGCCGAAGGGCGTGTCGAGCGCGCGCCCGCCGGCGTAGGCGGCGCCGTCGGCGGTCGTGTGACATCCCATGCAGTTGCCGGACGCCGCGACGAGTCGCCCGCGCTCGATGAGCGGCGCGCCGAAGTCTCCACCCGCGGCACCCGCTGGGAGCATCGCCGGACGCGGCAGCACGAGCGACGTGGCCACTGCCAGCGCGCCGAGCAGCGCGCTGCCCGCAAGTGCGGCGAGCCCCTTGCGCCGCCAGCCTGGCGCCGCCGACGGCACCGCCGGGGGTGCGGGCAACGGCGGTGGCGGGACCGTCGGCGCCGTCGCGCCGAGCGCGGCGCGCACCACTTCCGGCGTAAACGGCGGATTGCGCAGGCGCACGCCCGTCGCGTCGTAGATGGCATTGGCGATCGCCGCCGTCCCGGGAACGGACGCCGACTCGCCCACGCCGAGCGCCGGCTCCCCCGGACGCGGCAAGAGCACGGTCTCGATCACCGGCACGTGGCGGAAGCTCAGGATCGGGTAGGCGCCCCACTCGCGCGCGGCGACCGTGCCTTCGCCCTTCGTGGTCTCAACGCTCTCGAGCAACGACCGGCTGGTGGTCTGGATCACGTTACCGTGAACCTGGTGCCGCACGCCTTCGGGATTGATCATCGTCCCCGCGTCCTGCCCCACCACCACGCGCCGCACATGCACCTCGCCCGTGACGCGGTTGACCTCCACCTCCGCCACCCAGGCCGCCCACGCTGCGCCGAAGCCCGGGAAGCGGCTGTGAAAGTAGCGCGCATAGGCGAAGCCCTGCCCCTTCAGCACATCGCCGTCCGCGCCGCCTTCCTGCGGCTGCGTACGCGGCCGCCATCCGGCCTCCCGCGCCGTGGCACGCACGAGGTCGATGGCGCGCTCGTCCTCGAGCAGGCGCAGGCGATACTCGATCGGATCCACGCCCGCGGCGGCGGCAAGCTCGTCGACGTAGCACTCGTGCGCAAAGGAATTGGGCAGCGCCGACACACCGCGAATCCAGGCCGAGCGCAGGATCGGCGGCATGTCGTGCACCGCCACGCGCAGGTTGGGATATTCGTAAGGCGGCACTGCCGTGCGATCGCCCGTGTGGAACACGTCGGGCACGGGATCGATGGTACGGGTCAGCAGGAGCGCGAGCGTCGGGGCACCGTTGGACGGCTGCGAGCTGCGATAGTCGTAGGCGATCGCCGCACCTTGCGCGTCGAGCCCGCCGTCGATCTCCATGAGCTGCGCGGAGCCCTTCGGATCCCACGCATGCTCCTGCTCGCGGGTGAGTTGGACGCGCACGGGCCGCCCCACCGCGCGAGACAGGAGCGCGGCATCGGCCGTCACGTCGTCGGCGCAGTTGCGTCCGTAGCAGCCGGCGGCTTCCAGGCGCACAACGTCCACGGCCACGTCGGGCAACCCCATCAGGGTGGCGAGCTCCGCGCGCAGCACGTGCGGATTCTGCGTGCCGGACCACACCGTGAGCGAGCCGTCGCGCCAGTCGGCCACCGCGCACGAAGGACCGATGGATGCGTGCATCTGGTAGGGCCACAGGTACGTTCGCGTGAGCCGCTGTGCCGCACCCGCGAGCGCGGCATCGACGTCGCCGCGCACCTTCAGCTCGCGCCGGGTAGAGGGATTGGCGCGTACCGCGCCAGCGACGTCGGCAAGGTCGGAACGCGGCGTGAACGCGCGCCAGTGCACCACGAGCTCATGCACGGCCCGCTGCGCATCCTCCTCACGCTCGGCCACCACGCCGAGGAAATCGTGGATGCGCACGACCTCCACGATCCCGTCGATATGCGCGATCGAGTCGCGCTCGAAAGACTCGAGGCAGTGCCCCACGAAAGCGCCCACATCCAGTCCCGCATACGGCGGACGGATCACCCGGCCATGCAGCATCTGCGGCACGCGCACGTCGTGCACGAACACGGCCTCGCCCAGCGCCTTGGCCGCCATGTCCACCCGCGGCACGCTGGTACCCACCACGGAATAGTCCGCGGGCGCCTTCACGGTCACCGGCCCCGACAGGAAGAGCTCGACGTGCTGTCCCGCGACGAGCTCGCCGAGCGGTATGCCGGGCGCGGCGGCGTCCGCGCGCGCGGCAATGCCGTCGCGAAGCGTCACCGCCGCTTCGGCGCAACGGAACCGCTGCGCAGCCGCCGCGCGCAGCCAGCCCCGCGCGAGCGCGGCGGCATCACGCAATGGCGCAGCGTGGATCTGCAGCGTGGAGCTCGCGATGGTGGCGCCCTGGTTGGGCGCGCTGGCGGTGTGACCGAGGACGACGTGGACGGCAGCGAAGGGCACGTCGAGCTCCTCGGCCACCACCTGGCCGAGCGCGGTACGTATCCCGGTCCCGAGGTCAACGTGGCCATTGAGGGCCGTGACGCTGCCGTCATCCCATACGGCCACGAGGATCTCGGGGCCTTCCGCAGGGTTGGCTCCCACCATCGTCGGGTAGCCGGGGATGCGACCGGGCGGCGGCGGCGGCTCACGCGACACGAGCAGGACACCCTGCGCTTCGCGGAAATGCGCGCGCGTGCGCGCGCCGGACGCTCGCGTCGTCATGACCGCGCGGGGTCCGTGGCGGACTGCGCAATGGCGAGCTCTACGGCGCGCAGGATCTCCACGTGCGCGCCGCAACGGCACAAGTTGTGCGCCAGCGCGTCGCGGATCTGCTCACGCGTGGGCCGCGCGCACCGCGCAAGCAGCGCTACCGTGCCCACGATCATCCCGTTCATGCAATAGCCGCATTGCGCCGCCTGCGCCTCGATGAACGCGCGCTGGACCGGATGCGGGCGCTCGCGCGTGCCCAGCCCCTCCAGGGTGACGACCGCGTGACCGGCGACCGCGCCCACGGTCACGATGCAGGAACGGCGGGCCACACCGTCGATCAGCACTGAGCAGGCGCCGCACTCACCGAGGCCGCAGCCGTAGCGCGGGCCGTTCAGGGCGAGGTCGTTGCGCAGAACGTACAGGAGCGGCGTGTCGGGACTCGCGCTCACCTCGCGGTCGATGCCGTTGACGCGCAGCGCCAACATCCTTGCTGTCACGATTGCCTGCGCTCCCTTGCCAGACTCAAGCTGCCCGGCAAGAATAGTGAACATTTAGTTGGTAGGCAAACTATATCTATGCACACGAATTGCTCCCGCGCGGTCGTCGTGGCACCGCCGCAGTGCGGCCCCGCTTGGCGATGCCGTCTCCCCTCCCCTCCCGGCATGACGGCGGGGCGGGGACCGCTCCATGCCGGCGCAACCCCGGTGCCCATGCACGCCAACGGGTCGCCGCGATGAGCTGGCGCGGACGTCACGTGCACGCGAACGGGATCCGCCTCCACTACGTCGAGGTCGGCACGGGGGGACCGGCACTCGTGATCCTGCCGGGCATCACGATGACGGCGGTGACCTGGGCCTTCGTGGCTGAGCGCCTGGCCGACCTGGGACGCGTCATCGTGGTCGATCCCCGCGGCCGCGGGCTGTCCGAGCGCGGGCCCCACCTGCGCTACGCGCTCGCCGACTACGCCCACGATACCCTCGGATTGATCGCGGCATTGGGACTCGAGGCCCCCGCCATCGTGGGCCACTCGATGGGCGCGCGAATCGCGATCCGCACGGCCGCCATCGCCCCGGCGGGCACCCTCGGGCCGATCGTGCTGGCCGATCCTCCGGTCACCGGCCCCGGGCGGCGCCCCTACCCCACTCCGCTGTCCGTCTACCTCGACAGCATTGCCGCGACGTCACGGGGAGAAGGCTACGCCGCGCTGCGCGAGCAGCTCGGGTGGTCCCCCGAGCATCTGAACCTGCGCATGCAGTGGCTGCCGACCTGCGACCCGGTCGCCGTGACGGAGTCCTACCGGTCGTTCGTCGAGGAGGACATCCATGCCGACCTTCCGCGCATCGCGTGCGACACGCTGCTGCTGTATGCCGGCCACGGGGGGACGGTCACCGACGAGGATGCCGCGGAGATCATGACGCTGCTGCCCCGGGGACGTCGCCTTCGCATCGACGGCGCAGGCCACATGATCCCGTGGGACGACCTCGATGCGTTCTGCGCAGGCGTGGGCGAGTTCCTCGCCCCGCGCGGCTTTACGCGGACGGTGGCGAAGCCGTCAGCTTCTTGAGCAATGCCACGAGGGCCACGCGCTCCACCGGGGTCAACGGAGCAAGCGTCGCCTCGCTCACGCGGTGCCCTACGCTCGCCATGCGCCGCACGACCTCGCGCCCCTTGTCGGTCAGGCCGATGATGTTCTTGCGCCGGTCACCTGCCTCGGCGGAGGAGTCGAGCAGACCGCGCTCGCGCAGACGGTCCACCACGCCCGTGAGCGTGCTGACGTCGATCGCCGCGAGCTTGCCGAGCTGGCTCTGCGACAGCGCGCCATAGGTGGCCACCGCGAAGAGCATCGAGAACTGCACCGAGGTGAGCTGCGGCTCCACGCTGTGCTGCTGGAAGATCGCCGATGCCTGCTGGTGCGCCTTGCGGATGAGATGGCCCACCTGGTCGGAGTAGACGTAGCGCTCGCCATCTTCGCCCACGAGCAGGTCGACGGCGCGCATGTCCTGCTTGAGCTTGCGATTGCCCATTGCTTGCGTAGCGACGAGGCCGCGAAGCCTTGCCGTGAGATCCCGAGCCGGCGTGTTCCCGCTCCTGCGCGCCACCGGCACCGGCGCAGAAGATTCGTCGGCTCATGATACACAAACGATCGCAGCCCTCGTCCTTCAGTGCGCCATGATCGGCGCGAGCGCGCCGCCACTCCACCTCGTCGACGATTGCCTGCTGCGACGCCTCCTTCCAGTGGATCACGTCGCGCGCGCCTGGCGCCGGCCGAGCCGTTGCCACGCTGCCACGGCGATCACGCCCGCCAGCCCGGCGACGTCCGTCTCCGCAGCCGGATACACCAGGAGCAGTCCGCAGGCGACGAGCGCGGCCTGTTCGAACGGCGTGCACGCCCGCAGCAGCCACTTCTGCACGCCCGCCGCGAGCGCCGCGATACCCACGATCGCGGTGAATGCAATCCACGCCACGTGTCCCCACGAGGCATCCGGCGGCACCTTGAGCAGGAGCGCGACGCCCGCAGGATCAAGCACGAACACGAATGGCACCACGAACGCCGGGAGCGTGTACTTCCACGATTGCAGCGTGGTGCGATAGGGATTGCCGCCGGTGATGGCCGCGGCGGCGAACGGCGACAGCGCCGTGGGGGGCGACACTTCCGACAGCACGGCGTAGTAGAAGATGAACATGTGCGCGGCATAGTCGGGCACGCCCAGCTTCATGAGCGCGGGGGCGGCGATCACCGCACAGATGATATAGCTCGCCGTGACCGGCACCGCGAGGCCGATCACCCACACGATGAGCGCGGTGTACACCGCCGTGAGGAACAGGCTGCCGCCGGCATAGGCGATGACGATCGCGCTGAACTTCAGACCGAGGCCGGTCTTGGCCACCACGCCCACGATGATCCCCGCGGCCGCGCAGGTGGCCGCAACGTTGAGCATCTGGCTGCTGCCGTCCTTGAGCGCGGTCACGAGCTTGCGTGGGCCCATCGCCGTATCGCGCCGCAGGAACGACGCGAGGAACGTGACCACGGTGGCGTAGAAGACCGACAGGATCGGTGAGAAGCCCAGCAACATGAACACCACGATGGAGACGAGAGAGCCGAAGTGGTACCAGTAGCGGCGGGTGAGCTCCCCGAGCCGCTGGACGGTCTCCGGCACCACCGCGCGCATGCCGAACTTGCGCGCATCGATCTCCACCATGAGGAAGAGCGACAGGTAGTAGAGGATCGTGGGCACCGTGGCCATCAACAGCACATCGAGATAGCTGATCTTGAGAAACTCAGCGATCAGGAAGGCCGCCGCCCCGAGCACGGGCGGCGAGATGATCGCGCCGAGCCCGCCCGCGGCTAGCAGGCCACCCGCGGCATCCTTGCCGTACCCGGCGCGCTCGAGCATGGGATACGCCACCGAGCCGATGGTCACCGTGGTGGCCACGCCCGACCCTGAAGGCCCGCCCAGGAGGAACGACGCCAGCACCACCGTGCGCCCGGCGCCGGTGGGCTTGCCGCCCATGGCGGCAAAGCTCCAGTCGAGGAAGAACTTCCCGGCGCCCGACTGTTGCAGGAACGCGCCGTATATCGTGAACAGGATGATGAGGGTGGAGCTCACGTCCACCGCGGTGCCGAAGATGCCTTCGAGCGTCTGGTAGAGGAAGCCTGTCATCGACGCGATGTCGTAGCCGCGGTGCTGCCACTGCCCCGGCAGCCACGGTCCCACGAAGGCGTAGGCGAGGAAAGCGCCGATCACGGCCAGCATGATCCAGCCCGAGGTGCGCCGGCAGGCCTCCAGCACGAGCACGACGAAGATCACGCCGAAGAAGACGTCGGAGGGCTTGGGCAGCGTGTTGCGGTCCCAGAACTCGTCCCCGCCGGCAAGGAGATACGCGATCGTGGCCACACCCAGCAACGCGCACACGATGTCCCACCACATGAGCCGGTTGCGATAGCCCTTGGCGATGGGAAAGAGCAGGAACACCAGGAGGAGCATGAAGCCCACGTGCACGGGGCGCAGCACCTGCGCAGGCACGATGTCCACCGCCGCCCACAGATGGAACAGCGACATCGCCACCAGGAGCACGCTCACCAGCGTGCCGAGCCACCCGCGGAAGCGGTTGGTCGCGCCCTCCTCCGCCTCGATGAACGCCTCGGCCTTCGCCAGGCGCTCGTCGTCGATGGCGACGTGCGCCGGCGGTGGCGTGGGCGGCTCGGCGGGCGCAGGCGCGCCGGGGCGGGTCACGGCCCGTTCCGCCGCCGAGGGGCCCGCGCGGCCGAGACGGCCCTCCCGGCCCACCGCTGCGGGCCTGCGACCACGCCGCGCGCAACGCTCATGGCGCGATCGGACACGGGGGTCGGCCGTCCACGCCTAGAACTTGACGCCCTGCTCCTCGAAGTACTTCCGGGCACCCGGGTGATACGGGAGCGGTGAGCCCACCTTCTGGTACTTGAGGTCGATGTTCTGGGCCTCCTTGTGGACTGCGACGAGCTCGGGCTTCTTCTCCATGAGCGTCTTGACGATGTCGTAGGCCATCTTGTCGCTCATCTTGTCGTTGGTCACGAGGATGTTCCACACGTCGATGTTCTCGGAGGCCTTGTCCATGCCCTGGTAGGACCCCGGCGCGATCTGCGCCTTCACGTACAGTGGGCCATACTTCTTGTTCATCGCCTCTACCGCCTCGGCATGGTCGATCAGCTTGATCTTGGTCCCCGGAGTCGTGGCGAGGTCGGTAACGGCTGCGGTGGGCACGCCGCCCACCCAGAAGAACGCGTCGATCTTTCTGTCCTTCATGGCATTGACCGACTCCGCCGCGCCGAGGCGTTCCTGCTTGAGGTCCTTCTTGGCGTCGATGCCCGCCGCCTCGAGCACGCGCAGGGCCATGATCTCGGTACCGCTACCCGCCGAGCCCGTGGACACGCGCTTGCCCTTCAGGTCGGCGAGCTTGTTGATGCCCGTTCCCTCGACCGTCACGACCTGCATGCGATTGGGATAGAGCACCATCAAGGTGCGCGCCTCGACCTTGCCGTCCTTGAACTTATCAAGCCCCTGCGCGGCTTCCCACGCGGAGTCCACCATCGTGAAGGCGACTTCGGACTTGCCGGCGCCGATGAGCTTCAGGTTGTCCACCGAGCCACCGGTGACTTCGGCAGTGGCTGCAAGGCCCGGAATGTACTTGGACAGGATGCTGGCCATGCCGCCGCCCAAGGGGTAGTAAACGCCCCCCGTGCCGCCGGTGGTGATCGAGATGCGGTTGCCTTGCTGGGCGACCGCGGGAGCGGCGGCAAGGAGCGCGGCCGTGGCAAGGGTCGCCAGCGCGGTGCGAGCGCAGGTAATGGACATCGAATCCTCCAGTGCGAGCGGCAGGCAGCCTTGCCTGCCTCGTTCGTCGAAGGCCGCGCCGGTGGACTTTGCGATCCGTGCACGCGTGTTCGGCCGCCAGCGCGCGGCCGGCGGGCCAAGTGTACCGAAATACCGCGCTAGGCGGCGCCCCGAAGGTCGGGCGGAAGCGGCGGCCGCCGCTCGATCGAGGACACGTGTGGTCCACCGGTACCGAGCTTGCGGTCGAGAAAGAAGTTACGCAGCGTGCGCGCGATGGTGCGGAAGGCGAGCGTGTCCCACGGGACCTCGGCCTCGTCGAACAGGCGTACCTCGAGGCTCTCCACGCCAGGGCCGAAGTCGAGGTCGAGCAGGCGCGCGCCGAACATCATGTACACCTGGTGGATCTGCGGCAGGCTGATGAGCGAGTGCAGCCCTTCCACCTCCACCCGCGCATTGGCCTCTTCGAGAGTCTCGCGCGCCGCGCCCGCCACCACGCTCTCGCCGTTCTCGAGAAAGCCCGCGGGCAACGTCCACAGCCCCAGGCGCGGCTCGATCGCGCGCCGGCACAGGAGCACCTGCTCGCCCCATACCGGCAGGCAGCCCACCACCACCTTGGGGTTCTGGTAGTGGATAGTCCCGCAGTTCGCGCACGCGTAGCGCGGGAGGCTGTCGCCGTCGGGAATGCGGAAATCGAGCCGGTCGGAACCGCAATGACTGCAGAAGCGAAGCGCGAGCGGCGCGGGAAGACCCGCGCGAGGCAGGGCCGTGGCGCTCACGGCAGGATGAAGCGCTCGCGGTAGTAGCGAAGCTCGAGGATCGACTCGTACACGTCCGCAAGCGCCTCGTGCTTGCCTTCCTTGGGAATGCCCTTGGCGAGCTCGGGCTTCCAGCGCTTGACGAGCTCCTTCAGGGTGGACACGTCGAGGTTGCGGTAGTGAAACCAGTCTTCGAGGCGGGGCATCCACCGGGCGAGAAAGCGGCGATCCTGGCAGATCGAGTTGCCGCACATGGGCGAGGCCTTGGCGGGCACGTGCTGCGCAAGGAACGCGAGCGCTTGCGCCTCCACCTCCCCTTCCGTGAGCGTGGAGGCCTTGACCTTGTCGGTGAGTCCGCTGCGCCCGTGCGTGGCCGTGTTCCAGCTGTCCATCCCGGCCAGCACGGCGTCCTCCTGGTGGACGACCCACACCGGGCCCTCGGCGACCGTCACGAGATTGTTGTCGGTGACGACGAGCGCCACCTCGATGATGCGGTCGCGCTCGGGCACGAGGCCGGTCATCTCCATGTCGATCCAGATCAGGTGGTTGGCGTCCTGCGGCATGGCCATGGCGTAGAATGGAATCACCTATTCTCGCATGCGGCATGAGGTCCGGCATGAGCGCGGACACCTTCAACGCCTTCTCCTTCGTTTTCCTGGCCGCGCTCGCGGCGTCCCTCGCGGTACGCATCTGGCTCGCCTTGCGGCAGATCGCCCACGTGCGCGTGCATCGGCACGCCGTGCCGGGTGCCTTCGCGGCGCGCATCGGCATCACGGCGCATCAGAAGGCGGCGGACTACACGGTCGCCAAGCAACGGCTCGGCATCCTGCACGCGATCGTCGATGCCGCCGTCCTCACGGCGATGACCCTCGGTGGCGGCCTGGCCGCGATCGTCGCGTGGACCGGCTCGCTGCCCGGCGGACCCATCGTCCGCGACCTCGCCATGTTCGTGCTCGCGGCCGTGATCTTTGGTGCGGCAAGCCTGCCCTTCACCTGGTGGCACACGTTCCGCATCGAGGAGCGATTCGGCTTCAATCGCATCACGATGCGCCTATGGTGCACCGATCTGGCCAAGGGCTTAGGGGTTGCCGTGGCCCTCGGCGTGCCGCTGCTCGTGCTGCTGCTGTGGATCATGGGTGCCGCGGGCAGCGCCTGGTGGCTGCTGGCCTGGGCCGCGTGGATGGGCTTTCAGCTCCTCGTGCTCGTGCTCTATCCCACCGTGATCGCGCCGCTGTTCAACAAGTTCACGCCGATGGCCCACACGCCGGCGCGCGATCGCGTGGAGGCGCTGCTCGCCCGTTGCGGCTTCCGCAGCGCCGGGCTGTACGTGATGGACGGGTCCAAGCGATCGGGCCATGGCAACGCCTACTTCACCGGCTTCGGCAAGGCCAAGCGCATCGTGTTCTTCGACACGCTCCTTCTGCGCCTCAACCCCGACGAGATCGAGGCGGTCCTCGCCCACGAGCTCGGGCACTTCAAGCGCAAGCACGTCACCAAGCGCATCGCGTGGTCGTCGGTGCTCTCGCTCGCCTTCCTCGCGCTGCTCGCCTGGCTCGCCGGTGCGCCGTGGTTCTACACCGGCCTTGGCATTCCGCCAGCGATGCTCCCGGCCATCGCCGATCGACCGGGGGTGGCGCTCGAGCTGTTCCTCCTCGCCCTTCCGGTGTTTACGTTCCTGCTCGACCCGGCGATCGCCGCCTATTCGCGGCGCCACGAGTTCGAGGCCGACGCCTTCGCCACGCAGCACGCCTCTCCCGGCGCGCTGTCCGCGGCCCTCGTCAAGCTCTACGAAGACAACGCGGCCACGCTGACACCCGATCCCATGCATTCCGCCTTCTACGATTCGCACCCGCCGGCGGCCGAGCGCATCGCGCGCATCGAAGCCCTGCGCGTGGACGAGCCGATGGCGCTGGCCGCATGAGCCCCGCGCGCCCTGCCCGCCCCGAGCTATCCACGAGCACGCTCGCGCTTGCCGCCATGCGCTGCCGTCCCGGCGCGCCGCGGCTCGGCCACGACGAGCTCGCCGCGCACGTGCGCAACCTCCCGGGATGGTCCGTCGCCGGCGCGGCGCTGGCCAAGACATTCGCCTTCGACGCCTACCCTGCCACGATTGGCTTCGTGAACGCCGTGGCCTTCCTCGCGCAGCACGAAGACCATCATCCCGATCTCGTCGTGCATTACGCCGAGTGCCAAGTCGCCTTCACCACGCACGACGCTGGCGGCATCACGCTGAACGACGTGATCTGCGCGGCGAAGATCGAGCGGCTCTTCGCCTAAGGATCCGTTGGCCTCCACGCCCCCTCCCGCGCGCGCCCTCGTGGTGACCGCGCATCGCCGGCACTTCGAAGTCATCCACCCGGACGACGAGCGCGAGTCGGTCATGACGCGCGGCCGCACGCTGCGCATCGCCGTGGGCGACGAAGTGGACGTCGAACGCCAGCGCGGGGGCACCGTGATCGTGGGGGTGCAGCCGCGCCGCAACCTCCTATTTCGTTCCGACGCCTTCAAGGAAAAGCTCCTCGCCGCCAACGTCACCCAGGTGGGCGCCGTGGTGGCGCCGGACCTCGGCGTGGACAGCGAGCTCCTCGAGCGCTGGTCGATCGCCGCGCAGACCGCCGATTGCCGGTTCGTGATCTTCGCCAACAAGGCCGATCTCGACGGCTTCGATGCGTTGCGCGCCCGCTTAGCGCCCTTCGAGCGGCTGGGGTATGCCGTGGTGCCGTTGTCCGCCACGCGCGACGCCGCCGCGGCGCTGCCCTGGCTCGTCGGACAGCACACGCTGCTCATCGGACAGTCGGGAATGGGCAAGTCCACTCTCGTGAACGCCGTCGCCCCGCAGGCGGCCGCGCGCACCGGCGTGGTCTCCGAGGCTTTGGGCACGGGCCGCCACACCACGACGTTCACTGCGCTGTACTTCCTTCCCGGCCACGACCGCGACACATGGATCGTGGACTCGCCGGGCGTGAAGATCTTCGGCCTCGCCCACCTCGCTCCGGAGAGCCTCGCCGAGGCGTTCGTCGAGATGCGACCCTACCTCGGCCACTGCCGGTTCCGCGACTGTCGTCACGACGCCGAGCCCGGCTGCGCGGTTACCGCGGCCGTGGCCGCCGGAAAGATCGCGCCGCATCGCCTCGCACTGCTGCACGACCTGATGCGCGAATCCGAAGGGGCGCGCGATCCGGCGCTGGGCAGCCGCGCCTAAGGGGCGAGATTGGCGAGCGTGACGAGCAGGATCACGAGCAGCCACAGGATCAGAGCCCGCCACACGAGGCCCACCGCCGACGGCAGCACGTCCGGCTCCACCGGGTCGCCGAGTCCGAGATCGGGACGAACGTCCGGATCGCCGGACACGGTGGGCAGCATGCCACCCAGCTGCACGCCGAGCGCGCCGCCGCCCGCGGCCAGCAGGATGCCGATCGCGCGCCCCCCCTCCTGCGTGATCCAGCGCATCGACTGCGTGCGCCAGCACGCCACGGCGTCCTCGAAGTCCCCCACTACAGCGAACGCGAGCGCCGTCAGTCGCACCGGCACCCAGTCGAGCGCCACCAGCAGCGCGCGGGCGGGCGCGCCGAACTCCGCGCGCGACTGCACCACGGGCGTGGGCTCGATACCCGGCACAGGCCCCTTCCATTCCTCCGCCAGCAACACGGCGGCGCGATAGAGGACCGCGCCCGCCGGGCCAGGCAGGATCACGAACCAGAAGATCACGGCGAAGACGCGTCGGTAGGCATCGACCAGGCCCCGCTCGATGGCGAGGCGGGCGACATCTGCACTGCCGAGATCCCCGGTGGAGCCTCCGCGCCACGCCGCCAGGGCCCGCCGCGCGGCCGGAAGGTCACCCGCCCGCACGGCCGCCACGATGGCCGAGATCGCGTGGCTGAAGCGGCGAAAGCCCATCAGGAAGTACAGCACGATCACGTTCGTGAGGAGGCCCAGCGCCGGGTGCAACGCATCGGCAAGCCAGTACACGAGACCCACCACGAGCACCGGCGGCAGCACGGCGGCGAGCAGCGCGATCGCTCCATGCTGACGCGTACCGCCGTTGAGCTTGCGCTCGAGCGCACGCGCGTAGCGCACGAAACCGCGCTCGACCCCGGCGCGCCACTCGAACGCCCGCCATTGCTCGAGCGCGAGCGCAACGAGGATCGCGAGGAGGCTCATGGGGCACGCGTGCGCAGGCGTGTACCTACGGGCGTACCGACGCGCGGGGCGCTCATGGCGACGTCAGCTCTTGAGCTCCAGCCGGTCGCGATACTGTTCGAGGGCTTCCGGATTGGCGAGCGCCTCCACGTTCTTCACGTCGCGGCCGTGCACCACGTTGCGCACGGCGAGCTCGACGATCTTGCCGCTCTTCGTGCGCGGGATGTCGCTCACCTGGACCACCTTGGCCGGCACGTGGCGCGGCGTGGTGTTGGTGCGGATATGCAGCTTGATCCGGTCGACGAGCGCGTCGTCGAGCATGAGGCCGTCCTGCAGCTTGACGAACAGCACCACGCGCACGTCGCCGAGCTCTCCGGGCGGCCAGTCCTGCCCGATCACGAGGCTCTCCACCACCTCCGGGAGTTGCTCCACCTGCCGGTAGATCTCCGCAGTGCCGATGCGCACGCCGCCCGGATTGAGCGTGGCGTCGGAGCGGCCGTAGATGACGAGGCCATCGTGTGCCGTGAGCTCCACCCAATCGCCGTGGCACCAGACGCCGGGGAAGCGCTCGAAGTAAGCGGCGCGATACTTGGCGCCGTCCGGATCGTTCCAGAAGTGCACGGGCATCGACGGGAACGGCGACTTGCACACGAGCTCGCCCGGAACTCCGGCAATGGGCTGGCCATTCTCGTCGAACACGTCCACGTCCATGCCGAGGCCGCGGCACTGCAGCTCGCCGCGGTAGACCGGACGCGTGGGCACGCCCAACGCGAAGCAGGACACGATGTCCGTGCCGCCGGAGATCGACGACAGGAGCACGTCCTGCTTCACGCACTGGTAGACGTAGTCGAAGCTCTCGGGCGCAAGCGGGCTGCCGGTGGAGAGGATCGTGCGCACGGTGGCAATGCCGAAGTCCTTGCGCGGAACGAGCGCGATCTTCTTCTGCGCGTCGATGTACTTGGCCGAGGTGCCGAAGTGCGTCATCTTCTCGGCGTCGGCGAGCTCCCACAGGATGCGACCGCGATCGATGAACGGCGAGCCGTCGTACAGCAGCAGCGTGGCCCGCGCGGCGAGCCCGCTGACGAGCCAGTTCCACATCATCCAGCCGCACGTGGTGAAGTAGAACAGACGATCGCCGGGCTTCACGTCGGCGTGCAGCAGGTGCTCCTTCTGGTGCTGCAGCAGCGTGCCGCCGGCGCCATGCACGATGCACTTGGGCACGCCGGTGGTGCCGGAGGAGTAGAGGATGTACAGCGGATGGTCGAAGGGCAACTCGACGTAGTCGATCGGACCGGCCACGAACGGCGCGAGCCAGGCGTCCCACGACACGGCGTCGCGCACGGCGGACAGGTCGTCGGAGGTGCCTTCGCCCTGCTGCAGATAGGGCACCACCACCACGCGCTCGATGGACGGCACGCGCGCGAGGATCTCCGCCACCTTGTCGCCGATCGGCACGACCTTGCCGTTGTAGTAGTAGCCGTCGACGGTGAAGAGCACCCGCGGCTCGATCTGGCCGAAGCGGTCGACCACGCCCTGCGCGCCGAAGTCGGGCGAGCACGAGGAGAAGATCGCGCCGCGCGCCGTGGCCCCGAGCATGGCCATGATCGTCTCAGGCAGGTTGGGCATGTACGCCGCGACGCGGTCGCCAGGCGCCACGCCATGGGCGGCAAGCGCCGCGGCCACCCGGGACACCCGTGCGTGGAGCTCGGCGTGCGAGACGCTCCGCTTGACCTTGTCCTCGCCCCAGAAGACGAGCGAGTCGCCGGTGTCGTCGGCCCGCCGGCGCTCGAGCAGGTTGCGCGCGAAGTTGAGCCGTGCGTCGGGAAACCAGCGTGCGCCCGGCATGCGCTCGGCCTCCACCAGCACCCGCTCACCGGGGGTGCCCAGGACACCGGCAAAATCCCACACCTCGCGCCAGAATGCTTCCTTGTGGTCGATCGACCACCGCCACAGACGGCCGAACTCGTCGGCCTCGGTGCCGAACTTCGCGGCGATGCGCTTCGCGAAGGTCGTGACATTGGCCTGCGCGACGCGCTCGGCCGAAGGTTCCCACAGTTTGCTGGTCGTCATGTTGGGCTTGCCAGGGCGCGCAGCGGGGCGCGGACCGCTTCCGGCAGCGGCGTGGGCCGGCCGGTGGCGAGATCGATCCACACGATGCGCGCTTCGCCGTGGGCGAAGGTGACGCCGCCCGCGACGATGTCGTAGTAGCTCGTCACGCTCGTGGTCCCCGGCACGCCGAGGGACATGCGCACCTCGATGTCGGCAGGGTAGACGAGCGGACGCAGGAAACTGCAGATCGCATTGGCGATCACCGGCCCGGAGCCTCCGGCGTAGCCCTGGTCGCCCACGTGGGCGAAGAGCCACTCGAGCCGGGCCTGCTCCATGTAGCGGAAGTAGACCGTGTTGTTCACGTGGCCGAGCGCGTCCATGTCGCCCCAGCGGATCGCGAGGCGAGTGGTATGGACGAGTTGACGCGGAGAGGTCATGGCTTCCGACATTGCGCCCGGGACGGGTGGCTCGAGCCCCCCGAATTATAATGACGCTCGAAAGAGCAGCGGCGCCCGCTGCGACAACCCGAGGAACAGCGGTGACACGCGAGGCCATGGAATACGATGTCGTGATCGTGGGAGGCGGCCCGGCCGGGCTCGCCGCCGCGATCCGCCTCAAGCAGCTTGCCGCCCAAGGGGGCGGGGAGGTATCCGTGTGTGTGCTGGAGAAGGGCTCCGAGGTCGGCGCCCACATCCTGTCGGGCGCGGTGATCGATCCCAAGGCGTTGAACGAGCTGATCCCCGACTGGAAGGCCCAGGGCGCGCCGATCGAAACGGCGGTCTCCGACGACCAGTTCCTCGTCCTCACCGCCGACCAGTCGTACCGCATCCCGCACTGGCTGCTGCCACCCCTCATGAGCAACGAGGGCAACTACGTCGTGAGCCTCGGCAACGTCTGCCGCTGGCTCGCCCAGCAGGCCGAAGCCCTGGGCGTGGAGATCTACCCCGGCTTCCCCGCCGCCGAGGTGCTCTACGACGACAAGGGAGCGGTGCGCGGCGTGGCCACCGGCGACATGGGCGTGGCCCGCAATGGCGAGCACAAGCCCGACTACCAGCCCGGCATGGAGCTGCACGCCAAGTACACCCTCTTTGCCGAGGGCTGCCGCGGGTCGCTGTCGCAGGACCTCATGCAGCGCTTCAACCTGCGCGACGGCGTCGACCCGCAAAAGTACGGCATCGGCATCAAGGAGCTGTGGGAAGTGGCCCCCGACAAGCACCATCCTGGGCGGGTGGTGCACAGCCAGGGCTGGCCGCTAGACAGCCGCACGGGCGGCGGCTCGTTCTTGTACCACTTCGGCGAGCGGCTCGTGGCTGTGGGCTTCGTGGTCCACCTCAATTACGAGAACCCGTACCTGTCGCCCTACGACGAGTTCCAGCGCTTCAAGACCCACCCCGCGATTCGGCCCACGTTCGAAGGCGGCAAGCGCTTAGGCTACGGCTCGCGCGCCATCAACGAAGGCGGCCTGCAGTCGGTTCCTCGCCTGGCGTTCCCCGGCGGCGCGCTCATCGGCTGCGCCGCGGGCTTCGTGAACCTGCCGCGTATCAAGGGCAGCCACAACGCGAT